>NZ_LDUL01000029.1:0-223742 GCF_001043615.1 Burkholderia sp. LK4
CAGCTCGATCACGTCGTTGTCCACGTCGACCTCGACGGGCCTGTCGTCGGCGAATAGCTCGATCTCGTCGCTGTCCACGTCGACCTCGACTGGCCTCTCGTCGGCTAACAGCTCGATCACGTCGCTGTCGACTTCCACGTCGACCGGCCTGTCGTCGGCTAACAGCTCGATTACCTCGCTGTCCACCTCGACCTCGACGGGGCTGTCGTCGGCTAACAGCTCGATCACTTCGCTGTCCACCTCGACCTCAACGGGCTTATCGTCGGCGAACAGCTCGATCACGTCGTTGTCGACTTCGACCTCGACCGGCCTGTCGTCGGCCAACAGCTCGATCACGTCGCTGTCCACGTCGACGTCGACCGGCATCAGCTCACTGTCGACCGGCCTGAGTTCGACCAACAGCTCGGTGACATCGCTGTCGACGTCGACCTCGACCGCGATCAACGCTGCGAAGACGCACTATTACAGCGTCAACGACAACGGTCCGCAGCAAGGCAATTACAACAACGACGGCGCCACGGGCATCAATGCACTCGCCGCTGGCACGAATGCAAGTGCATCGGGTGCGAGCAGCGTTGCGGTCGGCGATGGCTCGCACGCGTCGTCGGACGGCGCGGTCGCGATCGGCCAGAACGCATCGGCAACGGGTGGCAAGGCCGTGTCGATCGGCGTCGCGAACACGGCGAGCGGCGACGGTGCGGTCGCAATCGGCGATCCGAGCGTCGCGACGGGCACGGGCGCGGTCGCGATGGGCGCGAACAACACGGCGACCGGTAACGGCGCAGTGGCGCTGGGCAACGCGAATACGGCAATCGGCGACGGCTCGCTCGCGTTGGGCAACGCGTCGACGGCAGGCGCCGCCGGTTCGCTGGCCTTCGGTGCGAACGCGATTGCGAAGGGTGCCAACGATGTCGCACTCGGTTCGGGCTCGGTCACCGCGGCGCCGAATCCGACCAGTAGCGTCACAATCGGCACGACGACGTTTGGCAACTTTGCCGGAACTACGCCAGCGAGTGTGGCGAGTGTCGGTGCGCCAGGCGCGGAGCGTCAGGTTACCAATGTCGCAGCTGGCCAAGTCACGTCGTCCAGTACGGACGCGATCAACGGCAGTCAGCTTTATTCGGTCGCGAGCACGACCAATTCAAGCATTACGTCGCTGTCGACCTCGACGTCGACGGGTATCAGTTCGCTTTCTACAGGGCTGTCGAGCACGAATAGCACGGTGACGTCACTGTCCTCGACACTTTCGTCGTCCACTAGCGCGATCAATTCGCTGTCGACGGGCTTGTCGTCGACCGACAGTTCGGTCACGTCGCTGTCGACCTCGACCTCGACGGGGCTGTCGTCGGCGAATAGCTCGATCGACTCGTTGTCCACCTCGACCTCGACCGGTCTGTCGTCGGCCAACAGCTCGATCACCTCGCTGTCCACCTCGACCTCGACCGGTCTGTCGTCGGCTAACAGTTCGATCACGTCGCTGTCGACCTCGACTTCGACCGGCATCAACTCGCTGTCCACGGGCCTCAGCTCGACCGATAGCTCGGTGACTTCGCTGTCGACTTCCACGTCGACCGGCATCTCGTCGGCCACGAGCTCGATTGCTTCACTCTCGACGTCGACCTCGACGGGCATCAGCTCGCTGTCAACTGGCCTCAGCACGACCGACAGCTCCGTCGCGTCCCTGTCGACTTCCGCGTCGACCGGCATCAGCACCGCGCAAAGCGGTGTCAACTCGCTGTCGACCGGCCTGAGCTCAACCAACAGTTCCGTCGCTTCGCTGTCGACTTCCACGTCGACCGGCATCTCGTCGGCCACGAGCTCGATTGCTTCACTCTCGACGTCGACCTCGACGGGTATCAGCTCGCTGTCAACTGGCCTCAGCACGACCGACAGCTCCGTCGCGTCCCTGTCGACTTCCGCGTCGACCGGCATCAGCACCGCGCAAAGTGGTGTCAACTCGCTGTCGACCGGCCTGAGCTCAACCAACAGTTCCGTCGCTTCGCTGTCGACTTCTACGTCGACCGGCATCTCGTCGACCACAAGCTCGATTGCTTTCCTCTCGACGTCGACCTCGACGAGCATCAGCTCGCTGTCGACTGGCTTGAGCTCGACCGACAGCTCGGTTGCTTCGCTGTCGACTTCCACGTCGACTGGCATCAGTACTGCGCAAAGTGGCGTCAACTCGCTGTCGACCGGCCTCAGCTCGACCAATAGCTCCGTCGCTTCGCTGTCCACGTCGACTTCGACCGGTATCAGCACCGCACAAAGCGGTGTCAATTCGCTATCCACTGGCCTCAGCTCGACCAACAGCACCGTCGTATCGCTGTCCACGTCGACGTCGACCAGCATCGGCTCTCTGTCCACCGGCCTGAGTACGGTGACGACCAACACCAACAATCTCGGCAACAGCACTGCCGCGGCACTCGGCGGTGGTTCGACGTACAACCCCGCGACCGGCACGGTGTCGGCGCCGTCGTACACGACGTACAACGCGAACGGCACGACGACCACCGCCAACAACGTCGGCTCCGCGATCGACAACATCAACGGCCAGGGCATCAAGTACTTCCACGCGAATTCGACTGCGCCTGACAGCAAGGCTTTCGGCACAAACTCGGTCGCGATCGGCCCGAACGCTATCGCTAACAATGCCGGCGATATCGCACTCGGGTCCGGCTCCGTGACGGCAGCCGCAAATCCGACCAGCAGCGCAACCATCGGCTCGACGACGTACGGCAACTTCGCCGGCGCCACGGCATCGAGCGTTGTGAGCGTTGGCAGCGCAGGGGTGGAGCGTCAGATCACCAACGTGGCAGCCGGCCGGATCACGTCGTCCAGCACGGACGCAATCAACGGCAGCCAGCTCTACGCGGTCGCGAGCACGACCGATTCGAGCATCACGTCGCTGTCCACGTCGACTTCGACGGGCATCGGCTCGCTGTCCACCGGCCTGTCGAGCACGAACAGTACCGTCGCATCGCTGTCTTCGACACTGTCGTCGTCTGACAGCACGATTGCATCGCTGTCGACCGGGCTCTCGACGACGGCTAGCAGCGTGACCTCGCTGTCGACGTCCACGTCGACGGGCATTTCGTCGGCCAACAGCTCGATTGCTTCGCTCTCCACGTCGACATCGACCGGTATCAGCTCGCTGTCGACCTCCACGTCGACGGGTATCTCGTCGGCCAACAGCTCGGTCGCGTCGCTCTCGACGTCGACCTCGACCGGGATCAGCTCGCTGTCCACCGGCCTGAGCTCGACCGATAGCTCGGTTGCGTCGCTGTCGACCTCCACGTCGACGGGCATCTCGTCAGCCGCCAGCTCGATCGCGTCCCTGTCCACGTCCACCTCGACCGGTATCAGCTCACTGTCGACCGGCCTGAGCTCGACCGACAGCTCCGTCGCCTCGCTGTCGACCTCCACGTCGACCGGTATCTCGACGGCCACCAGCTCGATTGCCTCGCTGTCGACCTCCACATCGACGGGTATCTCGACGGCCACCAGCTCGATCGCGTCGCTCTCGACATCGACCTCGACCGGCATCAGCTCCCTGTCGACCGGCATCTCGACGGCCACCAGCTCGATTGCCTCGCTGTCCACGTCCACCTCGACGGGCATCAGCTCGCTGTCGACGGGCCTGAGTTCGACCGACAGCTCCGTCGCGTCCCTGTCGACCTCCACGTCGACCGGTATCTCGACGGCCACCAGCTCGATTGCCTCGCTGTCAACGTCCACCTCGACGGGCATCAGCTCTCTGTCCACTGGCCTGAGCACGACCAACAGCTCGGTTGCATCGCTCTCGACGTCGACTTCGACGAGCATCAACTCGCTGTCGACGGGCCTGAGTTCGACCGACAGCTCCGTCGCGTCCCTGTCGACCTCCACGTCGACCGGTATCTCGACGGCCACCAGCTCGATTGCCTCGCTGTCAACGTCGACCTCGACCGGTATCAGTTCGCTGTCGACTGGCCTCAGCTCGACCAACAGCTCGGTTACATCGCTCTCGACGTCGACTTCGACCGGTATCAGTTCGCTGTCCACCGGCCTCAGCTCGACCGATAGCTCCGTCGCTTCGCTGTCGACCTCCACATCGACGGGTATCTCGACGGCCACCAGCTCGATCGCGTCGCTCTCGACATCGACCTCGACCGGCATCAGCTCCCTGTCGACCGGCATCTCGACGGCCACCAGCTCGATTGCCTCGCTGTCCACCTCGACTTCGACCGGTATCAGCTCCCTGTCGACCGGCATCAGCTCGGCCAACAGCACGGTCACCTCGCTCTCGACCTCGACCTCGACCGGCATCAGCTCGCTGTCCACCGGCCTGAGCTCGACCAACAGCACGATCACCTCGCTCTCGACCTCAACCTCGACCGGCATCAGCTCGCTGTCCACCGGCCTGAGCTCGACCGACAGCACCGTCGCTTCGCTGTCGACCTCCACATCGACCGGCCTGTCGACGGCGACCAGCTCGATCACGTCGCTGTCCACGTCGACGTCGACCGCGATCCAGGCCGCGAAGACGCACTACTACAGCGCCAACGACAACGGCACGCAGCAGGCCAACTACAACAACGACGGCGCGACCGGCGTCAACGCGCTCGCCGCCGGCACCAACGCCTCCGCCTCGGGCGCGAGCAGCGTCGCGGTCGGCGACCGTGCGAACGCGTCGTCCAACGGCGCGGTCGCCATCGGCCAGAACGCTTCGGCAACCGGCAGCAAGGCCGTCTCCATCGGCGTCGCCAACGCCGCCAGCGGCGACGGCGCCCTGGCCATCGGCAACGCCAACACCGCCACCGGCAACGGCTCCCTCGCCCTCGGCAATACGTCGACGGCCGCCGCCACCGGCTCGCTCGCCTTCGGCTCGAACGCGGTCGCGAACAACATCAACGACGTCGCGCTCGGCACCGGTTCGGTCACGGCCGCCGCCAACCCGACGTCCAGCGCGACGATCGGCGGCGTCACCTACTTCTTCGCGGGCAGCACGCCGACGAGCGTCGTGAGCGTCGGCGCGCCGGGCGCGGAACGCCAGATCACCAACGTCGCCGCGGGCCGCATCTCGGCCACCAGCACCGACGCGATCAACGGCAGCCAGCTCAACGCGACGAACCAAGCCGTCAACAGCCTGTCGACGTCGACCGCGTCGAACATCTCGTCGCTGTCCACCGGTATCAGCTCGCTGTCCACCGGCCTGTCGTCGACCAACAGCAACCTCGCATCGCTGTCGACGTCGACGTCCACCGGCCTCACGTCGCTATCGACGGGCCTCAGCTCGACGAACAGCACGGTGGCGTCGCTGTCGACCGGCGTGACGAACATCAACACACAGTTGAACCAGTTGTCGACGACGCTGAACAACAACACGACGCGCACGGCGAACAACAACGGCGTCGCGGCAGACATGAACGGCACCGGCAACGACCGCCCTATCGTCACGGCGGGCTCGAACTCGGTGGCGATCGGCGCCGCGTCGAACGACAGCAACCGCTCGAACGTGGTCTCGGTCGGCAACGACACCCAGCAGCGGCAGATCATCAACGTCGCGCCGGGTACGCAAGGCACCGATGCAGTCAACGTGAACCAGCTGTCGACGGCGCTGTCGGGCCAGCAGGCGCAGATAAACAGCCTCGATTCGCAACTGCAGCAGACCGACCAGATGGCGAAGCAGGGTATCGCGGCCGTCGGCGCGATGGCGTCGATCCCGCAGCTCGACCGCGACGCCAACTTCGGGATGGGTGTCGGCACGTCGACGTTCCTCGGCCAGAAGGCAATGGCGGTCAACATGCAGGCGCGGATCACCGAGAACCTGAAGGCATCGATCAACGGCGGCTTCAGCGGGAGTCAGAAGGTAATCGGCGCCGGCATGCTGTACCAGTGGAAGTAACGCGTCGCGCTGCCCGTCCGCCTGGCTCGCCAGCCGGACGGCACGCGGCGGCCCTGACGGCACGACTAGCCAGCCGAGCAACCTTCGACCGGTCTCGGTCAACCCAAGCTTTGAGGACGTCACCTTGAACAAACTCGCTCTTGCGCTCGCACTTTCCGAAATGGCCCTCGCCGCGTGCTCGACAGCATCCGGCCTGACCTACAGCGCCTCCGAGTTGCAGTCGCGCGACGGCGTGCGTACGTTCGAGGTGGACTGCCACGGCCTGCTGTCCGGCCCGCAGACCTGCATGAAGGCCGCCAGCAAGATCTGCCGCGACCGGCCGGTGCGCGCCGTCGATTCGGCCCGCGCGCTGCGCGAAAAATCCGATCCAGCGACGCTCGTCTTCCAGTGCGGCATCGCGCCGGCTGAACCGGCGTCGGCGGCCGAGCCGGCGGCGGCGGCCGTCGAACACGTGAACCTGTAGGGCGACGCGCTGTTCGCCACCGACCACGCGACGCTCGCACCGACCGCGTGCGAGTCGCGCGACCAGTTGCTGAGCACCGTCTCGAGGACATGACAGAAAGTTGCCGGAGTGATGCCCTGTTCCTTTCGCGACATCCTCGGCCTCGCAGACACCATCAAAGGTTCCGGCCAAGAGCGGACGATAGCTCGTGCCGCATTCCTTGCGAACCATCCCGCCACCACGAATCTGAGCGTTGAAGTATATGGTGCGGACTCATCTGATCGATGGAGCGGGTTGATGGAATCGTTCGGCTGGAGTATCGAAGCTTAGTGTCTTTTCAAGATCGTTCATCGCCCCGCTCTCTCCCGAACCGTTTGCGCAGCCTGATCCGACAAACGATCGCAGATCACGTCATAGCGCGAACGTCCGGCACCGCCCGATTTTCGTTGGCGCAATGGTTTCGCGAGCTCGCCGCGCCCCTGTTGCCAATCACTGACTCGTTGCCTGCATGAGCTTCACAACATCCGCCACCTGAACCTATGGTGCGCCGTTATTCCAGCCTGCCCGCATGAACGTCAGCACATCGGCGATCTGGCGGTCGCTCAGTAGGTTCGCAAACTCCCGCGTCGGATACGACGCGGGCAAACCATCAATGACGAGATCAGCCGTGCCATTCAACGTTACGTTTATCAACGACGCGGAACTTGCCTCCAACATATACGGGATGCCCGCGAGCGGTGCGAGCAGCGGTGCAAATGCCTTTCCGTCGGCGCCATGGCAGTGCATGCGGTAGGCATGCGTACACCTTGGCACAGGAAGCGCTCCTAGGTCGCGCAAGCAGCGCCAGCGTTGCCTTGGAATCGTGCCGAAACGACGGCGCGCTATTGCCGCCGGCGCAGGTAATGACTTCTGGTAACGCTCGACGGCACCAAGGTCGCTGGCCGTCGGCCGCTGCGTGACCACGCGTGTCGGCACTTGCGTACCCAGCCAGATCCGCAACCGTACGCCACGTACACCCGATGAAGCTCGGCGAGCCACGTCTTGCAGCTCAGAAATTTCGCAACCAAGCGAAAGTCGGTGTTTTGTTTTCCGGCGAAACGGTGGCTAGCCACGGTACGAAGAAAGACACCTGTGCCGTTTGACGCCCCGCCCCCTTGACCCGTAAGCTCTTCTTCCGAGCCGCACCCCACAACAGTGGAAGAAGGCGACATTTCATAAGCATTCGCTCGATGCGATTGTTTGCCTCCTGCCAGATGACGGCAGATCAGTTCAGCAGCGGACCTCCAAGGCAAATATGGAAATCAAATGGATTGAGGACTTCCTCGCCCTCGCTCAATACCAAAGCTTTTCCCGGGCAGCAGAATTCCGCAACGTCACTCAATCGGGCTTCAGTCGCCGAATCCAGTCTCTCGAGCAGTGGATCGGCGCCGAGCTAATTGATCGCAGCAGCTTCCCACCTGTTCTGACGCCAGCCGGGCGACTATTTCGTGAGACGGCGGAAGATCTGCTCAACCGATTGTTCGACACACGCGCAATCATCCGCACGGAGCAACGAATCGCCGGCAAAAGCCTGCAGATAGCGGCCGGTCATACGATCGCACTGAGCTTCCTGCCGGGCTGGCTCAAAGCGCTTGCATCGCATTTCGGCGAAGTGCGAGCGCGCGTCATTCCAACGAACGTCCATGACTCGATCCTGATGCTCGTCAATGGAAACTGCGAGCTCATGTTTGCCTATCATCATCCCGAACTCCCGTTGCATCTCGACCCTGTTAGGTATGAACACGTGACTGTTGGTATCGACACTCTGATGCCGACTTGCAAGCCCAATCGGCGATCGGCACCCACTTTCCGCCTGCCGGGAACAAAGCAGAACCCATTGCCGCTCATTTCGTATACCGAAACCAGCTACTTCGGACGTTGTCTTGCGCTGCTGCTCACTCGGGCACCCGATACGCCGGCGTTGCAACTGCACTACGAGTCCGACATGGCCGAAGTGTTGAAAAAACTCGTGCTAGAAGGCGACGGCGTGGCGTGGTTGCCCAAGAGCGCTATCACCGCCGAACTGGCCACGGGCGACCTTGTGCCGGCCGGCCCGCCAGCGTGGAATCTCGAAGTCGAGCTGCGCGTCTACCGCGACGCATCCAATCGCAGCGAGTTTCTCGATAGTCTTTGGCAACACCTTCGCGCTGCATCATCTCAGCTCAGCTAGGGTTTTCCCATGTTATGCGGAACTCGCATACGATCATGATGCACTAGCATCACGGTTTTATTGACGCTCCCTACCATTCGTTCCAACGGCAAATGTGACGCCCGGCCAGCGTCACTTGGGCCTATTCTCCGTGCTCGGCAGCCTTCGGCAGCCCGGCGCCACCCAAGGACGAATGGATATGAAAAATCGCCTTACTCTCAGCATCGCTGTTGGCATGATCCTCGGTGTCATTGCCGGCTACGCGTGTCACAAAAGCATCGCCGACCCAGGTACGCTTAAGGCGGTCGCCGGCTATTTCTCGATCGTAACGGACATTTTTCTGCGGCTGATCAAGATGATCATTGCGCCGCTGGTCTTCGCCACACTCGTCTCCGGATTGGCCGGGATGGACAGCGGCGAAGACGTCGGCCGTATTGGCCTTCGCTCGGTCGCCTGGTTCATCTGCGCATCGCTGATTTCGTTGGGCCTGGGGCTCGTCATGGCCAATGCGCTGGAGCCAGGAGCCGGCCTGCATCTCACGGACACCGCCGGTGAGGTGAACACGGGGTTGAATACGGCCGCACTGAACGCGCGGGACGTGATCACGCACGCATTCCCGACCAGCCTGCTCGATGCGATGGCGCGCAACGACATCCTGCAGATTCTCGTATTTTCGGTGTTCCTCGGCATCGCGCTGAGTGCGCTGAAGAAAGATCCGCGAGTCGGCATCGTTATCCAGGCGATTGACGGTATGGTGCCGGTGATGTTGCGCCTCACGAACTACGTGATGCGCGCGGCGCCGCTCGGTGTGTTCGGCGCAATCGCTTCCGCGGTCACGCTTCGCGGCCTGGATGTGATTTATACGTATGGCAAGCTGATCGGCTCATTCTATCTCGGGTTGTTCATCCTTTGGGCGATCCTGATGGGTGTCGGATATGCGTTTCTCGGGCGACGCGTCGTCAGTCTGCTGAAAGCCGTGCGCGAACCCGCATTGATCGCCTTCTCCACCGCTAGCAGCGAGGCGGCCTACCCGCGCCTGACCGAGCAGTTGGAGAAGTTCGGCGTCGACAAGAAGGTAGTCGGGTTCACGCTTCCATTGGGTTATGCGTTCAACCTCGATGGTTCGATGATGTATCAGGCGTTCGCAGCGATTTTCATCGCGCAGGCCTTCGGCGTGCACATGCCGTTATCGCAACAGATCTTCATGTTGTTGATTCTCATGCTTAGCAGCAAGGGCATGGCAAGCGTGCCGCGCGGATCGGTAGTTGTCGTCGCTGCCGTGGCCCCGATGTTCCATCTGCCGGCTGCGGGCGTCGCAATGGTGCTCGCGATCGATCAAATTCTCGATATGGGACGCACGATGACGAACGTCATCGGCAACAGCGTCGCGACTGCCGTAATCGCGAAGTGGGAAGGAAAGCGTTCGGCAAAGTCGAGCAACGACGTATTCGACCAACCGGAGCTGAACGCGTGAACCAGCCTGAAACCATGAAAATTCGGCAGAAATTCGGCGTCGTCGGCGGCCTTGGGCCGCTCGGGAGCGCCGACGTCTTCTTCAAGCTGGTGAAGGCGACCTCCGTGTCGTCCGACGACGAGCATGTCGACCTGATCTTCGAGCAGCACGCGTTCAGCGGCTCAGGATCAAGCAGTGCGGCGACAACCGAGCGCAAGCTTTATGTTTTCGACATGATCCGTGCATTCGAGAAGCGCGGCGTGACGACAGTAGTGCTTCCATGTTTTCTCAGCCACACGTTTATCGATGAGCTGAAGGCGAACACGCGGCTGCCGATCGTCAACATCGTCGAAGCAGTTCGCAGTTACGTGCAGCGAAAGTTCCCCGGCGCTACCCGTATTGGCGTGATGGCTTCGGACTATGTGCGTGACAAGAAATTGTTCGAGACGTACTTCCCGTCACCGCAGTTTGAAATCGTGTATCCGCAGATGCACGGCGATATCGATCTCGTGACCGACGCGATCTATGGGCCGGACGGAATTAAGCGCGGCAACTTTCGTGGGCGGCCGGTCGAACTGCTGCGCGCGGCGTGCGAGGATCTGGTGGATCAAGGGGCGCAGGTCATTGTCCCGGCGCTAACAGAGATCGCGCTTGTCGCAGGCGAACTCGGCCCGCAGCGCGTGCCGCTGATCGATTCCAATCTGGTGTATGCGCAGTACGCCGTTTCGGCGCCAGGCGGTTCACGCGCACCGACGTTCAAGGTCGGTGTCGTGGGTGGCGTCGGGCCGGCTGCGACAGTCGACTTTTTGAACAAGGTCGTTCGAAACACACCGGCGTCGCGCGATCAGGACCACATCAAGCTACTTGTCGAACAGAATCCGCAAATTCCAGACCGGACGGAAAACCTCGTCGGCACCGGTACGGACCCGACGATTTCGTTGTATGCGACATGCAAGAAGCTTGAGGACGGAGACGCGGACATCATTGCGATTCCATGCAACACCGCCCATGCGTTTGTCGAGCGGATTCAACCCTATCTCGGTATCCCGATCGTCAACATGCTGACGGTCACTGTCGCTTACCTACGCGAGACCTACCCTGCACTGCGAGAGGTCGGTGTGCTGGCAACGTCCGGCACGATCGAAAGCGGCGTCTATAAGAAGGCGCTTGAGGCGCACGGACTCACGCAGGTAGCGCCAGGGCCCGCGCTGCAGGCGCGCGTGATGGAAGCGATCTACGGCAAGAACGGCGTCAAGGCAGGTTTCTCGACGGGGCGATGCGAAGAAGACATCAACGCCGCTGTCGACGGATTGATTGCCAACGGTGTCGAAGTGATTGTCCTCGGATGTACTGAGCTGCCGATTCTGCTGCCAAGCGGGGAGTACGTCTCACGAAACGGCGCTCGAGCAACACTCATCGACCCGACGGAAGTACTGGCGCGCAGATGTATCGCATATGCAACCGCCGCCGGTGATTGAGCAGTACAGGACCTTTCAACCATTCAGACAGCCGGCGCGCAGCTAGTCGCATATGGCGCCGGGTCATCGCATCGTCTAATATTCCGTGAGCACCAGTATGATAAATCTCGCCACACGTATCGAGCACGATCTTCTCGGCGATCGCGCAGTGCCCAACGACGCCTATTACGGCGTCCACACACTACGGGCCCTCGAAAACTTCCCAATTTCTGGCGTCCCGATTTCGACCTATCCGGCGCTGGTCAACGCTCTGGCATGCGTGAAAGAGGCGGCCGCGTTGGCGAACCACGATTTGGGCCTGCTTTCGGAGCACAAGATGCGGGCCATCGTGCACGCATGTCAAAAGATTCGCGGTGGCGGTGCACACGAGCAGTTCGTGGTGGATGTCATCCAAGGAGGGGCTGGCACGTCCACGAACATGAACGCGAATGAGGTAATTGCCAACCTGGCCCTGGAGTATCTCGGCCATGAACGAGGCGATTACGCGATGTTGCACCCTAACGAAGATGTCAACATGGGACAGAGCACAAATGACGTTTACCCGACGGCGCTGAAGATTGCCGCCTACATGGGGATTGTGCAGCTTGTCCATTCGATGGGTGTCCTCCGTGCGTCGTTCGAACGCAAGGCGGTAGAGTTCCGCAACGACCTGAAGATGGGACGGACGCAGTTGCAAGATGCTGTTCCGATGACCCTCGGTCAAGAGTTCAGCACGTTTGCAGTAATGCTCGGAGAGGACGAGGATCGCCTCCGGGAAGCATCCAAACTGATTTGTGAAATCAATCTCGGGGCAACGGCAATCGGTACCGGTATCAACACGTCACCGGAGTACGCGCCGCTCGTGTGCCGTCATCTTGCTTCCATCACGGGAATACCAGTAATCACGTCACCGAACCTTGTCGAGGCAACTCAGGACGTCGGATCGTTCGTCCAGTTGTCGGGCGTGTTGAAACGCGTGGCCGTCAAACTTTCCAAGACGTGCAATGACCTTCGGCTTCTGTCGAGCGGGCCGCGCGCGGGCCTAGGTGAGATCAATCTGCCGGCGGTTCAGGCCGGGTCGAGCATCATGCCCGGCAAGGTCAATCCAGTCATCCCCGAAGTTGTCAACCAGATCGCCTTTGAAGTTATCGGCAATGACGTGACGATCACGTTTGCCGCCGAAGCAGGTCAGTTGCAATTGAATGCATTTGAGCCAGTAATTGCTTACAGTCTTTTCAAAAGCGTCGCTCATCTGCGCGCAGGTTGTCTCACACTGGCGTCGAAATGTGTCGACGGGATCACTGCGAATCGAGAAAGACTTCAGTCGCTCGTCGAACATTCGATCGGGATCGTGACAGCGCTCAATCCGTATATCGGCTATACCAACGCCACCGACGTTGCACAGCAAGCGCTGGAATCTGGCAAAGGCGTCGCCGAGATCGTGATCGAAAGAGGCTTACTGACACGTGCGCAACTCGACGAAATTCTCCAGCCGACGATGCTGACGCTGCCGAGGAAGCCCCTCGCTTTCAACTGACGATACGTCAAGTCCGAGGCGCCTGAGCGCGCCTCGGAGCCAAAAACGTTCTCTTTTGCGTCACTCAGCTCGGCTCAAGCGCGCGCGTGACGAAACGGTGTCCGGACTCGCGGGATGCCGGGTAGTCTTTGTACGACGAAAAAGCATAGTTCAGTAGCGTACCTGCGCTCGATATTCGAGTGGCGGCTGTAGGCGCGCCAAGGACTATTGCAAAGACACGTCGTTCCATCGCAGGCGCCACCTGCGGTCGTCTCGCGGTCGCGACGATACAATATCCTGCGGCCTTGGTGTGCCCTGTCTTCAGGCCATCCACGGACGGATCCATTCCCAGCAGCCAGTTCTTGTTCCGTTTTGCAAATTTCCCGTACGCGAAATGCTGTTCAGAAGAGTATTCGTAGTATTCCGGGAAGTCTCTAGTGAGGCGCAGCGCCAGCGTGGACAGATCCCGGGCGGTCGAATAGTTCCCGGGGGTCGTGATGCCCGACGGTGTCGAGAAATGGGTGTGCTGCATCCCGAGTTGCCGGGCCGTGTCGTTCATCAACTGCTCAAAGCCGGAAAGCGAACCGCCGACGCGTTCGGCGAGAACCATGGCAGCGTCATTCGCTGACGCGACAATCAGACCCTGGACCAGATCCTTGATGGGAACGAGTTGTCCGGGAGCCAGATACATTTTTGCTTCATCACCGCCAACCTCTCCAACGTCTGAAGTGCTGACTCTCACCTTCTCATCCCAACGCAAGGTTCCGTTTCGGAGCGCGCGAAGAACGATGTACGCGGTCATGAGCTTGGTGAGCGATGCAGGTTGACGTTCTGCATCCGCATTGTGTTCTGCCAATATCTGTTCGGACTCGCCGTCGATGAGCATCCATGACACCGCTTGGACGTTTGGCGGTTCGTGTGCCGCGGCACTGCCAGCCACGCCTGCCAGACAGGATGTAGCGCCGGCCAGCAAGAGGGGGAGTTGAAGAAGTGAGTGCAATCGTCGCATTGACGAACTTAAAACCTGCATGGAGATATGAGTTGTTGCTGGAGGAGCGGCTCGGGGCCAGCGCGTCGGCCAATGAAGCCGGCGTCTGGTTGAGCAGAGCCAACGGGACGAGTTCGTGAGATGACTCGCAGTCGTCGATCGTAAACGATCGGACCGGATGCGTGATTCCTCGTCGGCATAGCATGATGCCTGGGCGGCATACCCGACAGGTCGGAATTCCTGCTCGCCAGGTTCAAGTCTTCGACAGTTCGTGAAACACCGCTTCGATGTTATGCCCGTTTGGGTCGAGAACAAAGGCGCCGTAATAACCGGCGTGATACTGCCTGTAGCCTGGACCACCGTTGTCCACGCCACCTGCAGCAAGGGCTTCACGATGAAACGCGTCGACTTCCTCGCGACTTGCCGCGGCAAATGCGAGATGTAGTTTGCCAATTGCGGAATCGCCCTCGACGATCCAAAGCGCTGGCAGCACGTCACCGTACCCTGCCCTTCGTGTCGGGGCTGAATCAATCTCGAACAACCTCTTGATGCCGAGCGGTTGCAGCGCTCGGTCATAAAATCCGACGGTCTGGGCGTAATCCGATACGCAGAACGAAATATGGTCGAACATCAAAGTTGAATCCCTTTTTCGACTTCGAGTAAGGCAGGCATAGAGAGGCGCCGACACAAAGCTGATGGATGCCGCCTCTCCTTGATCGTCTTTAACGTGCGCTGTCGATGATTGAACCGCCGTCGGGGGTGAGACTGTAGCCCGTCAGGAACTGCGCATCTTTGCTGGCCAGGAACAACACGACCGGAGCAATGTCCTCTTCCGGCGATCCGTAGCGTCCAAGCGGGTTGGTCGCAGGAGGCACATTGGCCTCTTTGCCCCAGGTTTCGGCAACCGGCAGAACATTGTTCACGGTGATCTTGTCGGCACCCCATTCACGTGCAGCCGTCCGCGTCAAGGCGCGCACAGCTTCTTTCGCCATGTTGTAGGGGCCGTAACCGACCAACCCTATGACACCCGCCATGGACCCGAAGTTGATCACGCGTCCTTCACCACTGGCTTTGAGATACGGATAGGCTGCTTGCATAGTTCTGAGGTACGCAATGGGCCCGAGTTCGAAGTTTCGCTGCAGTTGCTCCACTGACAAATCGATGATCGACGAGAACGGTGCAGATGGATCAAACGCGTTGTTGACGAGTATGTCGATTCCACCGAAGGCGGCGGCGACCTTATCGATTGCAACCTTGATCTGGTCTGCATCACCGATATCGCAAGGCACGCCAAGCGCTGTACCACCTGCAGCGTTGATGTCGGCGACCACCGCATCAACGTTCGCGGGGGTAAGCGACAGCACTGCTACCTTGGCGCCCTCCGCCGCGAAAAGCTTTGCGGTGGCGCGTCCGATACCGCGCCCTGCGCCGGTGACGATTGCAACTTTTCCATTGAGTCGAGACATGACCCTCTCCTTCAGTTGACAGCTGTTTGATGGGCAGCCGCAACGAGCCCGTACGGTGACGAAATCTCGCGAGCGGCGTTTTGAGTAGCGAATGAAATGACCAGAAGCACGAGTCCAATCGCTGCCGGCAATGCATCTTTGGGCTTGCGAACGCCAAGATGCGCGAGCGCCGACAGCAGCAGGTGATAGAAGATGCCGACATAGGCTAGGTCGCTCAGTGGCACGTTGATGCGCGACAGAATAGCCACCACGGCGAGTATCTTCGCGGCAGTCAAAATCGAAACGAGATACGCGGGATAGCCGAGCTCGACGAGGGTCTTACGCACCCAATCTCTCTTGACGATGTACAGCGTGGCGGATGCCAAATAGAGCAGCGACAGCAATCCGGTGCTGATCCAGTACGCATAATTCTCAGCCATTCTTTGGGGTTCCTAGTGTTGTTCGGGATCGACATGGCTCA
Source organism: Burkholderia sp. LK4 (assembly GCF_001043615.1). Taxonomy (NCBI): domain Bacteria; kingdom Pseudomonadati; phylum Pseudomonadota; class Betaproteobacteria; order Burkholderiales; family Burkholderiaceae; genus Burkholderia; species Burkholderia sp. LK4. Next base: position 15,855 of record NZ_LDUL01000029.1, read on the forward strand.
AGAATGTCGTCTAAGATGAAAGCACGCAAGTAGGATGAATTTCTGTCACTAGGTATGGAAAATATGACTAATGAAACTGAAGGGGTGAACATGCACGACGAAATGCGACGTGCATTTGCGCTGCTTTCTGGCAAGTGGAAGCTGGAGATCATGTGGCTCCTCAACCAGCGGATTTATCGATTTGGAGAACTGCGAAAAGCGATTCCCGGTATTACGCAGCACATGTTGACCGCTCAGCTTCGCGAACTCGAGGCAGATGGTCTGATTTCTCGAACAGTATTCGCAGAAGTACCGCCGCGTGTCGAATATGAGATCACGGAGAAGGCACGTGGACTGGGGCCGACTATGCAGGCTCTAACCGCGTGGTGGAACGAGTACGGGCGGAGCGTGCCGATAAAGGCTACGACGCGTGGACGTAAGGCGTCGGTAGCAAAATCGAAGTCGTGACCTGCAGCGGAACTTTGTAGCCAGTCAGACTCGAAGCAACCGCAACCAGGAGGGCTACTTTCCACGATCGTGCGGACGCACTATCGCCCGTTAGAGCAGTGCGTAGGTAGTCGCAAGCCGAAGACCAAGCGCAGACACTGCGCTGCTGCTCACGCTGCCGTCCAGACGGTCTCAGCACCAAAACATAGCCGTCGCCCCGGCAATCACCCGCCTGGTCAGCCTGCCGCATAGCGGCCATCAGACCAATCATGCGCGAAAGGAGGAAGCGTATGCCCCCGAAAAATCATCTGACGGGCGCCGACCAATCGTCGCAATGCAACCGCGCCTCCCAGACAGACTCGCGTTAAGCCGCCGAGCCTGGCAATCTCCTCTCCTGGTCAGCCAGCCGCGTAGCGGTCATCAAACCAAATCCAGAAGCGGGATGCATATGCTTACGTAAGCATATGCTCTTGAGGATGGAGCATATGCTTCAATGCGGATATACTCATTTGAGAGTTGCTAGGGAGGATACGCTTACGTAAGAAGATGCTAGTGAGAATATGCTTACATAAGCAGAGCTGGAATAACCGGAGCCCCTAGCAGCAATTGCTGACGCTCCTTCCATCACCCTTTGATTGAATGATTCCGACAGACTTTCAGGTTACGGTTCTCTCTTCGCCACCGTACCGGACTGTCTCAACCTTACCCCCGTGGTCGTCCGGATTTCCCCAGCGCGCCACCGGTCACCCCCGTCCGCGCTGGCGGTCACCACCGAAGCTCTTCAAGCGGAAGAGGCGGCCCTATCGTCGGGCGGCTTGTGCTCGGCCGACGTGTGACATTTAAAGTATAACGTCATTTGTACGCCGCATCGACAATGAAATAAGCAAAAGAGGCACCCGAGAAACTACGCCGCCAAAATCCCTCTTTATTCAGTATTAGTTTTTGTCTTCAACCTATTCTGAATTTTTTTGTTGATCCTCGCATCAATCGCGTTCATCGTACAAGACGACCGAATAACGCACGGCTCCGGCAGTCCTCCGGTACATCGATGGCGCTTTTGACGTGCACGGCGGCGTGTTCCTATCCAGCGATAAGCTGGACGAGCATGCCATCATACGCAGTGACGAACGCGGGATTTTCCGCTGTGTAGCGTCGCAGAATCTTCCGTTGCCGTCGTGCATAGCTTGCCAATTGTCATCGTGTTCGTGCAACGCATAGCCGAGGTCGAAGCGCGCCGCCGCGCCCGGATGCACGTGCGCAGAGGCCGGCAAGCCCAACCGCCCCTGTCAGGTGCTGCCGTGCAGGTGCCCAGCAGCGGCGAGCCAGATGTCGCGGGCAACACGCTCGCCTCGCATCTGCGCGTCTGCGGCGCGTTCGAGCAACGCGCGGAACGGCGGCATGAGCAAAACCAGGAGGTCGCTTGGATCATGCACGTTCAAGAATGACTGCCGGATAGCCGTGTATCACCGCGACGCGTTTTCAGGGACGGCGCCGCCGGCAAGCAAGAGCTGGTCGACAAGCTCAAGTTTCAACGGCTTGTCCGCGTCGAGCTTCTTCTTCTCGATCACGTATTTCCAGCCGTCACCATTGCCCGGGTTGCGGTAGAACGCCACGATTGCGATGTATTTCGTGTCGGCTTGCATCGGCTGCGAAAGGCTCACTGCCGCACCCGGGTTCAACACGGACGCGATGTTCCCCTGCAGATCCTGGGCCAGCACGGTCCGGTCATTCCTCAGGAGATCGTCGTAGGACGCGCCATCAAACATCTTGCAGTCCTTGAGCTGATACACGCGGACTGCGACCGACGTCGGACGGCCCGCGTCATCGGGATTCAATGCCTCCCGAGCTGACAAGTCGACGTTGAGCACCTTGACCTGCTTGAAGAACACCGTGTGATACGCGCTCGATGAGGCGTCCGAGACGGCTTGCCAAGCGCCGCATGCCGATAGCAGCATCACGGAAGAAACGATTGAAATCGTGAAACGAATGGGCATCGACGTTCCTTAAATAAGCATGTCGTGAGTTTCTTCGAGTTGGGGTCGATAGGCTACTGTCCCGATGCCCCCGACGCGTGGGAAGAGAAGTCGATGACCGGCGCCTTCGAAATAGCCGCCTCGTTCGCCACACTGAAGTTCGGCCGCGGTTGATAGTCAAACGCCTTCGCCATCAGCACGCCGGGGAATTTCCGGATCTGGACGTTGTAGGCTTGAACGGTTCGGATATAGCGACCGCGCGCGACGGCGATACGGTTCTCGCTGCCCTCCAGCTGCACCTGCAAATTCTGGAACAACCTGTCCGCTTTGAGTTCCGGGTACCTTTCGGATACCACCATCAAACGGCTCAATGCGCCTGAAAGTTCGCCCTGCCGTTGATCGAATGCCGCGAGTGCGGCGGGATCCTTTGCCATTTCCGGCGTCATCTGGATGCTGCCGATCCGCGCCCGGGCTTCAGACACGTCGACGAGCACCTTCTCTTCGTGGGCGGCATATCCCTTGACTGCAGCAGCGAGATTGGGCACGAGGTCCGCCCGCCGCTGATATTCGTTGAGCACCTCGGACCACGCCGCATTGACGTCCTCATCCGACGTTTGAATGGCGTTGTAGCTGCAGCCACCCGTCATGGCGACGATCAAAAAAAACGCAAGAATTCCAAGCCACTTCATGTTGTCTTTCATGTCAAAAGCCCCGACGGGCAGTTGTGGAGATAAAGGTAAATCATTCACTGCGATTGGCAGGCGCTACCAGCTGTCCGACGCCCCGCCTCCGCCACTCGAGCCGCCTCCACCGATGAACAAATCAATAATCGAAGAGTCCGACGAGCTGCTGTTCGAGCTACTGTCCGAACTGCTACCTAATCCGGCGTCGACGATGCTGCCCAGAATGGAACCGGTCGATTGGTTCGACGGGTGGGAGGATGCTGACGATTGGCCGCTGTCAGTTCCCAACATCCAATTCCGGGCGGCCTGAAACCAGCCGATGCCCAACAGGCAAGGCACAATGCCGGCGAACGCAGACATGAACAGTACGAGGAGCGCGGCATCGCTGACACCGCTTGAATTAATTGCCCCTTTCACCAGCTGGATAGTGAGTGCTGCGGACGATCCCAGATAGCTGCTCGGCAGACACACGATCCATCGGTAACTCCGCCACTCGGAGATTGCGCCAAACACCAGGTTGGCCAGTACGAGCAGAACCCAGAACACGGGGGCGGCGGAACTGACGTGCTTCTCCGTGCTCGATCCGAGAACGGACGAAATGCTCGCTGCAGGCGCATCGCTCGCCGAAGCGGGGACGTTCGTCGCAGACGGTTCGCTCGCTGTGGGCCTATCCTGCGGTGGCGGACCGAGACGTTGTACGAGGTCATTGACCGCATCGCTCAGGCCGGCTTCGAATGCGTGTTGGCGAAACGCCGGTACGATGCGATCGCGGATGATCTGCCCGGCCACGACGTCCGGAATCGTTCCCTCGAGACCGTATCCGACCTCGATCCTGACACGGTGGTCCTTCACAGCGGCGACCAACAAAATTCCGTTGTCTACCTTCTTTTTTCCCAGCTTCCATTTCTCGAAGACGGCGGTGGAGAACTGTTCGATCGTTTGCGGTGCAGCGGAGGACACGACGAGCACCGCAAACTGGGTACCGGTCCGCTGTTCTAGGTCCTTTAAACGTCTTGTCAAGTCCGCCTTGCACGTCTCGGTGAACATCCCGACCGAATCGGTCACCCTGCCCTGCAATACTGGAATCGTGCCGCTGTTCCGGATCGCAGCGGCCGTTCCAGCCATGCCGGTATGCGTGCAATCAAGCGAGGACGTCGCGCTGGTATCGGAGGTAAGGGATGGCGGAAGTGATTCCGCAGCATGAGCGGGCATGCATGTCGCTACCGTCACGAGCAAGGTCAGTGCATGTGCGCACACCCGGCCTGAGGCCGTGGTGTGGCCATGACAAGCTCGAGTCGGTATGCGCCGCGCCCCAGTCCACTGCACCAACGAGGCAAGGCGGACCGCTTGCCACACAGCGCCGATGGGCGACAACAACGCTCGCATGACAATTGAGCAGGCAAAACGGACGGGCATCGGGAGTCCCCAATCAATCATGACGCGGCGTTAGGTTCGGGTTGGGTCCTGGTGTGGGAAACGCCTCGTAGACACCGAGCCGGATGGTAAGCAGGCGCTCCTCGTCGGCAGGCAAGACGGTGGTCCAACCCAAACGCGGAGCCGGACCGGCATTAGCCGGACCGATTGCCGGCCGCGGCGCATACTGCGATGAAACCTCCATCCGCAGGTGCACGTCGGCCTTGACACCGACATACAGCTGGATGAACGCCATCAGGTCGCGATGCAGCGCCCCGCCGGGCAACAAATCGTGCGCCTGTTGCCCGTTGGCGGGTTGCAGCGTCACGCGCGCCGCCCGGCTGCGATACGTCATTCGTTTGCCCAGCACGTAGCCTCCGCCGAGCCCCTTGCGCTTGCCATCCCCCTGTGCCGATGCGATACCGTCTGCCGATGTCAGCGGCTGCGGCTGGCCAGTCGACGTCACGACGGGCCAGAACTCGTCGACCCTCGCGCCGGCGCCCGGAACCGCCAGTGCAACCACGCCTGCGAGCCCCTCCGGCGTGCGGGTGCGCTGAATCAGAAGCCCCAGCAGCGCCAGCATCCTTGAATCGGGCAAGCCGGCGCGCTTCGGTTTGTCACCCCAGCCGAACCCCGCCAGACACAGCAGGCTGCGCGAATGATCGTCAATCCCGCCCGGCCGGAAGCTCTCGATATGGCGGTACTTTTTCCACGCACGAAACAGCAGCGTGACGTACCGGTGATTGAACTGGTCGAGGAACGCCTCAACCACCTCGTGCCCCTCTTCTCGCAGCACGATCTCGTCGATCATGTGGGAAGGCATCGCCGCGTCGACGCCATACAGCCCCATGAACGTCGTTCGCACGGTCGGCGGCGCATCAGGCCGTTCGTCGTCGAACTCGACCGACGCGACTTCGCCCGCAGGAAAGCCCATGCGCGGCCGCGGCCGGAATCGTACCGGTTCATACTCGAGCGTATCCCGCGTACCGAACCCCGGCAGGTCGGGGACACGCACCTCAAGCAGCCGGCACAGCTGCATGAAGTTCATTCGTGGTGCGCGCGCAAGCAACGACGCAACCAGAGGGTCGAGATTGGGCAACTCGCGCGGGCTCATAGCGGTGCTCTCTCGGCCTTGCTGCGCGGCCATTCGATCCGGGCCTGCGACGGCAGGCTGACGATTGCGAGCTTCGTGAACAGATTGATGTCGGCGTAGAGCGCGAAGAACCGGTGCAGCAACTCACCGAACAGCATCACGTCGCCCTCTCCCGCAAACGCGTGGCTGTCGAGCGTCACCTCGATCCGTACGCCCCGCTCGACTGAGCCACCCGACACCTCCTCAATCAGCTCCTGCGACACCCACAGGATGCCCGCGAGCCGCCGACGGTTCACCTCGTCGTCCGTCCAGTCGTAAAGCGCCAGCGCCCCACGCAGCACCTCCGCGTTCATCATCGACAGGAAGTTCGGCGCCAGATGCGACAGCACGCGCCACTGAAAGCGGTCGTCCGTCGGCGGGTACAGCGGCAGCGTCGGCGAGACGAGATTGCGCACGCCGGCAACATTCTGCGTGCTGCTCGCGAGCTCGTTGAGGCTCGCTTCCCGCAGCCCCTTGCGCGGCAGCAACCCGTTCGTGCCCGTTACGCGCAGCGACAGGCTTTCTTCCGGCAAGGTCTGCATCGTTTCCCACGCGTGGCCGCCGAGAATGACCCACGTTTCGTGCAGGCCGGAAACACCCGGCCGCACACGCGAGTGGAAATAGCGCTCCGGCGCTTCGTGGCGCAGCATGCCGCCGCGGTGCCGGAACGTCGCGAATGGCACGTATTCATACCGTTCGGCCGTCTCGTGGTCGAATGCCTCGATCGCGTCGACCGAATACGTTTCGACGTGCTCGCCCTGATGACCGGCCGGCACCACGCGATACTCGGTTTCGTGATGGTCGATTTCAATCGGCTCGGCATCCAGCTCGAACAGATTGATGACCGGAGTGCAGAACAGTCGCACGTTCTCTGCGTCAAACCGCTGGTCCGACGGGTAAGCGTGCTTCAGCACGATCTCCAGCTCGAAGCGGGTTGTGCTTTCGGGCAGCTTCGCGATGTCCAGTCCGCACAGGTCGACAAACAGGAATTTTTCGCGGAACGTGAAGTACTCAAGTAGCAACTGGTACCCGGAGAACGCGACATCGGCCTTCGGCCACAGCCGCTCTTCGGTCGAGAAACCAGCCGGCTCGACCGTAACGCCGGCAAGCGGCACGGCCTCGCCGTCGCGAACCTCTGGAATGCGCCAGTGGATGGTGTCGACCTGACGCGTGAGTGCAAGGTGTATCGCGAATGCCGTCGGCAAATCCGCGCTCAGATGCAGGCGCAGCCGCGACAGATCCGTCTCCTTGCGGCGCGCCGACCCGTCGAGCGCAAAGCCGAGCCGGATTACCGAGCGACCATCATGGCGCACGGTGGGTCCAGCATGCGTGATGGTGACCGGTTGCAGTGTGACAGGCTGCGTGGTCCGGTACAGGCACTGTACGGTCTTCGGTGTCCGGCCCTCGGTGCCCGCAGCCGGCGGGACCGCGATCGGCGCGGAGCGTACAGGCACGCCCGCCGGTACGATTTCGGTCTTCTGCAGCTTTTCTGCGAGCGGGACGAGCTCGACCACCGACAGCGACGGAATCATCCGCAGGTAGTGCGGCCATAGCAGGCTCACGAGCCCTTCCGTCAGCTCCGGCAACTCGTCGTCGAGCTTCTGCCGAAGCCGGCCGGTCAGGAACGCGAAGCCTTCGAAAAGCCGTTCGACGTAGGGATCGCGTTCGCCCACGCGGTCGAGGTTCAGCAGACGCGCACGGTCGGGATGCGCTTTCGCGAATTCCTTGCCAGACTCGCGCAGGTAGCGCATTTCCGCTTCGTAGTAGCGCAGGATCGGATCGTCGTTTTCCATTGATCTTCGTTGTTATTGGAGGGTCAGCGCACGTGCCGGGTCAAGCACAGTCAGTTCCGCCTGCAGTTCGCCGATGCGGCGTGCCAGCGCCGGCTTGTCCGCCTCCTTGCGGTTGCTCATCGCCTTCAGTGCCCGGACCAACTGCTGCTTGACCTCGAAGACGAGTGCCGGCTCCCAGCGCATCAGCGGCAGTGACCGGGACGATGCGTCGAGCTCGGCAAGCAGCGCCAGTGCCGTATCCGGGCGGCCGGCATGATCCGCGAGGCGGGCCATCACGAGGCGTTGCAGGTAGCGATGACGATCAGTCCTCATGCCTGGCAGCCCTTCGAGCCAAGCGAACGCGGCTTCAACACCTTCCCGCCCAGCCAGTTCCCGCGCCTGCGTCTCAATTTCCGGCCAGTCGCCGGCGGTATCGCCTTCGCTGTCAGCCGACACGGCCAACGGCGCGACAGACTCCCCCGCTTCCAGATCGCGCACCACCGCGTGCCGCGCGATCCACTCAAGCGTCATGTCGTCGGCAAATGGCGTGCCGTCGTTGAATGCCAGCCGCTCGATGCCTGGCAATCGTTCGAGGAACAGTGCGAAATCCGCGCGCATCAGCTCGCGCCATGCGTTGTACGGCGCACCGACGTGGTCGAGGGCGACGTGCTGGAAGTACTGCAGGTCGAACCACAGGTGGTTCACGCCCTCCATGAACGCACCCTCGACGCGTTCGAGCAGTTCGTGCCACTGCTTCTGCAGCACGAGCCGCTTCATCTGCTGACGCAATTCGCCGCGTGGTGGCACGAGGCGCGTGCGGGCCGCGGCATCCGCCGGCGGCACCTCGTGCAGCGTGTCCCAGCGGACACTACGCACGAGTCGCATCGACGGCAGATAGCCACTCTCCTGGTCGCGGAGCCAAGCCGCCATCGCGCGAGCCTGGTCCAGCAGATCGCGCGTAGAGGTGATGCCGCTGGACGTTGCCGATGCGGTCGTCGTCGCTGACGCGACCGTTTCAGCCTCCACAATGCACGCCGGTTCGCCCTTGCGCTCAAAACGGGAGATGAGCGGCTGCAGGTTCGGATGTGCGGCTTCCGGCCATGCGCCTGTGCCAGCCACCAGCACATCCAGCGCGGCGAGCGCCCGTTCGAGGTCGGCCGGAGCAAATGCACCGCGGCTTTCGAGCAACTCGATCACACGCGTGGTGGCCAGCATTTCGAGCGCGCCCTTCTTCGCCTCGGCGCGCGCTGGCAGTAGCGCTTCGCCAAACCGGTTGACGAGTGCAGCCGTCAGCTCAAGTCCGTCGGCAAATCCCGCGGGACCATCCTGCCGCAGCCGGGCGAACGCGTAGTAGCCGGCCAGTCGCAGATCCTTGCCCGTTTCCTTCAGCAGTTGCTCGCAGGAACGCACGACCAAGCCATCGTCGATGCCTGAGAGCTTTTGCGTTTCCTCCCGCAACTCGAAGAACACGTCCTCGTAGCCGGGGTCACGGCCAACACCGCCGTCGCCGCCGAGCGGCTGCAGCCAGGTATCCCAGGTGTCGAGCCGCGCGCGCACCAGTTGCTCGGCGTCATCGCGGGCAGGAAAAAGACTCTTGAACAGTCCACCCAACATCATTCGATCTCCGGCAACGCGCCACGTGGAAGCGGCATCGCAGCATGTTTCGCTGCTTCGAGCATCGACGCTGGCAGCGGCGGCGGATTGGCAGCCGAGAGCTTGGGGCCGGACTTCACCGAGCCCGTCAAGAAAATCCGCGTCGGCAGCGTGAAGTTGCGCAGTTGCAGCACGTCGAGCGGACCCGCGCCCGCCTCGCTGCGCAATTGCACCTTGAGCGGAATGCCTTGGCTCGTATCCGGCGTCCAGGTCAGCAGATAGCGCGCGTTATCCTGCTGCGATACCTTCGCACGCTCCAGCAGCCGGATCAGGCCGAATCGCCCCTGCGCGTCGAATGCTGTGCGCAAGCCACCCTGCTGGGTCTGCCATTCGATGTGCGACAGGTTCTCCAGCGACTGGCCGGGCCACTCAAACGGCACCCATTCCTGCTTCTGGTTGAAGTAGCGCAGCTCGCGCCCGGACAGCACGAACTTCATGTCTGTCACGCCTGGCGTCGGCACAGCCTGCAGTTCGTACCGCACGTGCGCATCCCCGGACGGGAACATCACCGTCGAGACCCGCGTGAGCTTGTTCAGGCTGTTCAGGAAACTCGGATCAATCGTCAGCGCCCCATGGTCGGCACCTTGCGCGGCCACCCATCGGTCGCCCTGCCGCTCAACGACGCCGGCGAGCTGAGTCGTGACGAACTGCGCGATCACACCGTTGTCCGGCCGCATGAAGCGCGCCATCTCGGGCAGCGATGCGTCGTTGTCGGAGTCCGAGAACGGATAGCGTCCGCCAAACGTCTTGTTCCAATCCGCCACGATCGCCGTGCGCCAGATTTCGTTCAGGCTCGACGCAGCCGGCTGCACGACGACCTGCCACGCCTGGTCAAACGGCGCCCGAAAAAGCTCACCGAATCCCGCCCATTGCTCGCCGAGGCTCGCGGCTACGCGGCTCGCATAGTCGCGACTATCCGAAATGTCGGAGGTCTTGCCTTGCAGGACCGACTGCGCGGCCAGACGTGCGATCGCGTCCGGATCAGCGCCAGAGACAATCTGCGAAGCCTTCAGACGCATCGCGGTGACCCGCTCGAGATAGCGCGCGAGACTCAGGTCCCCCGTCGCAGCCAGTTGAGCCGCTGCCTTGCCGTTGGCCGGCGCGCCGGACGCCAGATCGCTGCCGGTCAACCTCAGGATCGGGCCGAAGGCAGCGGCAAGCGGTGCAAGCTGTGGCTGGGCCTGCTTCGACGGATCCTTCTCTCCCGCGCCAACGAGCTGCTGCGCCTTGTTTATCAGGCTATCGGAGAGCGACTGCGTGTTCGCGCCGGTACCCGCCTGATAGACGATCGCGTTCATTAGTGCAACAAGCGGCGAGCGTTGCGGGTCGCCCAGCAACATCAGTTGGTCGGCCGTGGCTGTCAGCGTGGGTGCGGATTGCCAGCGCAGACTGTTGAGGAACAGCCCCCAGGCGCGCGCGTAATCATCGAAATAGCGCTGGCGCAGTTCGGCCTTCAGCGTCGACGGCGTCTGGTTGCTGGTCTTGGCATCCGACAGCACCCAGTCGCCCGAAACGTCTCGCTGCGCGCTGGCATCGTCGATTGCCTTCGAAATCCGTTCGTCCCACGCCGCGCGCGTGAACACGCCCGGAATTGTCGCCGTTGTGTTGAACAGACCGCGGCCTGTCGTGTCGCCGAGCAGTGTGGCGAGGGACACAGGCGGATACTTCGGTGTCGTTTCATCGATGATCTGCTGGTAGAGCGCATCCTTGGAGTTCTGGATGCCTCGCACGCCAATGACCGTCTGGCGGGCTGAGGCAATCAGGCCGCCGTCTGGCACGATAGCCAGCGCGGAGGCATTCGATGCGCTGTCGCGGCCAAGATGGTTTGCGAAGAATGCGATCGTGTGCTGACGCAGATCCGCCCAAGTACCCGACGACACGGTCGAATTAGCCGGGCGTGCGGGCGCTGACGTCGCGACAAGTTGCGGCGTCAGGAAGGCAGCCATGACCCGCTTGGGCTGTGCGAGCATCAGGTAGGCCTTGAGCGTGTCGTAGGCGGCCTGGATCTGCGCATTGCCGCCGCTGGCGATCTGAGCATCGGACAGGGACGCGAGCTGGTGCAGGCGTTCCTCGAGCTTCTGCCGAATCGGGGCGACGAGGATGCGGCTTGCGGCACCGGAATAGCTCGGCCAGAGCGCGTCAAGCAGTGCGCCATCTCGGTTCAGGCCGAACCGGGACGTCCAAGGTGCCCCGTCACGTTGATGGACTTCGAGCGTATCGATCTCCCGGTCGAGGCCATTGAGACCCTGCAGGGCCTGCGTGTGATCCTGCACCGTGGAGAGCTTCGCGACCGTGTCGGTTGCGCTCTGGATAGTGGTGCGGTTGATAAAGCCGGACAGCATCGTGCCGGCGATCCAGCAACCGACGAGTGCCGTGGCAAGCCAGGCGGCTGTGGTCGACAGCGAGAAGCCGACACGACGGCCGTGAATCTTGCGGCTGTGTTCGGCGACGGTCTGCCAGATTGACCGATGTTGCGGACCGAGCGCTGGCTCGTCGTCGGACTCGGTCGGCGCCGGCGGCGCCAGTTCTCGCTCCTTGAACAGTGGCGCAAACAGCAAGCCGTGGACAGCATGTCGCCAGACACGGGATTGAGCTGTTTGTATCACCAGTCCAGACAACGCTTTGCGTATCGTCGAAATATGCTGCGAAAGTTCGGCCGGATAGCGATCGAGCGGATCCTTCGCGAGGCGAGCAACTCCAGCGTCGGCGAGATTGTGCGACAGGGTCCTCAGGGAATCATCGATGTCGCCTGCATGTACGCGTGCATTCGCCCACGTGAAGCCGATGGCTTCGTCCCGCCCCGATGCCTGGCTGCCGAAATCCGTGACATTGAGCAAGTACGCCGGTGCCGCCCAGCGCAGAGCACGAGCGTGGCGCGCAAGTCGTTGCGAGAGGTTGTCAACGTCGAAGGGCGCAGTGGCCGAGCTGCGATTACGCGTTACCGCCACGATTGCGTCAATGGGACGCCGACGACGCAGGCGGCGGATTTGGTCGAGCCATGCAATGTCGAGCGTGCTGTTCGTTTGCTTCGCATAGAGCAGAACTGCACCGTCGGTAATCGCATAACCGGTGTCAACGAGACCTGGCGCGAGGCGCTTGACCAGCGGTTCGTCTCCAGCAACCAGGACCCAACGTTCGCGGTAGCGCCAGCGCCAGCCGTGGCGTTCGGAAAGATTGCCTCGCAGAGTCGTAGCGTGATCGAGTGGGCCTGCCGACTCATCCGGATTGGATGCAGTGCGCTTGCTAGCGTCGTAACTGGCGAACCAACGGGAGGCTCTCAGCGAGGCAATCCAAAGCAGTACTCCCTCGAAGTACTTGACCAGCAGAATTACCATCAGAAAGGCCGAAAGCAGGGAAAGCTCGATGATGATCCGAGTATCGATAGACCATCCGTGAAGCGCCCCCTTCCCCCATACCGCGATACCGAGCGCGAGGAAGACGATGGCGGCCGCGATGCCAATGAAGAAGCCGGCCGGTCGAGTCATATTGTCGTTCTTGTTATCGTTCATGTCTGTTTTCTGCACATAAGGGCGGTCAGTTCGTTACCTTCGCCACATAGCACTATTTGCGGGTCGCCCGTAGCCCGAGCACTTTCTGCGGCAAACGCAGCAGCCAACCAGGGCCCCGCACCCGAACAGTCGCCCACCAACGTCTCGAGCGCGAGCCATCTCATCTCGTCCGGAAATGACACCGCTCGTCGAATCGCGCTCACTCTGTCACTGGTCAGACCATGAGCCCATCCCACGCGCAGACGATCGACTGAGGATTGTCCCCACCGAGCAGCAAGCCCAAGCGTCCGGGTTGCCACATCAAACGTGCCTGTGGCAGGTCTATGCAATCGCAACTCGACAGGCATGGTGAGTGACGTAAGGCGTGGGCTTCCAATGAGCAAAGCGACGCCTACCTCTGCAACGCCATCCGACAGAACAGTACTGATTGCATCGCGAAGCTCAACGGCAACTAGGAGGTGGACCGAATTGACGTCTCGATTGTCCAGCCACGCGTCCGTCCGGAAGAGCGGAATCTCGTATTCACTCGACACGACGTCCACCTTCAAAGAAGGCACTCGTTCAGCCAGCAATTCCCGTAGCTGAGCCTCGACAGTCTCCATTTTCAGCCTGGACCGATGCTGAAGCTCGACCCGTAGATTCGTTCGCGGTGGAAGACTGCTGAGCTGCTGCAGGAGACGCTCGATCAAGCGCTCGAGCAGCCACTGACACACGGCTTGATGGCGGGCATATTCAGCGAGTTCGTTACCCGGATAGAAGTGCATCTCGGGGATGCCGAGCCAACGTGCATTGACTTCGCTATCCGCGACTGCACCGCTCGGCCGTAGTTTCCCCGGTTCAGCTCCTGTCAGTATTCCTTCGAGCGAGTTTTCCGAATCGTTCGCAGCGAAACACCAGGCATGGCCCAAAATCGCCAGCGGTCGGCTCGCCATCGCATGACACGCCTGCTCAGCCTCATCGCTGACGCGGTTAGTCGCAATCGCCTGATTGCGACGCGCGTAGCCATACCCAAGCCAGATGCACAGCAGAAATGCCCACGCCATAAATGGGTAGCCCGCGGCACAGAACCAGAACCACAGCGTGTTCGTTGGCACGCCCGCCGGCCGAAGCATGATCGTCAGCCCCGCTCCCGCTCCCATTACGAGTACCAGCAGGATCGTCCAGAGGATCATTGAGGCCCGAGGCGGAGGCGGCACCTCCACCCGCGGCGGCACGCGATTGAAATCGACAGGCATCGCTTACCGAATCTGTGCTCCGCTGGAGGAGGCAATGAGGACCGCCCCACAACGCGTGTGATCACCGTCACGAGAAAGCGGCGTGGCGCCATCCTTCACCCTGTCGCTGCCTTCGACGATTTCGTTGTCGCCGTGGAGCGGGCACGACACTTTGTCACCGACGCGGGCGGCCCGACGACCCATTACCTTGATGCGATCCGAGCCGGTAAGGATCTTGCCCCCATGGCTCGTTGCGTCACCTTCATATGCGAGATTTTTCATCGTTGTCCATATTTAAAGGCTTGTATGCATTAACCCCAACGAAGGATCTCGAATGGAACTTCGTTGCTTCCCGAATGAGAAACGATATAGCATACGACCCGGTACCCAACACTTTATTAATCAATCACATTGATAGACAGATTTTTATCTACGCCTTCCACGCCAATATCTCTTAACGTCCCAAGCAGCTCTGTATCGAAACCTTGACTCGCGTCCTTGAACATAGCCCTCGACCCCAGTCATCGCCCCATTTTCCGTAACACGCTTGTTTTCCATCAGCACCCCATTTTCATCAAAACTATAGGCGTACACTTGATATAGCTTGCCATAGGTGCCGTCACCTCGATTGCTTACATCCCATGCGACAATGGAAAATAGATTGGCACGACCATCTAGCGGCATGAAGAATATCGACTTGATTATCGGCACCCCTCCTTCAACCGAGTACCTCGCAAATTCTGTCTTTTCACACCCGCCTTTAACTGGTCGATAGAAATCAAGAACCAACGAGTAATCCTCAGTTCCGCCCTCAACAGAAACTCTCGAATCTTTAATCAGGGAAGACGCATCAAATACGTTGACCCCTACATTTTCCATCGGACAATTTGGCACGCGTTCAGCCCCATACGCGCCGAGCGTGAACGCGAGGATCACCTCAACAACCAATAAGCGATAGAAAATGAGCAATTCTTCTCGCCGTGATGACTCGATAATCTTTCGCATACTTATTGAGCAATCGGGAAATCTTTTTATGCTAAGATTCGCCACCATGCAAATCAACAACCGCAAGAGATTGATATAAAAACATTCGCCCCATGGAATCCCGGGATGAGCTTCTTCATAAAATCCGGAAGTCGTTGACTGGCGCCTTGGACCATGTCGAAAATTTGAAGCCAACACCCTCTGGGTATGCAACAACGCCACGTAGCATCGTACGCCTCAAGCAAATTTCTCCCATAAAATTAAGATTCGGCGATTCAATTATCTGCGGAGCATGCATTCACATCCTCACAACGAATCCATCGTTCAATAATATTTCCGTTCTTCTGACGATATCTTGACACCACAAATCCCCTCGACAAGCCAGATTTATTCACCAATACTGAATCACCTTGCACAAGGTAGGCTCCAGTAACTGATGATTTCTCGGGCATTGCATATAGATATGCCCTCTTTGAAATCACTGCATGTCCAACCCAGGTGCTCGACTCAACTGGTGCGACGTGGATAGATGTGCCGTTCCGGTCGCTAGTCAGGATCTTCTTCAGCTTAGCGGCGTCCTCGGTGTCTCCGTCCCTCTGTAATTGGACAAGTAGTTTCGAATAAGCACTTCTGTTACCTGCACTTGGTGGATCACACGCAAGCAGATTGTCAAATGTGGTACCCTCTACCAGATATGCTAGGATTGGTGGCTGTGAAGTTTGGTATCCATTTTTGTGTTTCGATGAATAAGCGGCGTAGATTTCGGCTGCATTAGGTGGATTATCAAAGATCGGCTCAATGTTGACGGACCACTGGTGAGGCGGTTGCCACTCTCCACCACATATTGCATCTTTCGCCACATGCACAACGCAACCGTCCCGCATGCGTACGAAGGCACATAAATACTCGGAACGCACAGACACACCACTGGAATCAGCGAGCTCTCCCTCGGCAGAAAAATTCACGACCGAGTACTGTTTGTCTGGAGACAGACTATTCGTTCCAGGCTCGTAAAATCTCAATCCCTCATCGAAAGGCGCAAACATCGCGCCATCTTTCCGCTTAAAGCGAAGCGATTGGTAGGCGTCGTGCCCGCGATTGGCATACTCTAAAACACTTGATTCACCCGGCACATTTACCTGAGCCCGAACGCAGACAGACAGTACTGCCAAGAACAAAAATAGGGATCTACGAATCATTTGAATTCCTATAGCATCCCGCGAAGCTGGTTGTAACGTTCCACTGCTGAGTTCATATGGCGTGATGGGCCATAGATCTGAATAAGTTCGGCTTCATAATGCGATCTGTTGTCACCCCATTGCGTCGGATCTGCTCCCAGTCCCTTGTGCCGTGCCCGAAGTGTATTAATCGATGCTCCAAGATCTACAGAGACATTACCGGGTGCGTTGACGTCTTGATCAAGAACAAGTGCACGACCTAACCGGGATGGGAAGAAGTCGCTTGCGGAATTACTATAACCACTCGGCTTCTTAGCGATGGCAATGTGCAAACGGCCAATGAAATCCACAACCTGCTTCTTCTGATACTCCTCATTGATCATCGCGTGCGCAATGGAAGCCAATGGTTTCGACTCCTTTGGGAATCCACTGTCTGTTTCTTGAAACTCTTTCTTGATGAAGTCATAGAGTTCCTGACCAGTGATTTTCCTGTTTCCAGTATCACTGGATGAATAGTAAATCCTCGGACCTTTTTCCTGTACAACGGACCATCCGCATCGGCCAAAAATTTCCTCGAACAAACTAGGATTTTCGTTCTGAAACTCCCAGATCTGTTGTGGGAGTTCTCCGTAGCCTTCTGGTGTCACGGTCTTCTGCATGGCACCGGCACTGAATGTCTGCCAATCCCAAGCCTGCACAGCGTCCATATTACCTTCGTTGGACGACATGGCGATCACGATTGCCTTTTCGTCCTCAGTGGCTTTGGACTTGGCAATGAGATCGTCCCATCCTGTGAACTTGTCCAACTTCTTTGTACCCGCAAAAACCGGGCCATAGTATGTCTGAGGCGGATAATGCCGCCGATGTCTTACCCAACGATAGCGGTTAAATACCTTACCAAGACAGCATCCGCAGACGCAAGTATCCGCCTTGAAAAAATTCCCGATTAAGCTAATGGGATTGATATGAAAAATATCCGACTCAGGGAAACCCGGGATGCAAGCCTTGACATCGGCCCACCACGCGAGGTCCTCAATCCGCTTCTGCTCTTCTCCGTTCGGTGACTTTGGTCCCGTCTGCTTTTCCAGCTCGGTAATCAGTTGCTTCCACTTTGATGGATTTGCCCACTCGCTCTCATGCTTAACAATCAGACGAGACGTAGCCTGCGTCAGCCACGGATATCCGCCGCGCTCAATCTGTGACAGCGTGCACAGTTCGTCTGCCGCTTGCTTCCCATCGCCTTTTGTGAAAAGGGCGTCGTATACCTTGAGCATCAACGGGCTAAGATTCGCACGCGAAGCGAGATCGGCAACATTGGCACTGCGCACATAGTCAACCCACTTCTGGGTCGTCGCAAAGATCGTATGCGCTGCGTCATGGGCATCTGCTAGGCACTCGAAATCGACCCACTTCTGCGCGAATTCCCGCGTCACCCGGCCGCTCGGGTGGTTGAAGTCGCACACCCAACCGTCGATCGGCTGACCTTGCGCATTCACACCGTCAACGTGCCACCAGTTCACCGGGTAACCGGGATTGGGATTCGGACGCGGCTCGGGAATTCGCCGCTTGGGGTCACGTGCCAGTTCGGCAAGCGAATACACCTGAACTGTGTCCGTCTTTCTCGACTGCGGGGCGGCGCCCGGGACGAACTTCTTCTTATCCTCGGTGGGTTGATAGAGCACCGTACCCGGCGCGATTCGCAGAATCGTCGGCTCGGCGGGTAAGCCCAGTGCCGTCCAGTCCTCCTTGTGCGGACCGTGCTCGTTGACCCATGCCCGCCCCTGTTCGAGAAACGACTGGATGCTGTCGTCGCAGAACACCTCGATGTGCGCCATCCGGGTTCCGGACGTACATTGGTTCAGCGAGTCATAGCGACCGAGATGACCGACCAGGTCGCCAGCCTTGATCCTGATACTGCTCCCAGTTCCCTGCGGATCGCTCGGACGGCACGTCCGATCTGTCGTGATAATCACATGGTCGAACATCGAGTCCTCGGTGACCTCCTCGACAACTGACCCACCGTTTTCCTGGCCGATAGAGAGCCAGCCACCAACTGCAAGGGCCGGCTCTACGTAGCCGCCGGCTTCGGGAGGGTACAACGATGCCCCATTCAGGTCCGTCACTTGCCCCCACCCGTTCTCCTTTTTACCGACGCTGACTCTCGCCCCCTGCGGGACAATGCCAATGATTTCGCCGTGTGGATGACTTTTGCGAATCCGCAGCCCCTGCTGCGATGGCTCAGCGGCCTGCCCGTTACGCCCTGGCGAGGGCTTATCCTGCGCGTACTGCGTTACCTGCCATTGCCGCGGCCAATACGACGGCTTGTCCCGCTTTGGGAAGTTTGCGTAGTCATCCCAGGACATCAGATGCATGTACAAGCTATAGAACGTCAGCTTCGTACTCAGCGGGAACTCCATCGTGTGCCGCACCAGCGCGAAGCCCGTGCTATATGGGGCCTGAATCGGTGTTCCACCACCCTCCACAGCGATCTCGCTAAGCGGGTATGTCTTGTTGGCGCGAAACGCTATTAGCTCGCCGTCAGCGATGCAGCGCAGTCCAGCCTCAAGATCCAGCGACTGCCCAGCGCCCGCTTCAGTGACGTGGACCCCTCCGTGCCACATCCCTTTACTGCTAACGAGGTACGTGCCCGAAGACTCGCGTTCGGCCAGCAGCCGGTATATTTCGTGCTCGTCGGTGAACTGGGCGGAGGCCTCCGTCTGGCTCCGTCCCTTTCGAAGGAACGGAAAGGCGAACGGCAACGGCTTCAGCTTGGGCGGAGCCGGTGTGGGCGATTGCCGCTTCTTCGGTGCAGGCTGGTTTGGCATAGTTAAGCTTTATTCAGAAAATCCGAAGTTCATTGCGTCTTTCACGTCGTTGAGTGGCGCCTTGGACCACGTCGGGAATTTGAAGCTGCCACCATCGGCGTCATCGATTGTCAGGTTTCCCTTGACCTCGATTTCTCCGGCCGGACTGCCGAGAATGATCTTGCCGCCCGAGAGCTTGATGTAGGCGCCGGCCCCATCGCCAAGCGTGACGCCTTTACGGCCCGTGATGATTACTTCTCCATCTGATGAACTGGCTGTCAGGTCCTGCATCGACATCAGTTCCATCGTGTCGGATTGCGCCTGGAGTTGAACTTTCCCCTTCGCGGCAAAGATCCGAATCCCGAGCCTCGCCGCGAAGAACGAAATCGCCTCGCCGGCCGCGACTGCGATACGCTTCATGGCACCGATGTCGAGCCCGTCACCAGCTGTGATAAACATTTGCTTGCGGGCAGCAAGCTGCATCTGCTGACCACTGGCGAGTCCGACGCCATCGGGGGCTGTCGCAACGATGACGGGTTTCTGAAGTTGCTTGAGCCTTTGCTGGATCAGCACACGCTGTTGATCGATGTCAGCCTGCAACGCCTTCGCAGCGTTCGCTGAGTCATTCAACGTATGCAGGATCTGCTCGGCTTGCTCGAGCGTCATGTCGGCATCCTGCATCGCGAGTTGTTGACCCGCAGCACCTGGCTGCCCTTCGGCGCTAACCAGCACACCCTTTGCACCCCGAACAGCAACCGGCCCGTCGGTGCGTAATTCCGCACCGTGCCCCCGCTCCTTGCGATCACCGTCGACCATGTGCCCAAGGTTGAGCTCACTGTCCTGAAACGGCGTCATCAGATGGATGTGCTCGACACCCTCCTTGTCCTCCATCCGCTGCGTGTTGCCCGCAGCGGTCACAATGAGGTTCCGGGTGTGATTCAGGTTGTTGACGAGGTCCGGATGCAGACTGTCGTGCATCGCCCCGATAATCAGCGGCCGGTTCGGGTCACCCCCGGTGTGGACGATCGCCACCTCCGCGCCATCAATCAGCGGGAAGTGGTGACCGTAGTTGTCGCCGCTGTACGGTTTGGCGAACCGCACCGGCCGGCTGGTGCCGCCCGGACTCCATTCATCGAGGTCGAACGGGAGCTTGACCACGTACCAGCCCTGCTCCGTCAGGTACGCATATTTGTAATTGCCGGGTGACGTAATACGGGCTGGCAAGACACCGTCGATAACGGGGCTCGAAATCGAGTCCATCGGTGTACGCCACACCCGGTCGGACGGAATCCCCTCGAAGGACACCCAATACGACTGGTCGCGCCCGCCTTGTGACTCCACCGACGTAACGAATATCCCGTGCTTCGCGTCAGCCGGATTCGGCTCAATTCGCAGCACCTCGCCCGCTTCCAACCAGAACGGGTTGCCGGTGCCCTTGAAGGTGATTTGGCTGGCCAGGTACGCCTGATGCCGCAATTGCGCAAGGCGCTTACCTTCTTCCGGCGTCTCGTAGTGTTCGCCCCATTGGTAGTCGACGGCGTTGGTCGTCTTGTCGTCACGCGCGACGTTTTCCTCGACCAGCAGCGACACTCCAGCCTGCCTATGGTTGTAATCGTGCAGGCGCACGGCTTCGGGCACGCGCTGGGTCCGCTTCTCGAGCGTCTTGATCGCATCCGTGCCAGAGCTCTCGAGCCCCGAGTCGCGCCGATACGATACGGTGCGCTGCTTGCGCGAGTAGGCGTCCAGGTCGTCGCCGAACACCAGCATCGCGTGATCCTTCTTCTGCTCCCACCGGAACCAGATCCCTTCCTCCGCGCAGATGCGCTGGATAAAGGCAAATGTGGTCTCGTGATACTGCGTGACGTATTCGCGGCGCTTGTACTGGCCGCGCAACTGGAACGCAAAGTCGACCCCGGCGCGATAGCCGTAATGACGCAGCGTGTCGGTGACGATCTCCTCAACCGACTGTTTCTGGAACAGCCGGCTTGTCACACCGCGGTTCAGGTCGGCGAGCTTCGGCTCGAGCCGGACCCGATAGTGCGTCTGGTCAGCTGAGGTACTGAATTCGTCAAACTGCGTGATGATGCCGTGAATCGTATACGCCGGCGGCATCTTGCTGAATTGCTCCGCGTTCTCACCGAACATCCTGCGCAGATAGTCCATGTTGGGATCGACCGGAGCGATGATGAATTTCGTGGGGCGGCCGACCACCTGGTCCATCGGGATACCGGACATCGGACTCGTGAACTCGATGTCGTAGCAGTACAACTCGCTCACCGCGTCCCGCCCCGTGAATCGGAGGACGGACGTCGGCGCGGGGTGCGGCGCCAACTTCAATTCATAAGCCTGCGACGGCAATATCATCGACATGGGTTTTCTCTCAGTGCGCGAACACAACGGCACCGCCAGGGCACACATCAGCTCCCCGGCGGGTCATGCATGAAACGTCAGATCAGCCCTTGGCCTTCGGCATCTGCGACACCAGCGACAGGCCGATGTCCATGCCTTCGACCTGGAAGTGCGGGATGATGAACAGCTTGATGCGGAAGAAGCCCGGGTTGTCTTCGATGTCCTCGACCGTCACCTTCGCTTCGCGCAGCGGATGCGACGCTTGCAGCTCATCGCCCGGATCCTTCATCTCGGTCACGAGACCCTTGATCCAGTTGTTCAGCTCGAGCTCGAGCAGACGCCGATCCTTGGTCGTGCCGATGTTCTCGCGCTGAATCAGCTTCAGGTAATGCGCGATGCGCGACAGCAGGAAGATGTACGGCAGACGCGCGTTGATGCGGCTGTTCGCGGTAGCTTCCTTGGTCTCGTACAGCGCCGGCTTCTGCGTCGAGCTGGCCGAGAAGAAGCACGCGAAGTCGTGGTTCTTGTAGAACGACAACGGGATGAAGCCCAGATTCGCGAACTCGAACTCGCGCGTTTCCGGAATCAGCACCTCGGTCGGGATCTTCGGCTGCACGCCGGTGCCGAGGTCATACAGGTGGACCGGCAGGTCCTCGACCTTGCCGCCGGCCTGCGGACCGCGGATCTGCACGCACCAACCGTTGCTGACGAAGCTGCGCACCATGTTGGCCGCGAAAGCGAACGATGCGTTGACCCACAGATACTTGTCGTGGTCCGGGCCCTTCACCGCTTCTTCGTAGTTGAAGGCGCGCACCGGCGTCGTGTCCTTGCCGTACGGCAAGCGGCCGAGCACGCGCGGCATCGTCAGGCCGACATAGCGCGCATCGTCCGTGTCGCGGAAACTCTTCCACTTGATGTACTCGGCGCGATCGAAGTAGTTGCCGATGTCCTGGATCGCCGCCACTTCTTCCATCGACTTCTTGCCGAAGAATGCCGCGCCGACCGCGCCGATGAACGGCATGTGCGCGGCGGCCGCCACCTTCGAGATGTTGCGCAGCAGCGCCACGTCCTGAGGTGCATGCGTGAATTCGAAGTCGCTGACCATCGCACTGATCGGCTGGCCGCCCGGCGTGTCGTATTCTTCGATGTAAGTCAGGCGATACAGGCCGCTCTGGATCAGTTCCGGCGTATCTTCGAAGTCACGCTGCAGCGCATCTTTCGAGACATCCAGCACTTCGATGCGCGCGTTCTTGCGGAAGTCCGTGCGCGAGACGAGCATCTTCAGGCCGCGCCAGCGCCCTTCGAGTGCCTGGAACGCCGGCGTGTGCATCACGGCATCGAGCTGGCGGCTGATCTGCCGGTCGAGCTGGCCGATATAGAAGTCGAGCAGCGACTTGTCCAAACGGTCAACCGGCTTGCTTTCCTTCGCGATGAGGTTGAGCAGCGCATCCATGCCGCGCGCGACGCGTTCGTCGGCCGACGCTTCCGACAGCGTGTCGTTATCACGAAACGCTTCGAGCGGTCGCGCCTCGGCGACCGGCTTCAGGTTGATCTTGTTGCACAGCGCGGCGTAAACGCTGTCATTCTCGAGCACGACCGTTTCCGTGGTGCCCTGATGCGATTCATTCTGTTTCATCGTTCTCTCAGTCCCGTTTCGTATGGCTGCGTGGTTGCGAGAGGCGGTGACGGCCTTCTTGGGCCGGCCGCGCTCAGGCATGGCCTTCCTGCTGCGTCGCCGCCGTGACGATCTGCGCCAGTTCGCCACGCAGCTTGTCGGTGAGGCGCTTGTCCTTCAGGATCTTCTCGAACTCGCGGCGGAACGTGCCGTTGTCGAGCAGATTCGACTTCAGGTCGCGCAGCAGATTGCGCATCGCCAGCATCGCCTGCAGCTCCGGAATCTGGCGGGCAACCTGCTCAGGCTCGAAATCCTTCATCGACCGGAACGCGAGATTGACCGGTAACTCCGAGCCATCGCTGGCCAGGGTGTTTTCCGCGGCGATCTTGAGGTCCGGCGCGTAGTCAGCCAGGACAGCATCGAAATTATTCTTGTCGATATTGACCTTCTTGCGCTCGGCCAGCGGCGCCTGCTCGCGGCCCGCGCTGAAGTCGCCCGCGACGAGCAGCTTCAACGGCAGTTCGACTTTCTTCTGGGCTCCGCCCGTATGTAAGTCCAACGTAATTGATACGCGGCTCTTCGGAATTTCCCTTTGGAAGCTGTCCATTAGCAATCCTTATTTGATAACAGTCAATCACTGAGTTGGCGTACAACGTATTCGGCACGATACTACATCGCGCGGCCCCGTTCGTGCATCGAATTCGCATCGCACTTATACACGGCAAACCAAGCACCCGTCAAAGCACCCCGCGGCTTTAAAGGTCAAAAACCATAAAACCTAAAATTTACTTTTCAATTTCCATCACCACCATCCTTCCAGAGAAAGGAGCAGTAGGCTGACATAGCATCGATCACTTCGACGAAGGATACCGACAAAACCCTTTCCCATCATAGGACTCCACGATTTTTCAGCAAATCACCCACCATTTAAGAAATATAAAAATGAAAACCCGTGAAATTAAATAACAAAATCCAATCCAGCATTGAATTTGACATTTTTATCAACGCCATAGCGACCCAGTAGTAAACGAAACTACTCGACTATTCCAACGCACGATTGCGACTTTTAGAGAAGTTCGTGTATAGATTACGCCGCTGCACCAGATAACGAACAAACACACAACGCACCACACGACCATGCGAATCGAGAAGCCGCTTTGGCACGAGGGTCTCATCCTGACGCAACAGCATTTTCAGCAACAAGACAGATGGGCTGAATTTGCGTTGCGCCGTTATGCATCTGCGGCAATCGCGGAGCCGTGGGGAACGCTTGCCGTCGAGGTCGACGAAGAAGCGCTCGCGACCGGACGCTTGAAACTCACCCGCCTGAAACTGTGCTTTCCGGACGGTACCCCGATCGATACGACCATCGCCGATGCGCTGCCGTCTGCGCGCGATCTGACGCAAGGCGTGCCGGCGGATGTTCAAAGCGTCGTCGTACTCGCCGCGCTCGCGCTGCCGGATGCGAACGGCAGCAACTGCCGCTTCGATGAGACCACCCTCGCCCGCCCGCGGCGCTCATACCGCGAATTCGTGAAGGTCACGGACCTGAACGGAACCGGCGAGACCGAAATCGCCGCCGAACGGCACGCGGTCCGGCTCTTGTTCGACTTCGAGTCTCATGCCGACGACACCGTCTGCGCAGTCGCTAGGCTTACGCGTGGTTCGAGTGGCCAGTTTCAAGTCGACTCGCGGTTTGTCCCGCCATGCCTCACGCTCGGCAGTCATCCCCTGCACCTCGAGCGAATCAATCGCCTGGCCGACATCCTGCACGCCAGGAGCCTGGCGCTCGGCGCACGTCGTAGCGAGCGGATCAAGCAGGTCGCAGAATACGGCGTGGCTGACGTACAGCTCTTTTGGCTGCTTCACTGCATTCACGCGGCATGGCCACAATTGCGGCTGTACGCCTCGCACCCGAGTCGGTCCCCCGAGCATCTGTATTCGACGCTGGCACAACTGGCCAGCGCATTGATGACCTTCTCGACTGGCGCGCAGCTGACTGACATCCCCGTGTACGACCATGCGCGAGCTGACGAGGTATTCGCGAAGCTCGAGTCGACGATTCGCGATCTGCTTGACGCCATCATTCCGTCTCGGGTCGTCTCGATTGGTCTCACTCGCAAAGGGCCTACCACTTGGACTGGCCAGTTCCTCGACGAACGAATCGTCGCAGACACCGCGGACTGGTATCTGTCGGTCAATGCGCCGATGCCAGCGTTCGAGCTCGTCGAACACTTCCCGCGGCTCTGCAAGATCGGAGCGCCGGACGACGTCGAGCACATCATCAATTCCGCGCTGCTCGGTATCCCGCTCAAGGCCGTGCAACGGGTACCGGCGGCGATTCCGGTTCGCCTGGACAATCAGTATTTCGCGCTGGACTCGTCCAGCACCGCGCACGCGAAGATGCTTGCCGCGCGCGCCTGTCAGATCTATCTGCCGGCGGCGGTACCCGACGCGTCGCTTGAACTCTACGCGGTGCTGCGCTCATGAATGCTCTGACTGTCAACCGTCACGAACCAGCCCTGCTCGACGCGGGTGCCAGCCGTTCGGCGAGCGAAGGCATGCGTGACCTGCTGCGCGACACGGCGCTCCTCGTGACGACACTCGCGCCCGGCGGCCAGACGCAGGATCCCGCTGCCTTGCGCGCGCGCTGTAACGAACTCGTCGAGCAATTCTCGAGCGCGCTGGAGCGCCGCGGTTACGCGGACGACGTGCGGCGCAAAGCAGTGATTGCGCAATGCGGGCTACTGGACGAATCGGCGCTGCGCTATCTACCGACCGATATTCGTGCCGCCTGGGAACGAAAACCACTCCAGGTCGAACGATTCAATCTCCACGAGGCTGGAGAGCGAGTATTCGAGCAACTCGACGCGCACTTGCGAGAGCCTTCGCCGCCGGTCGATCTGCTCGAATGCTATTCGGCAATCCTCGGCCTGGGGTTCGTTGGCCGGTACGCTCGTGACGGCGAAGCTCAGCGTACAGCGTTGATTGCCTCGCTGAATGCCAAGCTGGAAAAGCTGCGTACGAGCACGGATCGCCCATTCGTTGCAGATCGAGCCGGACGTCGGCTTTCGGACTGGTTCTATCGCCTTTCTCCGTGGGCAATTGCCGGACTCGCTTGCATCGCCGCGGCGATCGTATGGGGGGTCTGGGCGACCGCACTCGACATGCAGCTCGCGCATCTTGTTGCGGCAAAGGCTGTTCGCCCGTGAAATCCGACCTGCCTGTTCTCTCTGCGGCACCGGCGCAGATGCCTGATCGCGGTCACGAAGGACTCGGCTATCCGCGCCGCACGATGATTGCGTACGCGGCTGTGCTGGCACTCGCCGTTATTTGGTTGGTGTTACCGCTCGGTCCCAGCGTTGCCTGGACGCTCACGGTCATCATCGGGATAGTTGCGCTCGCGCTGATGTGGTGGAGCACACATAAGCTTTCCCGCGCCCGTAAGCAGAGTGCACAGGTTCTTGCCGCACTGGGTGCCGCGACGGCAGACATTCCGGTGAGATTGCGCACGCGTATGCCGCTGGTACTCGTGACCGGTGACGGTCTTTCGACACTATTCGACCGGATTGGAGAAATCCGGCATGCACACGTCGGCGACGGAGGCATCTGGCTGCGAGTCGATCGCCCACAAGATCTGCCTCGACTGGCCGTGGCGGTCAGACAGTGGCGCGACGGTCGCGCCCCGGACGGCGTCGTGCTTTCGGTTGTGCCTGCACTGCACGCAGGAGCCGACATGCTGACGCAAAAGCTGCGCGTCGTGCGACAGGCTGTTGCTGATGCATCCCGCATGCTCGGCACACGGCTACCAGGTTATGTCGCGATTTACCAGCGGCTCACTACCGGAACGGTCGGCCTGTCAACGCCCGAGTGGTACGGCGTGTCGTCAGCCAGCCATCTGGTCGGCTCGGAGCGGTTCGAATCCGCGATTCGTGCAGCCGAAGACGAGGTCCGGTATGCGCCCGCCGACGGCAATGCTGCAACGCGAGCCGCCGCGCTTGCGTCCGTCATCGGATGGACTCAGCGAATTGTCCTCAGCCCGCTTATGGATCGACTCCAGCCGGCGATGCCGTGGACACTGTTCGGCGCCGGGTGGATCGATTGCGGGCCGGCGAGTAGCGCAACAAATCCCTGGCAGCACGATGTCGCCATGCAAACTCACGTGATGCGTGTGGACGCTCCCGCCTCACCGTCGCCGTGGCCACTCCCGCAGCCGCTCATTGAAGCGATACCTCGCCGGCATTGGATGTCGCCCCGCATCACGGCGCTCGCCCATACATTGGCTCTGCTTGCCTGCGCCGCCGGTGTCGCATTCTGGGGGGCAGCCAAGAACAACGAAGCGCTGCTGGCCCGCATCGGTGCTGATCTCGGCCGTTACACGATGATCCCCACCGACCATGACGCCGCAAAGCGCGGTGCCCTGCAGACACTCGTCGCCGACCGTGATCAGCTCGACCGGTACGCGCGTACCGGCATCCCGATGCGCCTGTCGTTTGGCATGTATCGTGGCGCACAACTGATCCCGGCACTGAATGACGCAATCGCTTCCTATGTGCCGCCTCCCCCACCGCCTGCGGTCGTCACGTTGGACAGCATGTCGCTTTTCGACAGCGGCAAAGCGCAGTTAAAGCCCGGCTCTAACCGTGCGATGGTGGGCGCGCTCGAGATGATCAAGTCGCACCCCGACAAACGAATTCTCGTCGCGGGCTACACCGACAACACGGGTGCCCCGGACAGCAACCTCCAGTTGTCGACAGCACGTGCGGAAGCTGTACGCGACTGGTTGGTCGACGCATCCGGCATCCCCGCAACCCAGTTCGCGATCCAGGGCTACGGTGTAACGCGCCCGATCGCAAGCAACGATACGCCCGACGGCCGCGCACGGAACCGGCGCGTGGAGATCACCCTGATTCCGGATACCGGAAAGTGAAAACTCAGCTTTAGCCCCCGAAGCATTCCGTTTCGGGATCCCCAAGCTCGGGGGCTGGTTCCGGGCGCATTTAGTAGTACGAAAAGGAGTAGGAAATGGCAATTCCGGCATATGCGTGGTTCAAGGACGACGGCGGCGCTGACATCAAGGGTTCGGTCACGGTTCAGGACCGCGAGGGTAGCGTCGAAGTCGTCGCGTTCGACCACGGCGTGCACATCCCGACCGACGGCAACACGGGCAAGCTGACGGGCACGCGCGTCCACGCGCCGATCACGTTCACGAAGGAAACCGACGCGTCGACGCCGTACCTGTACAAGGCCGTGACGAGCGGCCAGACGCTCAAGTCGGTTGAGATCAAGTGGTACAAGATCGACGACGCGGGCAAGGAAAAAGAGTACTTCAACACCAAGCTCGACAACGTCAAGATCGTCGCAGTCCGCCCGAAGATGCTCGACATCAAGATCCCCGACTACGAGAAGCACAACCACCTCGAAGAAGTCGAGCTGCGCTACGAAACGATCACCTGGTCGTACAAGGACGGCAACATCGTCCACAAGGACACGTGGAACGAGCGTTCCTAACCAATTCGTCCTCTCGGAACCGCATCCCCTCCTGCGGTTCCTTTTGCCAGCCTGACCGATTCAGGCTGGCCTTTTTATACCTGGGAGCGGGCGACGGAGTATTCCGACGCCCATCCCTTTCCCCGATTGAACTTCCCGATGACCTCGCGAGATACCACTCACTTGCTCCGCCGGCTCAACCCGCATTGCGCAAAAACGCTCGAGGCAGCAGCAAGCCTATGTCACGGTCGGATGACGGACGAGATTACTGTCGAGCATTGGCTGTTAAAGCTGATCGAAGCAGGTGACGGTGATATCCCGGCGATTCTGCGGCACTATGGAATCGACATCGACACGGTCTGGGACGCATTGATTGCCGTGATTGACCATCTGCCTCGCAACCTGCGAGGCAAGCCCGCGCTGTCGCTGCAACTGGCGACGGTACTTCAAGATGCGTGGTTGCAGGTATCGTCCGAAAGTGACGAAGCTTCCATTCGGTCGGGCAATCTGTTGCAGGCCATCGTCAACACGCCTCACGTGCTGCGTGCGCAAAACGCCTGGCCGCTGTTGTCGGTCAGCAGTGCACAGATTGAGCGGCTCCTTCCACGTCTCGCGCATCGGTCCTGCGAAAGCGGAGTCGACCTCGAAGCGGACGTCGAGACGGCTGCCGATACACGTGTTCCGTCTAGCGACAATGAGCAGGTACCGAGCGTACGAGCTGCCGCAGCGACGCCCGTGCCTCAGCGATCCACCGAGGGCGGCGCCCTCGCCCGCTTTGCGATCGACCTGACCGACAAAGCCCGCCGCGGCGACATCGATCCCGTGTTTGGCCGGGATCGCGAAATCCAGCAGATGGTCGACGTACTGGCGCGCCGACGTAAAAACAATCCGATTCTCGTCGGCGAGCCGGGTGTCGGCAAAACGGCGCTCGTCGAGGGCCTCGCGCTGCGCGTCGCCGAAGAAGACGTTCCGAATGTGATCCGCGACGTGCGTATCCTGACGCTCGATCTCGGCTTGCTGCAAGCCGGCGCCGGTGTGAAAGGTGAATTCGAGCAACGCCTGAAAAACGTAATCGACGAGGTACAGGCTTCGCCCGTGCCAATCCTGCTCTTCATCGACGAAGCGCACACACTGATTGGTGCTGGTAACGCCGCCGGCGGCGCCGACGCAGCCAACCTGCTCAAGCCTGCGCTCGCGCGTGGCGAGTTGCGCACGATCGCGGCGACGACGTGGTCCGAATACAAGGAGTTCTTCGAGCGCGACGCTGCGCTCGAGCGGCGGTTCCAGGTCATCAAGGTCGACGAGCCCGACGATGAGGCCGCATGCTTGATGCTGCGTGGCTTGAAGAGCCGCTACGCGCAGTATCACAAGGTGCACATCCGTGACGAAGCGCTCGTTGCCGCGGTTAAGCTGTCGCGTCGCTACATTCCTGCCCGACAGTTACCGGACAAGGCAGTCGACCTCATCGATACAGCGGCCGCGCGCGTACGCATGGGTCTCGAATCGCCGCCGGCCGAACTGCAGCGTGCCAGGGCGGCCGTTTCTGCGCTCGAACTGGAAGAAGCGACCCTCGACGCGGATGCGAAGGCCGGTATCGATGGAATCGACGCCCGCCGTGAAGCACTGGCGAGCGCTTTGACCGAGGCACACAACACCCTGACAGAGCTGCAGATCCGGTATACCACTGAACGTGAACTGGTCCATATGGTCCATAGACAGCGCGCAGCTGGCGCTGACGCACAAGTAACACAGGATCAATCGTCACTCGACGAAGCAAAGCATCTGCTGGCCAATGTGCAAGGCAAAGCACCGTTGGTCTTCGTGGACGTCGATGCGGCCGCGATCGCCCGCGTCGTTGCGGAATGGACTGGCGTGCCGGTCGGCAGTCTGGTGGAAGACGAGCTGCAGAGCTTGCTGACGCTCGAACAGCATCTGGCGAAACGCGTCGTCGCGCAGGACGATGCGCTGTGCGCCCTCGCAGAGAGCTTGCGGACCGCCAAGGCAGGCCTGAAAAATGAACACGCCCCGCTCGGCGTCTTCCTGCTCGCAGGCCCGTCGGGCGTCGGCAAGACCGAAACCGCACTGGCACTGGCGGACCTGCTGTTCGGAGGGGAAGCCGCCCTCACGACAATCAACATGTCGGAATATCAGGAAGCACACACCGTGTCGCAGCTGAAGGGCTCCCCGCCTGGCTATGTCGGCTACGGCCGCGGTGGCATTCTGACTGAAGCGGTGCGCCAGCGCCCGTACAGCGTGGTGCTGCTCGACGAGGTCGAAAAGGCCCACCGCGACGTGCTCGACATGTTCTACCAGGTGTTCGATCGCGGCATGATGCGCGACGGCGAGGGGCGCGAGATCGACTTCCGCAACTGCGTGATTCTCATGACGTCCAACCTCGGCAGCGCCCAGATCGACGAGGTGACTGTCGACAATCCGGACATCGCCCAGGCGGCACTTCTCGAAGCAATTCATCCGCAGTTGGTCGCACACTTTCAGCCGGCCCTGCTCGCCCGCTTTCAATCGCTCGTCTATCGTCCGCTCGATGCCACCGCACTCGCTTCGATCGTGCGGCTCAAGCTGGCGAAGGTCGCTGACCGACTGCACAGACAGCATGGTGTCGAGCTGACCTGCGACGACTCCCTGATCGACGCAATGGCCCAGCTTTGCCTGGCCCGCGAATCCGGTGCCCGCAACGTTGATGCGTTCCTCAACCAACGCATTTTGCCAACGGTGTCTCGCGAACTGCTTGCTCGCATGGCGGCGGGCACCGTACCCGCGGAGATCGTGCTGTCGAGCTCGGTAGAGGGCAATTTGACGATTGACTTCGTCGACCGCAATACATTCACAAATGACTCAGCGTTCGCGGCATCTGCGGCATAAGGGGAGACAGCCATGCCAGGTCCGTCTCTGTACGACATGCTGCTCGGCCAAATCGGCGGTGAGCCGCTCGACTCCTACGACGACCGAACGCTCGAGTGTCTGAGTGTGCAGCAGAACGTGCAACGCATCTTGAACACGCGCGCCGGGGCACTCAAGCATCTGCCCGACTATGGCCTGCCGGACCTAACGAACATCTACAAGGCATTGCCAGCGTCCGGTCATGTTCTGAAGCAACAAATGGAAGGGACGCTTCTGAAGTACGAACCCCGCATTCGAGCGATAGACGTAGAAATCCTCGAGAACCACGACCCAGGGATCCTGGTGAGCTTCGAAATGACGTGCCATCTGAAAAAGGCTGGGCTCGTACGCTTCGGTACGTACTTCGAGCCACCAGGTCGGATGCGCCTGAGACCTCGACCTTCACACCGTGACTGAGGCGCGCGATGTTCAGTGACTTCTCGCGAGACGACCCGCATCAAGGGCTGCCGGACAAGGCAAAGCCTGAGCGGCGAATGCCCTCCTCAATCTGGTGTCGCAAACTCCTAACCCCCGGAATCAATGAAGGAAAAGATGACTGATAGTAAATCCGCGGTTCCGCGAGCGTTCGCGACAAGCGCAGCTCTGATACTTCTGCTCTGCGGAGGCATCGTGCACGCTGAATATCGCGAGCAATGGCTGAGCACCGGAAAGTCGCAGCATACAACGCGACATCAAGCGCCGACCGCGTCAAAGTCGCAACCCAGCAGTTCTCCGCTCGCATCTACTAAACTGACCACCTCTGGAACGCAAGACGCCGCTCGAGCGCGACATAAGGAGCTTGAGGCGGAAAGCGATCCCCTCGCGGAGTTTGTGGCGTCCCGTGGCCTGACTGGTGCTGAGCCGTCTCATCGAAAGACCACCAGACGCTCACCATCCTGAACATGCGCTTCCGCACTTCTTCGACCCTCGAAGACTGCTTACGCATGTTGTTCAACAAAGGTTAGGTTCTGGGTATTCCGTGCGTGATGGGTCTGCTGCCATGAGCCATCACAACCCCTGTAGGTTACTTTATCAAGTCACTTGCCACGCCGTACAACGATGATGGTCGCTCTAGCGAGATCACCGACTTTCCTGAACGTCTTGCTGGAGCTATCGAAATCGCCCTGTCATCGATATAAAGACGCCGTAACGACAAGTCAATCAACGGTCTGCCAAGACGAGTTGACTCCGCTACGCTAATGGTTCTTCACATCATCGGATTATTTCATGTCAACAAACGATTCGAAAAAAACCTCGATACTCGACATCATCGCAATCGTAATTTCGACTGTCTCTTTAGCCGCATCCATATGGGCCGCGATCGCGGCTAACATGAACACGTGGCGCACCAATCGCCCGTATATGACGGTGGTTCCACAGTGGGACGAATCGAACAAGCTCCCCGGCATCTACCTCAATAATGCGGGACTTGGGCCCGCCATCTTGACTAACATGACTGTGAGCATTCAAGGCCGGACTT
Organism: Burkholderia sp. LK4; assembly: GCF_001043615.1. Classification (NCBI taxonomy): domain Bacteria; kingdom Pseudomonadati; phylum Pseudomonadota; class Betaproteobacteria; order Burkholderiales; family Burkholderiaceae; genus Burkholderia; species Burkholderia sp. LK4. The sequence continues at coordinate 48,428 of NZ_LDUL01000029.1, forward strand.
ATTCTGGCCTTGGTCCCGATATCTGGCCCAAATTCGAGCACGACATGGGATTCCCGGATACATGTTTCAAGACCGCCTGGCCTCGCCCGCATGACGTCCTCAAGGCCGGCGAAGAAACACCCCTGTTCGTCATTGCCGAGAAGGATTCTCCTCGCTGCCACGTGAAGCTAGCAGTTCTTCTCAACGACGACCTTCGTGTCCATATTGAGTATCAGTCCGCGTACGAAAAAGCTTATACATACGACGGTAGCGCTCATATGTATTCGCCGCGACTGGCAGTACTGGCGGCAGCCGACAAACAACTTGATGAAACAATCGACAAATTACTTAAGTCATTCCATGGCTCGCAATAACTCCATCTGAATGTGCGTGTCGGTCGCGTGGTCGAGCGATCCAGCTGCCAGCACCGCCCGTTGCATCTCCTCATCCCGAGGCTTACCTCGTCTACGTGCTCGACCACATCGCCGACCATCCGGCCAACCGCGTCGACGAACTGCTCTCGTGGACCGTGGCGCCGTCGCTGCCGCCTACTGCTCGCGTCGAGCCTATCCAATAGCATCGCGCCCCCTCATCGTCAACGACCAGTACTACGATGCTGTTCACTGATTACGTAAGTGCAGCGCAACTCGCAGAGAGTGCTCGCCTAGAAAATCCCGCATCGGCTCCTTGCCCGAACATGCTCGATAATAAAACGTGTCGAAGATCATGAAGAAATCGCTTGGATTTTGTTCGCTAGGTGTCGCAGGCCTGGCATTAGCAATCGCACTGGTACTCTGGATCACAGACATCAGGCTATTCAGTCCAGACGCACAGGTCGGCAGGTACCTTGCCATTTGCACTCTGGCATTCGGCAATCTGATTGTACTCGTATTGAACGGTATCCATTGGTGGCGTTACGGTGCTCCGCCGTGGTTTCGGTGTGTGGTGGTGACTCAAGGCCTGTTAGCACTGCTTAGTGTGACTCCTATTGTAAGACTGGTCTCGGATCGATTAATCCAGTCCTACATAGACGCGAAGGTCGACCGGGTTGACAAGGCCATTCAGGCGGACGATATTGGGCAGTTCAAGGAAGCGCGCGAAGCATGCGGCACCGCCTGCACGGGAAACGGTTCCTTGGATTGGGAATTACATGCAGCCGCCAGGTATGACGCATTGCGAGTAGCAACCGAACTCGTTCGCATGTCCGCGAAGGTGGACGATAGAATGAAGGACGCAGACCTTAAAACATGTGAAGGTCTGATACTTCAGGAAGATTCCGCGCTGACGTTGGCAGTCGCACACGACAACGCTGCAATGATCAAGGTTCTGCTGCCGGCGAGCGACGCCAGCAATCGCAGGCAGGCGCTCTGGACAGCGGCGCGGCTAGACCGGCTTGATATCGTCCAGTTACTAGTTCAGGCAGGGGCTCCTCTGGATTTGGACGTGTATGGAAACATCCGGGATGGCGACAATTCGGCACTGGTGGCTGCGGCTCAGGGAGCGGCCGTGCATGTAGGGCAATGGCTAATCGAAACCCGTCACATGTCCGTAAAAGCGGGGGCAGTTATGTTCCCGGATTACCCAGACCCCTGGTCTCCTTTGCTAGCCTTGTATTATTTTGTTCACGAAGTCGCAGCCCCGCCGCGAACCCGTCAGTTTCTCGACATGCTGGTGAAGCATGGCGCCGACCGTCAGGTCGTCAAGTTTCAAAGTGACGAGTTCCTGACAGATGCAGTAGACCACGAACTCAAAAATGAAGCACGCTTTTTCATGGAGGCGGGTGCAAAACTTGACCCTGAGGACACGGACCGTCGAAGGAAACTGGACAAGGTGCTTGCCGGACCGGAGAAAGCCCGCGATATTGATCCGGTTTTTTTCACTAATTGCATAAAAAATTGAATTCAATCGCCAAGTCAAATTACATCCGTGTGTGACGATGACCCGGGTCGGCTCATCATTTCCACAATCGACCGCCGCAACTCGGGCGCCTGAGCACCACAGCTACCACTTCGTCCAGCCGGTCTAATACCGCGTCCTCCAGGTGTCTGGTGGACGCAGTGCTGGCCAACTCCCGTAATGCGTCCAAGACGGCCACGATTGAGGGCTTACGCCGCATCTAGCAAATTCGGGGCGCCGGAGAATCGGCTCACACCGCGTGCAACGCCCAAACAAGACAACCCTCGGAAGAGTACGTTCACACTGAAGCAATTCGGGGCGTCAGCCACCAGGCATCGCGCTCTTGGCTGTCGTTTCATGCACCGCGGATAGCGACTTGAGTGCAGGCTGAGCCGTGCTGACTGCGCATCTCGTCATTTCGCTCAGACACGAGATCGCGATGTCCGCATTGGAACAGTCTAGGATACGCGCCGCGCCAACATTTTCGCTCCAGGTCGGCCAGCCGCGCAGCGGCCATCAAACCACGCGTTGACGGAAGAGATGCGGCGTACCGGGACAATATGCGCACCACCAGCTTGTACAGGAGAGCCCTTGTTACAAGCAATGCGATACAGTCAGTCTCGACTCTCGCTGATGACTCGTTCGGGCAACCGTTCCGTGTTGTCGGACGGTTCCTCTGCCCCGCAGAATGTACATACTTCAATATGCCCGTCTCGGAACACATCGACCTCGACATGCATCCCGACGACGGTGATTGAAACCAGCACCGTGTCAGGCCGATTGCGGCTCAGTGTGTAATGAATCTTCGCCGCATCGAAACGGTCGAGCAGGTCAGATAGCGCGTTTTGTAGCCATCGCAATTCAGCCATTTTTTATCCCGGCCAGCATCCGTTTGGTGCCGGATTTTGATACTACTTGCGGCCGAATTTGGCACAACGAGCTGTCGTCTGCTTACTCTTCTTCAACCCGGAATGTCTCGAATTCAACGAACAGCTCAGCCCCAAGTGTCGACTGCACCGCAGCAATAGGTTTCGGCAACCAGTCTTTCCCCCAAGGATATGTCTCATCCAGCTTGGCGCGCGCTGCCTTGTATTCGGCCGAGTCGAAGTCGGAAAATACGCGCATTGCGTAGATAATGTTCTGGATAAGGAAGTCATTGACCCAACACCTTGTCGCCCCATCAAAGCAGACCCGCACACGGTCCCTCTTGTGGTCAAACATGAGGTGCAATTCAAATGAGCTTGCGTCCATATCAGCTGATACGCCAAGCAAGTACCAGTCGTGAAATGATTCGTAGCGTTCTATTGTGTCCATGCTTCTTCCTTGTTACGGATTCCACGGGCTGAACGGCACAACGTCGGTGCCTCCGTCTCTCGCGGCCCCGTTCCAATTGTGCGCGTGCGGCTTTAGTCCATTGTGAAAGTGGTCGAAATCCAGATCTACAGCCGGATTGCCATCGGCGCCATAAAGCCGCATCTGCCCGCTTCCGGGGTTTGTGTACCACGTACCGGGTTCGCCGGTGTTTGGTGTTTTGGCAATATCAAGTACGTCGCCGCCCGGCAAGTCTTCCACATACTCGAACGGCTGCGCGTCACTGAGCAGCGTTGACGCATCACTGCCTTCATCGTCGACCGCAACGAAGCTGGTCGCAGTATCGCCCCCTCCATCCGCCGAGCCAACAGTGGCACCGAGCGCGGCCCCTGTGACCGCTTCGGCCACGCCGAGCCAGTCGAAAGCGCCGCCGCTGTCGTCATCCGCTGCGCTACCAGCATAGTCGCTCGCCACACCCCGCGCAGCGGCCAACTGCGCCGCCTGTGATGCTGGATCATAGGGGCCGGACAGCATCGGCTCACCACTCCCCAGCGCGGAACTCATCCCGTAGGACACGGCGCGCACCGCACCGCCGTTCCCTCCCAATGACGGCCAGCGCAGGGGCGTGGGCGTCGGGCGAAACGTCGCCGGGAGCATGCGCCAATCACGATTGACGACTGGCACCAGCTTCCCGTCTTTGACGGCCTGCTTGAGCGCGCGCTCGATACCAGCGTTGTCGGTCGGCAGATTCCAATGCGCAACATTGAAGTATTGGCTCAGAAACGAGCGAATCGCGTCAATGTCCTTCGCAATCAGCCGTCGAAAGTCATAACTCGGCTGAAAATACTGCAGAAAGGTACGTTGGTCATCCTCCCGTTGACGGCGAGCGGCCCCGTCATCGTCGTCGCGCTCGGCGAATCCCGACCAACTCGAAGTCGAGCGCTGCGACGAACGAGCTGACCAGTCGTAGCGGCTGCGTCTTCCGATAAGCGATCCACCACGGTCTCGTTCGCGCGCGCATTGCCGACGCCGTGCCTGTTCATCGTACTCGCCGCGCAGCATGAGCATGCACTGCCACGAACCGATATTCAGCGGGACATAGAGTATGTTGTACATCGGCTGGCCTGCCTCGTACTGTCATTTGATAGAGCCCTATCGTAGCCGCTAAGGTAATGCCGCAGCATTATCTGACAAAAAATTAAGATTGCACCTAGCGATTGCTGATTGCGGATGACCCGTAGTTTTAGAAAAAACGCCTCACGCCCACGCGCTATGTGCGGAGAAATTCGCGCTTACACGCAACCGAATTCAGTATGGAGCTACGACTTTGTGCACGACCAGTTGGTGGACGGGCGGGCGTTGAAGATGCTTTGCGTGATCGATGAATACACCCGCGAGTGCCCGGCGATCGAAGTCGGCGCCAGCTTGCGGTCGCAGGATGTGATCTTGACGCTGTCGCGACTGATGCGGCTGTACGGTAAGCCCGCGTTCGTTCGGTCTGACAACGGCGCTGAATTTACCGCTGCCAAGGTCATGCGCTGGCTACGAGACGCTGCAATCGGTCCGGCCTTCATCGCGCCCGGCAATCCGTGGCAAAACGGATTCGTCGAGAGCTTTAACGGCAAGCTGCGTGACGAATTGCTGAACCGGGAATGGTTCCGCAGCCGCCAAGGTGTTCATCGAACGCTGGCGGCAGTTCTACAACGAGCGCCGGCCCCATAGCGCGCATCGCTATCAACCTCCTGCCACGGTCCGTCGAGCCTGGCTGGATTACGATAATATCGACGCGAGACTCACTGCCTGATTGGTCACAAAATTTCGCCTCAGGTCATGGATCGTTCGCGGCAAGTCGGTAAGTCGATCGGCCTAGTAACGTCACTCGCCGTGACAAATACGCGCATCGGTCAGATGGACGTGACACGGCGATCTCGAGATTGAAACCGATTCGCGAGAACCGTCCCGGGCGTCGCGCACCTCCACCCGCCTTGCCAGCGGTGGCGAACCCGGCCTGAAGGAAGGCCCCGTCCGCCGCAAGTGAACGTCATGCAAGGGCCGCCGATCGCATCGGCGTCCGGTACGTCTGCAGCAACCGCACCCGCTTCTGCTCCGCTGCCACCATGTTGCGCGCCTTCACGTGGCCGAAGCCACGAATATCGTCGGGAAGATTGGCGAGTTGCAGCGCGACCGGCAGACGCTCCGCGTCGAGCGTCGCGCAAAACTCGTCGACGAGCGCGATGTAGTCCGCTATCAGCCGGCGCTCGTCGCGCCGTTCGGCCGTGCGGCCGAATACGTCGAACGGCGTGCCGCGCAGCCCCTTCAGTTTCGCCAGCACGCGCAAGGCCGGCAGCACCCACGCGCCGAAGCGCCGCTTCTGCAGGTGGCCGTGCTCATCGCGCTTCGCCAGCAACGGTGGCGCCAGATAGAAGTTCAGCGTGTAGTCCCGCCCGGGGACGCCGTCGAACTGCCGACGCAGCTTCTCCAGATACGCGGGATCGGCATACAGGCGCGCGACCTCGTATTCGTCCTTGTACGCCATGAGCTTCGCCAGGTTCGCGGCGACGGCGCGCGTCAGCGGCAATCCCGACGCGCCGCCGCCGATCCCGGCCTCCCTGGCCCGGATGCGGTCGACCACGTCGCGATAGCGCCGCGCATATGCGTCGTTCTGGTACGCGGCCAGCAACGCTTGCCGCGCGCCGATCAGCGTGTCGAGCGATTCGGGCATCTGCACCACGATTCGCTGCGGCACGGCAGCAGGCGCGATAATCGGCTGGACCGCGGCAACGCCGTGATGCGCGATATAGCGTCCCAGTTGGAATGCATGCTGATTCTTCTCGACCGCCACGCCGTTGAGCTCGATCGCGCGCAGCAGGCTCGTCAGCTCCAGCGGCAGCCAGCCCTTCTGCCACGCGAAGCCGAGCAGCAGCGGATTGCTGTAGATCGAGTCGCCCAGCAGCGCGAGCGCGAGCTTGTTGGCGTCGATGAACGCGCACCCGTCGCCGATGCTGTCGCGCAGCTCGGCCTCTGTCTGCGTGCCCGGGAAGGTCCATTTCGGATCCTTGACGAACGCCGCGGTCGGGGTCGCGCCGCTGTTGATCGCGGCGACCGTCACGCCATGGCGCGTACGCGACAGCACGTCGTTCGATGCCGACACGATCGCGTCGCAACCGATGACGAGCCGCGCGTCGCCCGTGGCGATGCGCGTCGCATGCAGCACGTCGGGCGCCACCGCGATCTGCACATGGCTGAGCACGGCGCCGCCCTTTTGCGCGAGACCGGCCATGTCGAGCACCGTGACGCCCTTGCGTTCGAGATGCGCGGCCATGCCGATCAGCCCGCCGATCGTCACGACGCCCGTGCCGCCGACGCCCGTCACGAGTATCCCGTACGCGCCCGCGAACGCCGGCAACGACGGCATCGGCAACGCACCGAAGTCGAACGCGTCCGAGTCGCCGCCACGTGCTACCGCCGGCTTGCGCAGATGCGCGCCCTCGGCCATCACGAAGCTGGGGCAGAAGCCCTTCACGCAGGAGAAGTCCTTGTTGCACGACGACTGATTGATCTTGCGTTTCGTGCCGAGCGGCGTATCGAGCGGTTCCACCGACAGGCAGTTCGACTGCACCGAACAGTCGCCGCAGCCTTCGCACACGGCGTCGTTGATGAACGCGCGGCGGGCGGGGTCCGGATACGCGCCGCGCTTGCGGCGGCGCCGCTTTTCGGTCGCGCAGGTCTGGTCGTAGATCAGCACCGTCGTGCCCGCGATGTCGCGCAGCATGCGCTGGACCGAATCCAGCCGGTCGCGGTGATGCACGTCGACGCCGGCAGGCAGTGCCACGCCCGCGTCGTATTTCTCCGGCTCGTCCGTCACGATCACGATGCGCTTCGCGCCTTCCGCGCTGACCTGGTGCGCGATCTGCGGCACGGTCAGCACGCCGTCGACCGGCTGGCCGCCCGTCATCGCGACCGCATCGTTGTAGAGGATCTTGTACGTGATGTTCGCTTTCGACGCGATCGCCGCGCGGATCGCGAGCAGGCCCGAATGGAAGTAGGTTCCGTCGCCGAGATTCACGAACACGTGCTTGTCGCCGGAGAAGTGCATCTGGCCGAGCCACGCGACACCCTCGCCGCCCATCTGGCTGAACGTCTCGGTCTTGCGATCCATCCACATCGACATGTAGTGGCAACCGATCCCGGCCAGCGCGCGCGAGCCTTCCGGCACGTTCGTCGACGTGTTGTGCGGACAGCCCGAGCAGAACCACGGCTTGCGCTCGACGGACACGCGCGGCTTCGCCGCGTCGCGCTCTTTCGCATCGATGATCGCGACGCGCGCGAGCATGCGCGTGCGCACGTCGTCGGGCAGGTCCGCACGCGCGACGCGCCGCGCGATCGCCTTCGCTATCAGTGCCGGCGACAGTTCGTAGTGCGCGGGCAGCAGCCAGTTGCCGCGCGGCACCGACCATTCTCCGCCTTCGTTGTCGCGTTCGTCGAATTTGCCGTAGATCTTCGGCCGCACGTCCTCGCGCCAGTTGTACAGTTCTTCCTTCAGTGCGTATTCGAGAATCTGGCGCTTTTCCTCGACCACGAGGATTTCCTCCAGGCCCGTTGCGAACGCGCGTGCGTCCTGCGCGTCGAGCGGCCACACGCAGCCGACCTTGAGCACGCGCAGGCCGATCTTCGCGCAGGTTTCGTCGTCGAGACCCAGGTCGCTCAGCGCCTGGCGCACGTCGAGATACGCCTTGCCCGCCGTGATGATGCCGATACGCGGCGTCGGCGAATCGATCACGATGCGGTTCAGCCGGTTCGCGCGGACATACGCGAGCGCCGCGTACCACTTCTCGTCGAGCAGCCGCGCTTCCTGTGCGAGCGGCGCATCCGGCCATCGGATGTTGAGGCCGCCGGCCGGCATCGTGTAGTCGGTCGGCGTGACGATTTCCACGCGGTCCGGATCGAGGTCGATCGATGCGGTGGATTCGATCACGTCGGTGACGCACTTCATCGCCACCCACAGGCCCGAGTAGCGGCTCATCGCCCAGCCGTGCAGCCCGTAGTCGAGATATTCCTGCACGTTGGCCGGATAGAGCACCGGAATGCCCGCCGCGATGAACGCGTGCTCCGACTGGTGCGCGACCGACGACGACTTCGCCGCGTGGTCGTCGCCCGCGAGCACGAGCACGCCGCCGTGCGCATCGCTGCCGGCGGAGTTCGCGTGCTTGAACACGTCGCCGGTACGGTCCACGCCGGGGCCTTTGCCGTACCACATGCCGAACACGCCGTCGCGCGTAGCGCCCGGCCACAGGTTGATCTGTTGCGTGCCCCAGACGGCCGTCGCGGCGAGATCCTCGTTGACCCCGGGCTGGAACACGATGTCGTTCGCCTGCAGGTGCCGTTTCGCCTTCCATAGCGACTGATCGAGCGCACCGAGCGGCGAGCCGCGATAGCCGGACACGAAGCCGGCGGTGTTCAACCCGGCCTTCAGGTCGCGCGCCTTCTGGAGCATCGGCAGACGCACCAGTGCCTGCGTGCCGCTGATGTAGACGCGGCCCTTTTCGAGCGTGTACTTGTCGTCGAGCGACACGGAAGCGGCGGACGGGGCGGCCGTTTCGGCCGGCGGATGCGACGCAACAGCGGGATCTGGCGCGTTCATGGCGGGTCTGTCTCCGGGGGAATCGTGATTTTTCAGCGCAGTATAGAAAGTCGATTTGCTATCGTAAAATCACAAATAGACAATCCTGGTATCCGAAAATCAGATGGCATTCGATCTCACGCTCCGGCAGTTGCGCTACTTCGCGGCGGCCGCCCAGACCGGCCAGTTCTCGATGGCGGCGGCAAACGAACACGTGTCGCAATCGGCGATCACCAACGCCGTCCTGGCACTCGAACACGGGCTCGGCACGCGGCTCTTCGAGCGCCTGCCGCAGGGCGTCGCGCTCACGCCCGACGGGCAGGACTTCTACAATCACGCGCGCCGCGTGCTCGACGCCGCGCGCGATGCCGTGCACAAACCGCCGTTCCGCTCGCACCACATGCGCGGCACCGTCCGCATCGCCGCGTCATACACGGTGCTCGGCTATTTCCTGCCGGAACTGCTCGCGCGCTTTCGTGCGACCTATCCGTTCATCGAGTTCGACATGCGCGACATGGAGCGGGTCGAGAGCGAACGGGCCGTCCTCGACGGCGACGTCGACATCGGCGTGGTGCTGCTGTCGAACGTCGACAAGTTGAGCCGATTCGGCAGCCAGGTGCTGATCCGCTCGCGGCGCCAGCTATGGGTCGCGCCGACGCATCCGCTCGCGCAGCTCGACGCGCCGTCGCTGAAGGACATCGCCGCGCATCCGTACATCCTGATCACGGTGGACGAAGGCGAGCAGTCGACGCTGCGCTACTGGAAAAAGAAGGGGATCGCGCCGAACATCGCGCTTCGCACCAGCTCGATGGAGGCATTGCGCGGGCTGGTCGCGTACGGCTTCGGCGTCACCGTGCTGTCCGACATGGTGTTCCGACCATGGTCGCTCGAGGGCAAGCGGATCGAAGCGCGGCCGATCCTGGACACCGTGCCGCAGATGGACGCCGGCATGATCTGGACGAAAGGCGCGCAGTTGAGCGCGCCGGCCGCCGCGCTGCAGCAATTCCTGATTCACGCGTGCGGGACGTGACTCGGCACGTGAATCGGCTCGTGCACAGCGGCCCGCACATCCGCCGCTGCGCGCGCGGCCTGCCGCTCAGTGAGAAATGCGCTCGAGCGACTGGCCGAGCGTTTTCGGGCCCATCAGCCCGATCGCGAGAATGACGAGCGTCATCGCGCCGGCAATGAACACGAACACGCCGGTCACGCCGAATTCCCGCAGCGTGAACGCGATGACGAACGAACTGAACACCGCCGACAGCCGGCTCCACGAATAGACGAAGCCGACCGCGCGTGCACGGATCGCGGTCGGATAAAGCTCCTGTTGGTACGCGTGATACGTGAACGAAATGATGTTGCCGGCCAGCGTCAGCAGCACGCCGAGCGTGACGATCGCCACCGCCGCCGACGCCTGGCTGAACAGCAGCCCGCTCACGATATTGAGCGCGGCCATGCACACGATCACGTGCTTGCGCTCGAAGCGGTCCGCGATCCAGTAGCCGAGCAGCGGCCCGAGCGGCGCGGCGAGGCCGATGATCGTCGTATACAGCAGGCTCGACGTCACGGTGATGCCCTGCTTGACGAGCAGCGTCGGCACCCAGTTCGCGAAACCGTAGAAACCGACGGTCTGGAAGATGTGGAAGATCACGAGCATCAGTGTGCGCTTCCGGTACGGCGGCCTCAGCATGTCGGCGAAACCGGCGTTGCGCGGCACGGGGTCGGCCGGGCCGGGTTCGGGCAGCGGCCGGCCGTACTGCCGTTCGACCTGCGCCTCCAGCCGCGACAGCACGTCGTTGGCTTCCTGAATGCGGCCCTTGCCCGCGAGCCAGCGCGGGCTTTCCGGCAGGTTACGGCGGAAGTACCAGACGAACAATGCGCTCACGCCGCCGAGCAGCACAACCCAGCGCCAGCCGTCGACACCGAACGGCGCCGCGGGCACCAGCAGGTACGACAGGAACGCGACGACCGGCACGGCTGAGAAGCCGATGGTCTGGCAGATCGCGAACGCACGTCCGCGCAGATGCTTCGGCGCGAGTTCCGACATGTAGGTGCCGATGGTGATCAGCTCGACGCCGATGCCCATGCCCGACATGAAGCGCCAGAAGTTCAGGCCACTCGCGGTGTCCTGAAACGCCATCACCGTATTGGCGGCGACGTACCACAGCAGCGACCACGTGAAGATCGACCGGCGGCCGAAGCGGTCGGCGAGGAACCCGCATACGGCCGTGCCGAGAAACAGCCCGCTGAACAGCGCGGCGATGAAGCTCGCGACGCCCGACGTGCCGAACAGGCCGGCGGTGGTCGGCGCGAGGATGTGGCTCTTGACGAGACCGGGCGCGATGTAGCCGGTAAACAGCAGGTCGTACAGCTCGAAGAAGAAGCCGAGGCTCAGCAGCAGGATCAGCTTCCATACCGCGCGCGTCGCGGGAAGCCGGTCGAGGCGCGCCGAAATAGCGCCCGTGCCGGCTGCGGCCGCCGTTACGGCGCCTGGGTGCTCGGTGACGCGCAGGTTCGATGCGCGCTGCACAATGGCCATGTCTGTCTCCTGTCTCGTCTTTGGAATGTGCGATTACTGCGCCGCCGCGCCGGCGGCAGCGGCTCGCTTACGGGTACTGCGCCTGCAATTCGGCAAACGAAGCGATGCGGCCGGCGAGCGCGCTCGCAACTACGGTCGGCGGGCTCGCGAGCCATACCTGCCCCGGTCCGGACCGGCCGGGGAAGTTGCGGTTGATCGCGCTGATCGTCACTTGCCCGGCATCCGTCGACGCGCCCGGTCCGCAGTTCGCGCACGCACCGCACGACGGCTGAAGCAGAATCGCGCCGACCCGTTCGAACGTGTCGAGGTAGCCGCGCCGCGCGCAGTAGTCACGCACGTCCGACGTGCCGAACTGCAGGTAGAGGTTCACGTCGGCCGGCACGCGCAGCCCGCGCGCCGCCGCCCATGCGAGCACTTCGTGGTAGTGATCGAAGTCGTCGCGCTTGCCTGCCGTGCACGAACCGCCGTACGCGATGTCGATGCGCGGACGCTCGGCCAGATCGCTCAGCGCGACGCCATTCCCCGGATCGCCGGGCGCCGCGAGCATCGGCGTGATGCGTGCGCAGTCGATGTCGATCACGTCCGCGTACGGCGCGCCGGCGTCGCTGCACATCCACGGCTCGATCGCGAAGTCGATCCCGCGTCGCTCCTTCAGGAAGCGCACCGTTTCCGCATCGGGCGCGACGATGCCGGTGAAACCGCCGAGTTCGGCGGTCATGTTCGTGAGCGTCGTACGCTCGTCAGTCGACAGTTGCGCAATCGCGGAGCCGGCGAACTCGAACATCTTGCCGACCCCTGCGCCCGCACGGATCTTCGGATCGGCGAGCAGATGCAGCACGAGATCCTTCGCGGTCACACCCGACGCAAGCGCACCGTTGTACTCGACCCGCAGCGACGGCGGCACGGTCATCCGCACCGCGCCCGTCACGAACGCGTTCGCCATGTCGGTGGTGCCGACGCCGAACGCGATGCAGCCGAGCGCGCCGCTGTGCGGCGTGTGCGAATCCGTGCCGACGACGACCTGCCCCGGTAACGCATAGCACTCGGCCATCATCGCGTGCGAGATGCCTTCGGAACCCTCTTCGATGCCGGTGCCGTCCCCGGCTTCTGCCAGGTAGCCGTGATTCGTCAGCCCGAAATCACTCGCGAACTGCCGATGCGCTGCCGACAGCTCGCGCACATCGGGAAGCAGCCCGTTGCGCACGTGCAGTTCGCTGCGATGCGCATACGACAGGTGATCCTCGAACGCGAGGATCGTCTCGGGGTCATGCAGCACCAGCGGTTTGGCGAATGCCGCGTGCAGCATGTGCGTGGCCATCCCCGTGTAGTACTCGTGGATGAAGCGCCAGTCCGCGCGAACGAACACACCCGCGCCCGGTGAGATCGACGTTCCGGTGCCTTCGGTGCGCAGCACGTGGCGCTCCAGGATCTTTTGCGCGAGCGTGCGGGGCGCGCCATCGGTCCTTTCGCCGGTATCGCACGCGGCGTCGACGTTGCGCATGTGTTGCGCACCGTAGCGCAGCAGACCGCCGCTGCGCAGGATCGATGCGGCCAGGCTGTCGCGCGACGCGACCAGTTCGTCGACGTCGATCGGCTCGCCGCGCCGGATGCGCTCGATCAACCCGAAATCCGTCGACGTGAACAGTCCGAGGTTGTCCGCGTTCTGCCGATAGATCCGCTCGAAGCTCTTCGCGATCACGAGCCGGATGCCCGCGCGGTATTCGGCAAGCGGGCTGTGTTCGCGCGACGAGCCCTTGCCGTAGCGATGCCCGGCAACCGTCACACGAAAGCCGCCCGCGCGCACGCCATCGGGCCCCACCGGATTGCGGCCGCCGGTCCGAAAGCCGAGATACGGGAAGCGGCCAAGGCGCTCGTCGAAGCGTGTGAGCACGCTCATTGGCGTGATTTCATCGGTCGACACGTCGTCGCGCAGCGGTCCCGCGTCTGCCTCCGTCAGGTCCACGCCGCCGAGTTGCCGTTCGACCCGTTCCGGATCGTCGCAAAGAAACAATATCCGTCCCGCCACATCCACTGTCGCCATCTGATTTCTCCTTGAACGGAAATCTAGACGGCTGGCGCAGCAGAAACGAAGTGCTCGATCGGCAAGCGGGGCATCGCCATTCGCGATGTCCGCGTAAACCCGCTGCGTCAGGCGGCCGCGAGCGCGTCGATCAATGCCTGGACGCACTTCAGGCGCGACGACTTCCTGAGCGCATGAACCTGCAGCGCGCGTTCGCGCGCCCACGGCTCGTCGAGCGGCCGGCGCACGAAGCCGTTTGAGCCGGCGAACGCCGACGCCGCGCTGGTCGGCACGATGCCAATCCCGAGCCCTGCTTCGACCATCCGGCACTGCGCATCGAAGCTGTTGACGGTCACCGACACGTTCAGCGCCATGCGCACGGCATCGGCGCGCTCCTTCAGCGTCTGGTCCAGCGAGCCGCCCGCCTGCAACGCCACGAGCGGAAAACGCAATACGTCGCCGAACGTCGGCGCGGGGAGCGCGGCGAGTTCATGATCGAGCGGCAGCACTACCATCAGCGGATCGTCGGCGAAGTGCCACGATTCCAGTCCGCCCGGGATCTCGCCGCACGCCGAGATGCCGACGTCCGCACGATCGTCCACACATGCGCGGATCACTTCGTCGCTGATCTTTTCCGTCAGCGCGATCTGCACGAGCGGATAGCGCGCCTGGAACGCCTTCAGCCGCTCCGGCAGGAAGCCGACGATCGCAGACGCATTCGCGTGCAGACGCACGACGCCGGCGACCTCGCCGCTCAACGACTGGACTTCGCGTGCGAGCGACTGCAGCTGGTCGTGAACCGATACGGCGCGGGAAAACGCGTGACGGCCGGCTTCGGTCAATTCGACACCCGACGGCGAGCGAATCAGCAACGGGACACCCATCGCCGTCTCGAGATCGGCGATGCGCCGGCTGAGCGCGGAAGGCGCGATGTGGTTGCGGCTGGCGGCGCGCGCGATGGCACCCTCCTGCACCACGGAGATGAACAACTCAAGGCTGTATGGATCGACTCGCACGCCACCAGAATCAATGTCGGGTTTAATGGCTCACCGTTCAAGCTGTTCTGAGCGGCACGTCGGCGGACGTGCTCTTTGCCCAAAGCGCACTTCTACACAACCAGATCCCTCGCTACTGCGATAGCGACATAATAGCAGACGTGCTCTAGTGAGCCCGGTAGGGGGAACGACCGTGAGAAAACGTCCGGTACGGTCGAGTAGAGCAATCAGACCAGCGCGGTCCAGTCTGGTCACCACTAAGGTGACCGGCCCGGATCGTGTAGCCTGGAATAGTCTGGAGTCGGCGAGTCCACTCGCCAGTTCGTACCCGAGTCGATTGCGCATGTCCTCCATGCTTGTGTCCGGCGTATCAGGGGGCTGCTCCAGCAGGGAGCCATGATGCTCACTCATCGAGTGAGAGTCACACATCACGGAAGATCAACCGAATGGGAGCGACAAGATGTAGAGGCCGCCGACTGTAAGCAAGAGTGTCAGCACAAGAGCGGGCGCATGGATAAGCAAAGCGCCCTTTCTTGTGCGACCGACAATTGTCGAAACAGCGTGAGCGACAATTACGCCTATTAGGTGGCCGACCAAGATGAGAAGTACTTGTGCGTGCCAAACCCAATTCATGCCCAACAACTGTTGTACGGGTGAATCAAGTGCAGAAGCCAACCCAAGAAGATTCCAACCCTTGCCGAGTGGGTCCGACAGCAAGGAGGGCGCACTGGAAATCTGAGCAATAAAAAATGTGAAGTAATGAGCGACGTGGTAAAAAACTGCAATTGGTAACAAAAGCATGCAGAATCGGCCAGCGAGGCCGGGCAATGATTCCGATGACTGGTTGTCCAGCGACCGCTCACTATCTTCGGGATCGCGAGGGTAAGCGTTCGCCGGCGAACCTCTCAATGCGTTGTTTGAGTGAAGCGTAGTGCGACTGTTGGGAGTAGTTCGAGCCCGAACAACCCAGCGCATCGCAACCTTGCAAGACGCCATCGTGCCTAGGTACGCCAACAGGTAGACGAAGCTAGCACCGTAAAGCATCACTGTCTGGTAGACCCAGAAAAAATCCGTTGCGAGCAAATAGTTGCTCCGCAAACTGGGATAGATAAACGCCGCACCGGCGTAAACGTAGTGCCAAAATAAGGATGACCAAGGAGCCGTCTCGTGCAATCCATCGTAAGCCGTCGACGCGAGCATGAATGTGAGAAATAAAACGACAGTCCAATGTTGTGGTTTCGTCAACCGCTCGAGTGGTTTGTCCAACGAAAAATGCACAGCAGCCGTGATGTCCGATTTTAGCTTCCATTCAAACGGAGACATTTGAGAGCACAACCAAAACAACACTCTGAAAGGATCGAAATATGCGACCCAGGTTTGGCGTCCGAAAAGCAATGACCCGACCAGAGCATAGCTGAACAGTGCCGCGACTATCCAGGTCACCTCAAGCGGAACTGCCTTTCCAAACAACTCAAGACTGACGATCAGCGCATATGCCGCCAAGGCTGGGAAGTAACCTAACCGTTGATCGTACCGAAGCAGGCCTTTCTCCGTTCTGGGAACCCATGTAGAAGCGATCGCTAGAAATAGCTTAAATGGATTGACGTACGTGTAAAAGTCGCCGAAAACGACAGTCAAATACAACATCCCGATGTACAGCCAAACCCAAAAGACGTTCATCCCGATGTTTTGGAACGCGTTTTGTGGACCTATAACTCCCAGTACAGCCGAAGCAACTAACAAGAGTAAGAGCACAAGCGACGTGCCGACGATCAACCCGTTAGGCACGTCACAAAGTAGTCTGGCCTGGCGCACCCGCAGTGTTCCTTTCCTACCGAGCGCGACCACGGCATACGTGAGCAGTAACGCTGAAACCGACGCATATGAGTACAGCCAGAGTGGCAGCGGAAGGTAATAAGGTGCGCTCCACGCGTGAGCGTCCGCCCGGCAAGTCATGGCGCCAAGCAGGAAGAGCAACAACAATCTACGCATCACGCGTTCTACAGCATCTCCATAAAGACGTCTCTTCCCCCCGGGATTTTTCCGGATTGGGAACGGATGCGGTGACATTACCTTCGCGTTAAACAATTCGGTGATCCAGAAAAGCGTCTTGAATCAGTAGCCATATCGACCTGAGTTTCCGACCTTTCGATGAAGATGCATAGATCCTGTTATATCCAGGACGCCAGCCGTCTGGCGAAAAGGACAACAACCATCTTCCACTCGAGGTCAAATCGTTTGTGCTATCCAAAGTCGGGCGTTTAACTGGAGCTGCAACACTATTTACCCGCTTGCAGCTCCGCATTGCTCTTATGAGCCTCCTCCGCTAGTTGCCCGCCACGACTGCCTTGGTGCTCTCTGGGAACGGCCACACGCCATTGTCAAAGCTCAGCACTAACATGCCGTTGTCTTGGCAGGCGGTAGTCAAGAGGTGTCGATCAAAGTCGAAATCTAGACGCGCCGAGCACCAGTCAGGACCGCCTTGCTTGTACTGTCCGAACATCAGGTGGCCGGAACCAGCGCCCGGATTTGAAACGCTCGGCGGGTTGAAATATGCGATCTCCTTCGGAGCAGCAGGGTCCCTGATGTCGAACACCCTTATCCCAGAGTTGAAGTAACTGCAAGCTAAAGCCGTTGCATTTTGCCTATTGTCCACGGAGCAATAGTGGCTTCCATACGTGAATCCTTGGAGGCCCATCAAGTCTGGAATTACTTGGCTGCAGTTGGCTACCACATGTGTTTCAAGCCTCAACTCCGAGATCAGTTTAGGCGATGATTCGTCGGTAGCATCATAGATGTGGGCCATCGGAAACGGAGACAGATTCGCATTACAAGCTGTCTTCACCGAAGCAGCTGCGGAATCAGCCGCGCCGCCTGCACCGCCCTCATCTGCCTCCAGAATGTATGGTCGCCCCTTTACCTTGAACGATAAAGTATGCTGAGCGGTGCTACCGTTCTTGACGGGAACGGTTGAAATGAGGTGCATCTTTGCGCCAGTCCGACGAGCCTGCACTTCGCTAGTGTCAATAACAAAGAATCCGTTGCTTCCTTTGAGCGCGGCATTATTCAGTGGCGGTGGCCCGTCGCCGTATGCCCCCATGTTACCGGCTGCCACAAAATAGGCTCTCGTTCCATCGTCGTTGACCGATAGACCATGAGGTACGAACCCGAACCCAAGTTCCTGCATGCTGATCGACGAGATCACCTTCGGACGACTCGGAATCGTAAGATCGACGGCGTAGTATTCCTTCGAAAGCGGACTGCCGACAAAGTATGTCAGCCCGTCTTCCGAGAACGCACCCTCATGCCCCAGCGGCGCGGTTTGTGGCGTTACACCCCCATCAACCCCTGTTCCGACCGCAACACTTGCCAGTAATTGCGGATGAGTGCAGTCACTTGCTATGTCATAGATGTCGATCTCGGGACCACCTCCGCCGGCCAGACCATTGTCAGCGGCCAGGATTCCGCGCTTTTGATTCACGCGCAACGATTCCCAAGGATCGATCATCGCGACCGAAGTCAGCGACTCAACTCGAACGGGGTTCGCGGGGTCGCTGATATTGATAACCGGAACCCCCGGATGCAAGCGAGGCGGTGCAGCAGGATTAGAATAGGCTGGCGTTTGCCCCATTGTCGCATGGTAAAAACACGTTTGGCCTCGCTGATCGGTGTAGGTCGCAGCGGACCACGAGGCGCCTTCGCCTTGAAGCTGACTAACGAGCTTCAGATTGCAATTGAAGCCCTTAAAGCCACCTTGACGAAGGGCTGCGGGCACCTGCCCTTGAAGAGCGGTCTCTGGACTACTACCAGCGCTACAATTGGTTACCTTCGGCACCACGTAGTCCGCGACCGACTGCGTTGGCGTCGAGTCATTCGAACCACCACATCCAGCGAACGACATCACGGCAAGTAGCGTGAAGTACATCCTGCGACTGAGCATTACCATTTTCACTACCCCAAGGAGTTTTTCAGTTTTGTGGATAGACCTCTACCGTCGCGATCTCAAGTTGCTCTCCGTTAGTCGGATGGAAATGAAGCGAGAAACGACCCGAGCGCTGCGGTAGTATGTCCATGGACGTTCTCGATCCAGCAGCGCAGCTCGAAAACGCACCAGGTATCTCGTGCACCATAAGAACGCCTGGTTCACGCGAGAGCACTTCGACATGAGTTAGATATCCTTCCGAAAGGACCAACCTAGGTCGATTAGGCGATCGCAACACTTCATCGATGTCGAGCACGATATTTCCGTCAGACGCCTCAGGTTTCGACTGAAGATTTGACTTGAAGACGAAGTAGCAAGTGCAAAGCACACAGCACATCGCGGTGATCAACAATGGGCGCCCCCAATTAGGAAGCAGCTCTACGCTCTTCTCACCAAGCCCTTCATCGCAAGCCTTACCAGTCATTTCAGGTTTTCTCATAAAGTTCCGATGATGCTATCGCGCACCCGTCGAAAGCGATTTCAATAAATTGCGAACTTTCACGAAATTGAGTACGGACAAACCCCAGCGCCTAGATACTACGAAAAGTCGCTGTTTCGCAGAATCACAACGACAGATTCGCATCGGGTTTGTACTCAGGCGGCAATGCTTGCATGAGCATACAGAGGCGGATAGTCTCCACTCGAACAAGCAGACCGTTCTCCGCGAAGAATCCATCACGCACACAGTCTCAGCTACCCCTGCCATAAAGGCCGGCACGGTGCTATCTATCAAAAACTGGATATCGGCTTGAGAGATGGCTCTTACAGCGAGCTAGTCACCACCTTTGACAAAAACCACAGGCAATGAGCAATATCTCAATCACCATCACGACAGATGTTCCGCTCCGGAAAATTTGGTCTCTCGGGCTACCTCATGGCTTATCGCTTCGAAGCCCGTTCTCGCCTACGTGCCGGTCTGTACGTGTGATGGGCACGTGCGTCGCGTTAGTGATCGTTGCGGTTCTACGGCCGGCGTATGCCTTTGAGTCCGATGTGCACTTCGGACTAACTTTATGGTTAGCCGAACAAGCTGGATTTAGCAACGAACAGGCACAAATGATTGCGCTCGGCGATCAAAGGGTCGACGGGGGGTTGATCGAAAATATGAACTCTCCAATGCAATACGCCTGCTTAGCCCCCTATATCAATGATGCTCGGGACGCTCAAGCGATGCACTTTCCGAGTAGTGTGGAGGTACCCGCGCTTCCGCAGGACCGCGAGGTGCAGGTCGACTCAAATGCAACCACTCTCGCAGCGACGCAATTGTTGTCTAAGGCCCAACAAAGACCGGAGATCATGCTACAACTCTTCGGCAAGTCGCTTCATCCGCTCCAGGACTCGTTCGCACATCGCGGTGTCCCCGACTTCGGCGACGTCCCGTCAACGTATATGCGTTGCGCCGCGCGGCTTTCAATGAGTGCCCCCAAAGATCGGCAAAAGGGGAACTATCATACGGCCGAGGTAACTTATCTCTGGCCGAACGATGTTTTGCGCATGGCGCGCGAGACCTACGAGTTCCTGCTCAAGTACCCTGATTTGGATCGCACAAAGCGGGTGGGCGCGCGGTGGGAGTCGATATCGAGCCAAATCGTGACTTTCTCCGCGGCGAAAACCAAGGCGCAAAAGGCTGCGTGGTTTAGGCACCGGGGAATCACTGACGTGTCTTTCCTCGACGGTATAAGCCTAAAGGACGGTTCCGGTTGGACAGCGGTCCGGTGGGCGGGTCGTAGATTGCCCGCTTTTACGTCCGACGGGATGAATCAACGGAGCGCTCATCCGCTAATCGTCCAGTTCTATCGCGCGTTTCTCGACGATTGGCTGACCGGAGGCGCTACGGTAGGCAAACTGGCCAAGTATCTAAAAAAAAATGCAACTCATCCGCGTCAAATGGCTGACCCTTCTCTAGAACTCCAGCTTTGGGCCTGGAGGCTTCGCGACCACGGCGCAGCGATTCCTTTCTTGTTCGGAGAAAGCAATGGAGAAGTAGCGAAGCCCAATATCGCAACGATCATGCGGCGACCAGGGGCCATTGCGACTTACACCAAAATTACTGACGCTGTACTTCCCGTGCTGCAGGAAGGCGAAGCTCCTTCACCAATTCTGCCATTCCTCGTACTGGAGATTTCGAAAGCCTCTTCTGAACTACCCCGTGCGGTGGCTCTTGTCCGTTTGCGTGATGCGCCTTATGAGACAGTTGCAATTGGAGCAGAAAGCATTGACGGCGAATGGGCAATTACGAATGTATGGTCGACGTTTGATTATTGAATAACTTTGGTACCGCGTATCACCGCCCCGCCGCACCGCGATAGCTCGCGGCGGGATCGCTCAGCGTCGTAGCAGTCTTGGGGTTGTAATGCAGACTCAAATGGAAACTCAACTAGGACGCACAGCCTTGGCGCTGCGATAGTAGTTGGGGGCTGCGAGCTTGTTTGACCGATCGGCACGCCTGCTCCGGTAGTGTTCCACTAAGTAGTCACGACCGGTCTCTTCAGCGCGGGGCGCGTCCACGACCTATTCCATGGACTATTGCTCGCACTTCATCGACAGTTCGCGTTCCTGTTGGGAAAATTGTCTCCGAAACACTAACACTCATTCGAGTTCAGGATTTCTAAAACACATCATCCACGGGCCATTTCGTGGTTCACGACGTCACAGCTCTGCGACGAATATCGATCGTGATGCGCACGATGTCGACGTGCTCCGACTGATGACTAATGCGACTTCCGGATAAGGCAAGATGGTGGAACGCCCCAACGTTTCTTGAAAACCGTTGAAAAATGACTTCCACTCGCGAAGCCGCAACGTAGCGCAGCTTCAGTGATACTACACTTCCTTGAAATAATCAGGTTCCTGGCACGTTCCAAACGTTCATTAACTAGAAACTGATGCGGAGAAGACCCGGTGACCTTCTTGAAATATCTGATAAATGAATAAAGGTCGCCAGGGTATTGAGCAGCATCCGCGATCGACTGCAAAGTAAGATTCTCATGACAGCACGTCGCGATAAGTTCAACCGCTCGGCGAATTGATGCGGCGTGACCACATTCCCGGACTTCCGCTGCACCAGCCAACTTGGTCAGTCGGTGCACGGCGGCTGCGAGCAGCGCTTCACTGTATGCGTCGCCGAAGGGTTTTCCCAATAACCAATCGTGGTGTAGCGTCTTCACGATCTGTGGCAGCAGATCGTCAGACAATCCGACTCGCGGAGTAAGGCTAACGCCAGCGTCTACCGCAGAACTCACGATTCCCGAACGCTCGAGCCAGTTTGAGTCGAAGAAGAGTGTCAAGCTTTCGGCTGACTGCGTCCAGCGCCCAGATATAGTATGTCCAGGCGGTAGGTAAGATATAGGGCCGGGATGTTTGACGAGTTTCCATCCATCGTCCTCAGTCCATAGCTCAATGCTTTTCGACTGAGTAATCGAACAGGTTATGCTGAGGCTCGAAGAACGAAGGTCTGTGACCTCCGACGGTTGCGTGATGCAACGTTCGATGAACGCAGGCGCGCTGACACGCGTTACGTCGCTGCTATGCCAAGCAGAGGGCGGAACCCATTCCTCCCACGTGCCGCCTTGACCGCGAACCCGTATATTTCTCGGTAGGACTTTCATCGAAGGTACCTCTCCCGCTGTCGACCGTCTGATCGTTGACGTCCCGTGATTCGTGTCAAATCAGTCGCCCACCACCCATTGCGCGTGTGCTACCAGTGCCGTATATGGTATGCCGTTTGTGCAGAGTGCACTACTTAAATCAGCCGACTGTTGGGCACGACATTCGCGAATGTTGGACGCCGAAATTTTCCAACTAAGACCGGGACGGAAATTGGGCTAGCCTCATGCTCACTTGACACCGGACCCGCTAATGGGTGTCAAGTCGGGATGCCAGCCTACACGTTGAACTGATTGCCGACGTAGTCGATATGCACAAACATCGCCTGCTGCGCAGCGTCCGGATTACGGTCGCGGATCGCGTAGTAGATCGATTCGTGCTGATGCAAGCGGGCACGTGCTTGGATCGCTCCATTTGCGTTGTTTACGGTCGCATCGTAGGTATTGCTCGCGATATGCTCGCGCAGCATCGTGATGATGCTCGCGTAAAACTGGTCGAGCAGATGGTTATGGGAGGCCGCTGTGATCGCGGCGTGAAACTCGCCGTCGATGGCGGCTTCTTCATCTACATCGGCGTGAAGGACGGCGGTACGCATGCGTGCCAGAATCGCCTCGAACTTTTCCAGATCCCGCTCCGACGCGCGCTGTGCGGCAAATCGCACCGCCGCGCATTCGAAAACCAGCCGGAATTCGAGCGTCTCGGAGCGCAGCGGCGGTGTGTCCACGATCAATTGCAGCCACGGCGCCGCCAACCTTGCCGGCTTTGGACTCAGCAGATAGACGCCGCTGCCGCGTCGCGTCTCGAGGATACCCCTGCTCGCGAGCCGCGCGACGGCCTCGCGCACCGTTGTGCGCGACACGCCGAACGATTCCGCAAGCGTGCGCTCAGATGGTAATCGCTCGCCGGCGCCCCAGCGTCCCTCCTGTATCCCCATCTCGATCCGCTTGATGGTCTGGGCCAGCGCACCCGCGCTCCTCATACGATTCTCCACCTTCGACTCTCTTTCTCGATCGTGCAATAAAAGTGGTCGGACCAATTAACGTCTATTTCCTGGCCGGCCTCATGATGCGCTTGCTCGGCAAGCGTACGCAGGCCTCATCTCAGACGCGCGGCCCGGCACCCGCCCCCTCAGACAGAAGGATCATGATGAGCCAATCCTCGCTCGCCATCAAACTGCACGACGACGACGACGTGCTGATCACACGCGGCGCCCTTGCCGCAGGGACGATTCTCGCCGATTTCGGAGGCCTCGCCGCCGCGACGGATATTCCGCCCGCCCATAAGATCGCCTGCCGCGATGTCGCACTGGGCGCACCCGTGCGTCGTTATGGTCAGATCATCGGCTTCGCCACGCAGCCGGTCCGCGCGGGCGACCACGTGCACGTCCACAATCTTTCGATGGGCGACTTCGATCGCGACTATGCGTTCGGCGAGGACATCAAGACCCTCGAGCCCGCAACCGTTCCTCTGACATTCAACGGTTTCAGGCGCTCCAACGGCCGCGTGGCCACGCGCAACTATATCGGCGTGGTCAGCACGGTGAACTGCTCGGCGACGGTGACCAAGCTCGTCGCGCAGCACTTCAGCGCCCCCGGCATACTCGACGCCTACCCGAATGTTGACGGCATCGTGCCGATTACGCACAGCTTCGGCTGCTGCATCGATCACCACGGCGAAGGTGTCCAGCAATTGCGCCGCACCATTGGCGGCTACGTGAAGCACCCGAACTTCGCGGGCGTCGTGATCATCGGTCTCGGCTGCGAGGCGAACCAGATGGGCGCGATGTTCGTCGCCGAAGGCATCGAACCGAACGAGTTGCTCGTGCCGCTCGTTATGCAGGAACAGGGCGGCACGCAAAAGACCGTCGACGCCGCGATTGCCGCCGTGCAACACATGCTGCCGGTCGCCAATAGGGCCGCGCGCGAGCCGCTGCCGGTCTCGCACATCAACATCGCACTGCAATGCGGCGGCTCTGACGGTTATTCGGGCATCACGGCCAACCCCGCGCTGGGCGCGGCCGTCGATCTGCTCGTGCGCCATGGCGGCACCGCCATTCTCTCGGAAACCCCGGAAATCTACGGTGCCGAACACCTGTTGACGCGCCGAGCGATCAGCAAGGAGGTCGGCGAGAAGATCGTCGAGCGCATTCACTGGTGGGAAACCTATGCCGAGCGTGAGAGAGGCAGCATCGACAACAACCCGACCCCGGGCAACAAGGCGGGCGGCCTGACCACGATTCTGGAGAAGTCGCTGGGCGCGGTCGCGAAGAGCGGCTCCTCGCCGCTGATGGGCGTGTATCGCTACGCGGAACCCGTCGATACGCACGGCCTGGTTTTCATGGACGCGCCGGGCTACGACCCGATGGGTGCCACCGGCCAGATTGCGAGCGGAGCCAACCTCGTGGTGTTCACGACGGGCCGCGGATCGTGCTTCGGGGCCAAACCCGCGCCATCGATCAAGGTCGCGACGAATTCCAAGATGTATGCGCGGATGATTGATGACATGGACATCAACTGCGGCGAAATAATGGAAGGTACGGCAAGCGTCGAGCAAAAGGGGGAGGAAATTTTCCGCATGATTGTCGAAATCGCGTCGGGCAGGAAAAGCAAGAGTGAGGCGCTCGGCGTGGGCAACGAGGAATTCGTGCCCTGGATGATCGGCGCGCAGATGTAACCATGACGATACCGGAGGATACCAGGGCGCCGGACTGGAAACGGCCGCGGTCACACGGACCGTGCGTTGCTATTGACGGTTGATTCAAAAACCATTCCGTCAATGAAATGAGAATGCGGACGCACATGAGCGCGTTCCAAGGAGGCGACATGAAACTGAAGCAAGCTATCGATCGAATCCCCGGAAGCATCGTGCTGGCTCCGATGTTGCTCGGTACGTGCGTGCATACATTCGCGCCCAACGCGGGCAAGTATTTCGGGTCGTTCACCAACGCGCTCATGACCAGCACCGTGCCGATCCTCGCGGTCTGGTTCTTCTGCATGGGCGCAACGATCGACCTGCGGGCTACCGGGATCGTGATCGTCGTGACCGGCGTACTGCTCATGCTCGTCGACCGCTTCATCGACGGCGGTAACGGCGCGGCCAGGCTCGCTGCATCGTCGACGGCGGGCGCCGCCGTCGCGAACCCGACGCACATCGCTGAGATGAATCCGCGCTTCAAACCGATGGCCGCACCCGCGACGGCGATGGTCGCGGCCTCATGTCTGCTCACCGCCTTGTACCGATCCTGACGGCGCTATGGGCAAAGCCGTCCGGGAACGTGGCATGCAAGAGCCGTTGAACGACAGGCCAGCGCTGGCGGAGTCATCGGCGATTCAAGAAGCAGTTGTCAGGGATGGATTCCATTGAGCAAAAACACATGACTTTGGAGTTTGGGTCAGACGGCGATTACCTCGTTCTGGCTCACCTGTCATATGAACACATTCAACATGACTGATTGCGGATCCATATCCGGTCCAACACCCACCTTTCGGGAGCTATAGATGGCACAAAGACTTGCAGGCAAGACTGCGGTGATCACCGCAGCAGCACAAGGCATCGGTCGCGCGACCGCCGAGCTTTTCGCGCACGAAGGCGCTCGCGTGATCGCGACCGACATCCGGATCGATACACTGTCGGGCGGCCCGTTCGAGGCGCGCGTGCTCGACGTGCGCGATGCGGCGGCGATTGGTGCGCTGGCGCGCGAACTCGGTTCGATCGACGTGCTGTTCAACTGCGCGGGCGTCGTGCACGCGGGTAGCGTGCTCGATGCGACCGACGAGGAATGGGATTTCGCGTTCGACCTGAACGTAAGGTCGATGTACCGAACCATCCGGGCATTTCTGCCCGGGATGCTGGAGCGCGGGCGCGGATCGATCATCAACATGTCGTCGGCGGCGTCGAGCATAAAAGGCGTTCCAAACCGGTGCGTGTACAGCACGTCGAAGGCCGCGGTGATCGGGCTGACGAAGGCAGTCGCAGTGGATTTCGTCGCGAGCGGCATCCGCTGCAACGCGATCTGTCCGGGCACGGTCGAATCGCCCTCTCTCGAAGAACGGATCGTCGACCAGGCGCGCGCCCAGCAGACGTCGGTCGACGCTGTTCGAGCGGCGTTCGTCGCGCGTCAGCCGATGGGTCGAATCGGCAAGGCGGACGAGATTGCCGCGCTCGCGTGCTATCTCGCGTCCGACGAGTCGTCATTTACGACCGGCAACGCGCACGTGATCGACGGCGGCTGGTCGAATTGACGCGCGGTACGGCTTCGTACAAGCGTGGACGTTGTGTAGCGCAGGTTCCGTGGTACTGATCAAACGATTTGATACGAGAGGTGGAATAGATGAAACTGTTGCGATATGGCCTCGTAGGCCAGGAAAAACCCGGTTTGCTCGATGCCGAAGGCCGCATCCGCGACCTGTCGGCGACAATTCCCGACGTCGCGGGCGACGTGTTGACCGACGCGGGCCTTGCGCGGCTGCGTGCGCTCGATCCCGCGACGCTGCCGCTCGTGGCAGGTGAACCGCGCATCGGGCCGTGCGTGGGTCGCATCGGCAAGTTCGTCTGTATTGGCCTCAATTATGCGGACCATGCGGCCGAATCCGGCCTGCCGGTGCCGACGGAGCCCGTTGTGTTCGGCAAATGGACCAGCGCTGTGTGTGGCCCGAACGACGACATCGAAATTCCGCGCGGCTCGGTGAAAACCGACTGGGAAGTTGAACTCGGCGTGGTAATCGGCAAGCATGCGAAAAACGTGAGCGAAGCCGAAGCGCTCGACTTTGTGGCCGGTTATTGCGTGGTCAACGACGTTTCCGAGCGCGAGTGGCAGGCCGAGCGCGGCGGTCAGTGGGACAAGGGCAAGGGCTTCGATACCTTCGGCCCCATCGGTCCATGGCTCGTTACGCGCGACGAGGTGCCCGATCCGCAGAATCTGTCCATGTGGCTCGAAGTGGATGGTCATCGCTACCAGAACGGCAACACGCGGACGATGATCTTCAAGGTGGCGACAATCGTGTCGTATCTGTCGCAGTGCATGAGTTTGCAGCCAGGTGACGTGATTTCGACGGGTACGCCGCCGGGCGTCGGATTGGGCGTGAAGCCGACGCCGGTGTATTTGAAGCCGGGCCAGACTGTGCGCCTCTGTATCGAAGGGCTTGGCATGCAAACGCAGAAGACGCGCGCGGCCGACTGACGCCACCTTACTATCCATGCTCTCGGATTCCACCCGAAATCCAGGAAAACGGATGGCACGGAGTCCGAGGCAAGGCGTGTGAACGGCGGTTGAATACAGAAAATAACCGGCGACGTCACACTGCGGCAGTGCCACGCAGGCATGAAGACAGGCATCGCGGAAACGTTCAGCGCGCTGTGAGCGGAACGTTGATGCAGGGTGCGGCGTAAGGAGCCCGCGGGGCGACTGGAGACGTGCCCTGCATCAGGGCGGGCGGTCGGCATGATTGAAAGGCGTTTGCCGAAGAAGAACAACAGGCGCAGCGCAAACCTCAACCGCCTAATCCCAGTCCGGCGCCGCGTCTCCACAGTGGGGGTCACATGGCAGGCCTATCGGCCGGTCGGAGAGCCGCGCGAGCCGTCAATATCGCATCGCTCACGCGGCCCGTCGACCTCGTTGAATTTCTCATCCTTCGCGTTCTGGAGGGAACCGCCAATACAGCCGTCCACGGGCCGCCTGTAGCCGTTGATGCGCAGCGCCTTGCCGAGCGCGATGCCAGGATCGACAATCGGACTGCTATCGACCATTGGCGACGTCGAGCGGTTTACTAGTCCAGAGAAGCTAGTGAGCTACTTCGGACTCAATCCGTCGGTCTATCAGTCGGGCCCAACACCGACCAGGCGCGACCACATCACCAAGCGCGAGCGCTCTTACGCACGGGCGAGTCTGGTCGAGGCTGCCTGGGGCGCCACGCAGGCGCCTGATCCCCGCCTCTGTGCCTCTGTATTTCTAATGTCGAGTCTCTTCGCTGCTGCGCTATGAGCGATCGGCCGTTATCACGAGATACGCATGTTCAAGGACTACAGGTGACCGCCTTAGCGGAAATAGTGGACACGATTGGCGGTTCAACGGACACCATTAGCGCAACTTCCAAACTTCAACCCCCGTCGATCGGCAACGTACCACCAATCTTGATCTCCTGCAGCGTGAAGCTCGTGTAGACGTTCGCGACGCCGGCGAACGCGCGGATCTCGCGCACCAGCCTGGTAAACGCATCGTGATCGGCGGCCACCAGTTCGATCTGGTAGTCATAACTGCCGGAGAGACTCTGGCAGGAGATCGCTCCCGGCATCTCGCCGACTTCGCGCTCGAAAGTCACCGCCGTCGGCAGCGAGTGTTCGCGCATCTGCACGCTGACGAAGCCATGTACGCTGAGGCCCAGCATCTTGCGGCTCAGTCGTGCGTGATAACCCTCGATGAAACCCGCCTCCTCCAGCAACTGAACGCGCCGCCAGCAGGGCGACTGCGACAGCGACACCTTTTCCGCCAGCTCGGCCATCGTCAGCCGGCCATTCGCTTGGAGCGCCTCCAGAATCTGGCGGTCAATATGGTCCAGATTGCCGATCGATCGGTTTCCCATTTGTAGTCCTGATTTTGGAAGGAATTTTCATAATTTAGCGCAATCAATAATTTTTTCGGCAAAAAAATCCATCTTCGTGACGAGATAATGGGATCCATCCTGAGCCTGACGTGGCCCCCCGCTCGCGTCTCAACCTTCTCTCCGAATCCGCACCATGACCGAACACCTCATGCATTCCGTCCAGGCGAGACCTTCCATTCAAAACCTGGCGGGATCCCTGCTCCGGGACATCGCGAACAGTGCAATGGGACGCGCGGACGTCGCACCGTTCTGGTTCGGCGAATCCGACGTACCGACGGCACGCTTCATCCGTGACGAGGTCACGCGTTCACTGAACGACTGCGAAACCTTCTATTCGGAGAATCTCGGCCGGCCGTACTTGCGGGAAGCCATCGCGACTTATCTGTCCGGCCTGCACGACAGACCGATTGACGTCGCGCGCATCGGGGCGATCAGCTCCGGAGTCACGGGGCTGATGATCGCGTCGGAGCTGCTGCTGTCGGCCGGGGACCGCGTCGTGGTCATCACGCCGCTATGGCCCAACGTCTGCGAAATCCCGAAGATCCTCGACGCGCAGGTGGAGCGCGTGTTGCTGCACGTTTGCGACGGACGTTGGACGCTGGATCTCGAGCGGCTACTCGACGCACTGACGCCGAAAACCCGCGCGCTCTTCATTAATTCGCCAAACAACCCGACCGGCTGGACCATCGACGAGCCGACCGCCGACGCGATCCTGCGGCACTGCCGCAAGCACGGAATCTGGATCGTGTGCGATGACGTGTACGAGCGGCTCGTCTACGACCCAAACCAACGTTCGGCTCCGTCATTCCTAAAGCTCGGAGAGCCCGACGACCGGATCATCTCAGTCAACAGCTTCTCGAAGGCGTGGGCGATGACCGGCTGGCGGGCGGGTTGGATGGTAGTGCCGCCGGCCCTAGCCCCGGATCTCACCAAGGTCGTCGAATACAACTTCTCATGCATGTTCGAGCCGGTGCAGCGCGCGGCGGCGATCGCCCTCCAGCAGGGCGAGCAGGAGGTCGAGCGGATGCGGGCGATGCTCGCGCACACACGTGCGCTGCTGGCGAATGCACTGACATCGCTGCCGGGTATCGAGGTGCCCGATGCCGGCGGCGCGATGTATCTGTTCTTCCGCATTGCCGGGCACGACGATTCGGTCAGCCTCGCGCGGCAACTGCTGAACCAGACCGGCCTCGGCCTCGCGCCGGGCGCGGCTTTCGGTCCCGAAGGGGACGGGTGGCTGCGCTGGTGCCACGCCGTCAGTTCCGATGCGAAGCTGCTCGACGGCGTCGATCGCCTCGCCGGCTTTCTCTCTCGCGCGAGAGCCTGACGCATGCTCGGCATGCGTAATGGGAGCACCGCCCGGTATGGCGGCCGCGGCGCCTGACGAAACCCCGCGCCGTTACCCGGCGGTTGTTCGCGGGCTTGCGCACTGCATAGGCGTCGTGCCGCCTGCCGGACCTTTGAGCCAGACCCAGACTTGTCGCCGTCAACAAGTCGCACAACGACATGCGAGCTCGATTCGACCACACCGACGTTTCACTAATCACACCGACACAGGGGACCCCGATGTTCAAGAAAATCACTCTCGTTACTGCAATGCTGTTCGCCACCAGCGGCGCGGCGCTCGCCGCGGATTTCAACGTGGCCGCGAACGTCGCTAACGTACCGTTCGAATTCGAGGACGGCCAGGGGAAGCTGTCCGGCTTCGAGGTCGAGCTACTTCAGCTGGTCGCGAAGCGGTTGCACAAATCAATCGAGTTTACGCCGATGCCTTTTAACAGCCTGTTCGCAGCGGTGCAGTCCGGCCGCGCAAACGTCGCGATCGGCTCGATCACGGTCACGAAGAAGCGGCTCGAATCGGTGGCGTTCACGCAGCCGTACATCGATGCGAACCAGTGCCTGACCGTAGCGACGAAAAGTGGCATCCGGGATCTCGACGGGCTGAAGGGCAAGCAGGTGGCGGTCGTCACCGGCACTACGGGTGAGATGTGGGCGACGGAGAATCAGACCCGCTACATGGTCGCGGGTATCAGCCGTTATGACAGCACCGCTGATCCGATGCTTGACATCGCCACGGGCCGCATCGCTGGGCTGGTTAACGACTGCGCGAACGATGCGTACTACATCCGTGACAAGCCGCAGTACACGATTGTCACGAGCATTCCGACTCACGAACAGTTAGCACTGATGTTCCCGAAGAACAGCCCGATGCTCAAGGAAGTCGACGCAACTCTCTCGAAACTGAAGCAGGACGGCGAGATCGCGAAGCTGTATCGGAAGTGGTTCGGCACGCTCCCGCCGCAGAATTCCAGCACTGTTACGGTTCTGCCGATTCCGCAATCCTGACTGTGTAACAAATCAATAAGTATTCCTTTTCGATCAAGCATATGCGAAAGTCGAGCCGAACCGGTTCGCCGCCGGCTCGCATCAACGTACACGCCTATGGACATCTTCACTACCTTTTTCAACCTCGACGTGTTGCTGAAAACGTTGCCGACGCTGCTGCAGGGCTTCGGTTTAACCGTGCTGCTTGGCGCGACGAGCCTGTTCTTCGCCGTCCTGACCGGCCTCGTGTTGGTGCTGCTCCGGATCTACGCGCCGCGCCCACTCGACCGGCTCGCCGTTGCGTACATCGACGTGTTCCGTTCAATTCCACTGCTGGTATTGCTAGTGCTCGTTTATTACGCGTTGCCATTCGTCGGCATCCGGCTCCCGCCGTTCTGGGCCGCGACCGCCACACTGTCCGCCGTGGCTTCCGCCTATATGGCCGAGACGTTTCGCGCCGGCATCGAGGCCGTCCCGAAGGGGCAGTTCGAGGCGGCCCAATCGCTGGGCTTCAGTTGGCCAAGGATGATGGTCGATGTCACGTTGCCGCAGGCGATGCGTCTGGTGATTCCGCCTGCCACCGGCGTGGGCGTAAGCCTCATCAAAGACACGGCTCTCGCGTCGGTGGTCGCGATGCCCGATCTGCTTAAGCAGGCTACGCAGGCCCAGGCGTTCTATGCGAATCCTTCGCCATTGATCGGCGCGGCGATCCTCTACGTGCTGCTGCTCTGGCCGCTTGTGCGATTCGTCGGCTTTCTGGAAACGCGTCAGAAGCGTCGCAGCTGACGGTTTTCCCTCACGCTGAAATCTCGAGGTAACGCATGAATCAACTTCATTCCGGTGAATCTGACGCGCCGTCGTTCATCACGATCACAAATCTGGACAAACACTATGGCGCATTCCACGCGCTCAAGAACATCAACCTGCGCATCGAGCGCGGCGAGGTCATCGCATTGCTCGGGTCGTCCGGCTCCGGCAAGTCCACGCTGATTCGCTGCATCAATCTGCTTGAGGGATTTTCGTCCGGTAGCATCGTGGTCGACGGCATGAACGTGGAAAAGGGCAGCAATCTGGCAAGGGTGCGCGCGGAAGTGGGAATGGTTTTTCAGCAGTTCAACCTGTTCCCGCACATGACGGCGCTGCGTAACGTCGCGATCGCGCCGGTCCGGGTTCGCGGCATGTCGTGGTCGGATGCGCAGGCGCGTGCAAAACTGCTGCTCGAGCGCGTCGGTCTGGGCGAGCACATCAATAAATTTCCGGATCAGCTGTCCGGCGGTCAACAGCAGCGTGTCGCGATCACGCGCGCGCTCGCAATGGAACCGCAGGTACTGCTGTTCGACGAGCCGACCTCCGCGCTCGATCCCGAAATGGTCGGTGAGGTACTCAACGTGATCCAGAGCCTCGCCGCGACCAGCGGCGTCACGATGCTGATCGTCACGCACGAAATGGCATTTGCCCGTCGAGTGGCTGACCGGATCGTCTTCATGGAGAAGGGGCAACTGATCGAGGAGGGGCCGCCCGATCGCTTCTTTGATAACCCGCTGACAGAGCGCGCACGACAATTCCTTCGCACGGTTGTACGGGCACCGCACGCGAGCCCAGCCTGAGCCCGGCGGCCATCCCGCCCGCATCGACAGTCAAACGGAATTCCCATGCATTGCTGTTGCTCGATCCGTCTGGCGATGCGCCGGGACTGGCTGGATTCAACGCTCGTCTCGACACGCACGACAGCGACCTGATCCACTCTTGGTCGCCGTCTGTCGTACGAACTGTCAGCCTCATGGGTGCCTTGTCCATCCGTGCCGTCGATCTTCCTGCCGATAGCACCGTCGTTTGATCTTCACCGGTGTCGTCGCGTTCGCGCGGCGCACATTGTTCAACGACAGCAACGCCCTCCCAGGAGGAGTCTGTCGGACAGTTGTTGGAGTAGCCCCGTGAATCTCAGGACACGACGATTCTCTTAAATACCGGATAGGTTTACGTGTCACGGGTCAGCAAATATGGAGCCAATCCGGGGGCCGCACATAGGTGCCAGTAGTGCGGGAGTAACGGCACGGCTCGAACTTTCCTAGTCGGTACGCTTTGTTCTTTTTGAACGGAGCGTCCATGGCCAATCGGAGGTTCGAATTGTTTGACTATCGCCAAGTCCTTGCCAGCATGCGGCAGGGCGACTCCGATCGCGACATTGCGCGCGGCGAACTGATGGGACGCAAGAAGCTCACGAGCGTGCGCCGCGAAGCCCAGCCGCGAGATGGTCGGTGCACCGTGCGTCAATCACAAACGGATCCACCGCGTGAAGCGTGAGCACCATTTTCTGCTGCGTCGACCTGGCGTGCGGCGGGACAAGTGGCAAAATGACGGCCGCGTGGCCGTGGACCGTAGCAATACGCTGCTGGTGTCCCGATGGCTTCGAGTTCCGATGCGACGGCAGCCCACGGCTGCGCGTCAGCTTTGCGCAGGACTGCTGCGACCATGGGAGGCTACACCGGTGACATGGTGCACGATGTGATGCTCAGGCTGTCGAAAGCCGCCTCCACGGCGCGCTGCAAACTGACAGCGAAATCGAATGGCTGAGCGACAACGGTTCCTGCTACATTGCCGACGAGACGCAGACGTTCTCGCATCAAATCGGCTTGAAGGCCGTCACGACACCCGTGAGAAGTTCGCAGCGCAACGGAATGGCCGAAAGCTTCGTCAAAACGATGAAGCGTGATTACGTTTCGTCGATGCCCAAGCTCGACGCAAGAACGGCGCTGCAAAACTTGGCTATTGCGTCCGACTACTACAACGAGCGCCACCCGCACAAGGCCCTGAAATACCGCTCGCCACGCGAGTTTCGCCAGCAAACAAATTCTCCAACCTAAGCGTGACCGCGTGTCCGGTCATGCAGGGGCAAGTCCAGTGTCTTAACTACCGCTTCGCCGCCCCTACCAACAGCCCCCCCGAAAGAGCGACGACAACCCATCAGACCCAGTCTCAACCCGAAATTCACAAAGCAATAGCTCGAGTTATAATTTTTTAATTTGACGCCAATTTTTACAAAACCAACCGAAGAATAACAAAGATTCCACCGATATACATTTTCCATGCAATTGATATGCGCACCAAATCCGATTTGAAACGATAAATCCTCGCATTGTTTCATATCAAGTACACATTTTCTCCTCAGACATAGACCGTCGCACCATCAAATTCATACGACCTCAGGTATGCCGGGATGTTCAGCATCAAAGTGCCGATGCCTGAGTTCGATACATAGCTCATACCTGCCGGTCACCAGACAGATGGTTCCACAATCTAGTTGGCCAGATCGTGAAGCTTACATCCAGCGATAACCGCCCCCCTCAGCCTGTGGACGCGACGTTCGTTTTCCGAACCGATCCAGCGAACATCGGGCTGTCTCAAACGTGAGACATTGCGGCTCAACATCTACAAAGCGGTGCTAATACATCGCACCAATTCTGACGTCCGCATCAGAATTCCCAATAAATATTCATCCCCTGCACCAGCGTGAAAACGCTATCATTTGTACCACACAACCAACGGAGGACTACATGTCCACTTACAAAGAACTAAAGGCCCAGATGGACGCGCTTGCAGCAAAGACGGAAGCTGCTCGCCAAGCGGAATTTCAAGCAGTTGTCGACGACATCCGCGCCAAGGTTGCCGAGTTTGGAATTACTGAAAAGGACATCTTCGGCTCACGTCGCAGTCGGTCGGCAAACGCTGCCAAGGCTCCCGTGGAAGCGAAGTACCGCGATCCGAAGACCGGAGCAACTTGGTCGGGTCGTGGCCGCGCGCCTGCGTGGATCAAAGAGGCCAAGAACCGGAATCGTTTCCTGATTCAGGATCAGGAGTAAGACGACTCGCCGACAGCTCGGTCGGGCAAGTGCCGCTCTCCATGGGCAGCCAGGACTTGCGTAAATCGCTTGGTGTGCACACAGTCCCCCTGAAAAACTGATGGATAGCCTAGCCATCAATACAGTGCCCGCCCGGTGATTTACGCGAGCCATTGCGACAAGCCTTCCGTCCGCAAAGCTCCGGTGCACGCTCCTGATCACGGGCCCAAACGAATGGCCTGCGCATCAGATTCTCGCGATCCTCGACGCGCCAAAGGAAAGGCTAGCCGCGATGCAACTCGACATGCCACCTGTCGGGGAAGCAACGACGGCGAACCTATCCGCCGCCCCACCGGCATCCTGCATTCGTGCAACCTGAATGCAATCAATCTCCCAATAGAGCGCCATCCGAGCAGCGCAGATCGCAGTCAGCAAGGTACCCAGCACGAAAGGTGTGAGCCCTGCACCGTCCTTCCTGGTCAGCCAGCCGCGCAGCGGCCCTCACGCCTGCGCAATGCACGGAGACCGCCCAATGCGTAAGGAAATGCATATGCTTACGTAAGCATATCTTTCGGTGAGGATATTCTCACTTTAGAAATGCTAGGGAGGATATGCTTATATAAGCATAGCTGGAATATCCGGAGCCCCTACCAGCGATTGCTGATGCTCCTTCCATCACCCTTTGATTGAATGATTCCGACAGACTTTCAGGTTACGGTTCTCTCTTCGCCACCGTACCGGACTGTCTCAACCTTACCCCCGTGGTCGTCCGGATTTCCCCAGCGCGCCACTGGTCTCCCCGTCCGCGCTGGCGGTCACCACCGAAGCTCTTCAAATGGAAGAGGCGGCCCTATCGTCGGGCGGCTCATGCTCGGCCGACGTGTGACATTTAAAGTATATCGTGGAATTCGATGCATCATCGACAGAAAATCTAGAGATAGGACTGTCCGAAAACCAATGAACCAAAATACATCCAGCAATTAATACCCGTTTTCGTCAAATCAACCTCGAAAAATATTTTCGATTCATCCTTGCGCCAACAGCACTCGCCACGCAAATCGACTCAAAACACGGTCGACCCTGGGGTGCGACCTGCTGTGGCGACAGCGGGTTCACTCCGCGATACCGCTGGCACACACTCAGGACTGCGCCCGCTCGATGAACAGCGCCCAGAGGAACTCGGCCACCCCCTCCTGGGACAACTGTTTGTCGCGCTCGCCATTCCACGCCATTCCCATCGGCTTGAAGTGCAACGATTGCTCGCCCGCCTGCGGGGTCAGCATCTCGTTGTAGGAACCCGACGACGCCGACGAGTCGTACGAGAACGCAATTCCGTTGGTTCGCCCCAGCGAATCGGTCCGAATGGAACACTCTGCGATCTTCCTGCCGCTGCGATAGAGGACCGCCGTCATTCGACGCGAGTCGATACGCTCAAAGGTGCCGGTCACATCGCGATTGCGCTCACCAACAGCTTGAACCGAGCCTTCGAAAAATCGACAGGTGAACTCAAAAGTCGAGCGAACGAAGTCGTCCGCATCCTTTTCCGTGAATTCCTGCTTAAGCCGCAGGTTGCTTGAACGGGGCAGACTGGACACATCCACAGAACGCCCCAATGCGGCCGGTTTCGGCGTCCCTGCTTTCGCCACGGCGCCGCTCGCTTCGACTGCCTGACGAACTTGCCGCGCCGCATCAGCGAGCGCCTCATCCCTGTCGGGCCACGAGGCGACTGGCTTGCCGTCACGAGGAGCTGCGAGTAGCTTGCCGAAAGGCGCCCGGGTCCAGTCGCAATGGCGCAAGATGACCGGAATGACCCGCGCCTCTCCAGCGCTATGGCGCTCCATCGCCCGCGCCATCTCGCGCGAATAGCAGTACGCCGAGTTGATGAAGTCCGAACTCACCAGCAGCAAGATGATGTCTGCGGTCTCCAGTTTGCTGAAAATGGCATCGTCGATTTCCTCCCCGGCGACGATACGTCGATCGTGCCAAGCATCGACCAGTCCTTCGTGCTTAAGTAAGGCGAGGTGAGCCTCGAGCTCGTTGCGGAGAGTCTCGTCCTTGTGGCAGTACGAGAAGAATATGGTTGCCATACGGTGCGACTCCAGCGGCAGATGCATTCATTAGAAACGACCGAGCCTTCGAGCAGACCAAGGGGTTCCCTGAACTCCAGATCTCGCGGCTCGAACCAGGACAGCGCCATAGCACCCTAATTACTGAAAGTCCCACGACGAGGCTGCATGCAGATACAATACACTATCAAATGTGTGCGTGAAAATATACACCCATGCCAGACAATCGGAAAGATGCTGCCTATCCTGCGTTCGGCGAACTGCTGACTCGACTCCGCATCGGGGCCGGATTCACGAAGCAGCAAGAGCTGGCGACAGCCCTCGGTGTAACCCAGCAGTCCGTGAGCCGATGGGAGAAGGGATTCGCTCGCCCCCGCTCGAATGACATTCCAGCATTGGAGCAGTTGGTCGGAGCACGAGAAAACGAACTCCTGGTGGCCGCCGGATACCAAGCAGCGCCGGCAGATCTTCGCGCCGAAACGACGACCTCATACGACCGGCCGCTCCCTCTCTCTGCCCTGTCACCCGAAGTATTTGAAAGCTTCTGCGCGGCCCTCCTGGACCGCATATACCGGCCGCTCAAAGGCAATGTGCGGCGCTATGGGGGCACGGGACACAAGCAGCACGGCATTGACATTGTGGCCACTGGGCCGTTCGGAACCCATTCGTTTCAGTGCAAGCGGGTCACCGAGTTTGGTGCCCAGAAGGTTCATACAGCCGCGGCTGAGCAAACCTATGTCGCAGATCTCAAGGTGCTGCTGCTATCCAGCGTGGCGAGCCCTAAGTCACGCGATGCAATGGATGTGCATCCGGGTTGGGAGCTGTGGGATCGGGAGGACATCACACGAAGATTTCATACCCTCCCACTTACCGATCGACTGGATTTGGTCGACCGCTACTTCAATGGGCAACGCCTAGATCTACTTGGTATTGATGAACCGAGTCCCATCCAAGCCCCGGAAGCCTTCTTCAAGCCGCTTCTAGTCCCCGACCGCTTCTTCAACCACTCCTGGGCCCTTATTGGTCGCGATCCGGAGGTTTCACTGGTTGTCGATTCTGTTCGAGACGATTCAGTGGTCTTAACCTGCCTCGTTGGCACGCCGGGGGCGGGGAAAAGTCGCGTTCTGCGTGCGGTCGCCGAGCAACTGGCAAATCAAACCTCCCTGCGAGTTCGATTTGTATCGCCCACCGAAGAAGTCAAGTCACACCATCTAGACATGCTGCGCGACAGTCGCGGCGGCGTGACCGTGCTCGTAATCGACGATGCTCACGAGCGCGACGACCTAGCCATACTTATTCGACACGCAGCCATACCCGACAATCACACACGGCTGCTGCTATCGCTTCGCCCCTATGGGAAGGAAGCACTGCGGCTTCAAGCTGCGGACGTGAGTCTCCTGGGCCCATTGGTCCGATTTGTTGACATGCAACCGCAGACGCGAGACCAGGCGCAGGCGCTGGCCGAATCTGTACTTGCTGCATGCGACGGCCCACACGCGGCTGCAGCTGAAATTGCGCGAGCGACATACACGACACCGCTGGTCACTGTCTTGGCAGCCCAGTTGATCGCACGCAATGACGTGTCACTGGCGCTGTTGGGTAACGCGGATGAATTTCGCACCTATGTGCTGTCTCGCCTGCAAGACGTCATTGCTGTCACCCTGGTCACCGGACAGGACGTCGCGAAGCTGAAGGCTGTCCTTCGAGTCATTGCACTCCTTCAACCCATCATTCCGGACGACCCAAGCCTGCTCGACATCCTGTCGAAGGCCGAAGGGATTGAGCCATCCGATGCGAGTCGACTGATGCGTCTGCTCGGCGAGGCGGGGGTTCTATTCAAGCGAGGGGTCCGCTCGAGGCTCGCCCCAGACCTATTGGCGGATGAGATTATTCGCTCGAACTACCTCAGCGAAAATGGCACCGCAAACGATCGCGTCATTCAGATATTCGACCTCGCGGGTACCGAACACCTGAAACACTTGTTCGCCAATCTTGGGCGATTGGATTGGCGCCTACGCGATGGGAAAACGGACGACAGCGCACTACTGACCAGCCTCAGCCCTAAGTTGCGTTGGGGGGAGAAGTATCACAACCCACACGTCGAAGCTGTCGAGGTTGTCGCGTACTATCAGCCGAGATTCGCTCTCGATTTTGCGAAGAGGCTTATCTCGGAGGGACACGGCGCTAGCTCGTCGGTCTGCAACATGATCCGCAACGCTGCGTACACCTACGACCACCTCCAGGAAGCATGTCACCTCCTGTGGACGGCCGGCCGCAAGGATGCCCGCGCCCTACATCAGCAAGCTAACCACGGAATTCGCCTCCTCAAGGAGCTGGCTCAGTTCCAGCCGAATAAGCCAGTCGAATACGTGCGTGAGGTTATTCGCTTCGCGCTCGCACTTCTCGATCGACCAGCTTCGCTCAACTCCGCCTATACGCCCTTCTCCATCCTTGAAGGGGCTCTCAACACCGAGATGGAGGCGACAAGCTATTCGCGCGCGACCTACACCATTACTCGCTATCAACTCCCCTTGAAGGATGCTCAGGCAGTCAGAGATGAGATAACGGGGGCGTTGTTCAAGTATCTTCGAGAAGGCTCGCCTCGCCGAGCATTTCTCGCTGCGCAGACACTGGGCCAAGCCTTGCAAGGACCAATGCATGGGGACACTCCCGACCATGCTTGGATGCAAGAGCATCAGAAGCTATTGCAAGAACTTCGGGTTGTACTACAAGAAGCCGAGGTATCACCCGTCGTACTCGTTCGCCTCGCACAATCCGTCTCCTGGCATGCGTTTTATGGCTTGCCGGAGACGGCTGACGAGGCTCGCGCCATCATCGCTCTGTTGAGCCGAGACTTGAGGACGCAGCTCACCCGTGCGTTTATTGACGGGTGGGGAATTGAGACATGGGAGCTCAGTGAATCGCATGAGCGCGAAGAGCACAAGAAGGATTTTGAGCGTCTGACGGTTGAGCTGGCAGCCAATTTTCCAGATGCGGGACGCCTGTTAGATGAGTTGCATGACTGCCTGCAGGACATCGCGAGCATTGCCCCTGCGGGATATGGCTCGCCCTTCATCCTCATGAACCTCCTGCTCAGCAACGTGCCCAATCTCGCCACTGAGCTGCTCCTGAGGAACAATCAAAACGATGCCGGCCTTCTCGCTCCGTATGTCGGCAAGGCTTTGAGCGTAATCGTCGAGACTGGAAACCTAGAATTGATAGAAGGCTATGTCGCCCGCTCGGTGGGTTCTGCCGAGGTATTAGGTCAGCTCGCGGAAGCATACGCGCGAATTGAGCCTTCACGCCCCTACACCGAGCCAGAAGTAGCCCTGTTCAAGCGCATCTTCGAGTCGAAAGACCCGACTGTCCTGCGAATCGCCTCGAATCTCGTGCGTCAGGTAGCCCACAGGAGCCCTGCCCTGGCAGTCGAGCTCATATGCTTAGCGGACTTTGAGGTCAATTTGAGCGCGACCCATGACATGTTCATGTGGATCGCCGGCGGCGACACTATTCCGCAGGGAGACGTCGACCGCAGGCGAAGCGATCTCTTGAAGAAACTGGTCATGTTGAAGTCACTGGACGATCATTGGCTTCAGGAGTTCCTCACGACCTCAATTCAAGTGAACCCCGCCGCGGTCATCTCCTTAGTCAAGGAACGCCTCATCGAGGCAAAGCGCAGGAAAGATTGGTCCTACGTGCCCCTGCACAAGCAACGCAATGGGAATGGGATTGGACTCATGGGCGCGGAGGCCGCACCACGGCTTCTACGAGAGCTATTTGACTGGGCGCTCAATGAGTCGCCGAACGCCCTGAGAGTCAACCAGTTCGGTGAAGCAGTTTCCTGCCTATGCGGCAGCCACGATGAGCAACTGCTCGACCTACTTCTTTCGTGGATGTCGTCCGGATCCGAAGCTCATAGCGTAGTCGCAGCTAACGTACTGCGCGCGGGCCAACCCTCCCTCATTTATGAGCATGCGACGTTCGTCCGAGACATTCTGAATGCAGCAGAACTCATCAGCGACGATGCGCTGGTCAATATTCGATCAGCGATCTCGGCGGCAGCCCATTCTGGCCCGCGAGCTGGAGCTCCCGGCGAACCGTTCCCAGAGGACGTCCGCCTCGAGCAACACTGCATGCAAATGCTGACGTCACTGAGCCGCGCTGAGCCTGCATTTGAACTGTATGACGACCTACTGAGGTACGCTCGCTATGCTATTGAACGCCAACGAAAATCAGATGCAGCCTTTGAGGACGAAGATGACTAGTTGTCGCACACGTTGACAGCTACTGCGCTCGAGCACGAGCTAACGGCGTCACCCTGCAATGAATGAACCCATCTTCAGAGAAACCAGATGATTTGTGTGGATTGCGTGAAACCTATTCCGCTCAAGAAGCTGATAGCGGCGAACGGGCGAGCAGACACTTGCCAGTATTGCAATCAGGTAGCCACGGCACTCGAGACAAAGATCGTTTTTGACTACGTCTACAACCGGGTTAAGGAAAACCTCGCTACTGAGGATGGCCTGTCGGATTTTGAATATGGAATGCTATACGAGGGAGGAGCCGACGACATCCCCGTTGAAACGATCGACATAGTGCTGGGAGAGTGGTTTGATCTGGATAACGAACCGTATCTCAATGACCTCTGCGAAGGTGTGCCACAGGAGTTCAAGACCAATGCGCGCGGCGAGGAAACTCACTTCTATGGTGACGACGGGCTTCTGGAGCGGAATTTCTACGAAGGAAAATGGTCGAAGTTCATTGAGGACATTAGTCATACACACCGGTTCTTCAACCCGATTGCCCGTGACTTTCTCGAAGAGGTGTTCTCCTTTCTATTGACCGCTCAAAACGAGTTGAAGCCCGAGTGCGTTAGGGTCTTCAATCAAGGTGAGGAACTCTTCCGAGCTCGCAACGCTGGTAGCCCAGAAGAGGCGAAGGACATGCTGGAGAACCCTGCAAGCTTGTTCGGTCCGGCACCAAAGAGGCGAGCCGGCAGTCAGCGGATGACTCCAATCGGGATTTCGGCTCTGTACTGTGCTCTCGACCGAGACACGTGCCTGAGCGAGATCAGGTCCATCACTGGTGACAATGTCGTGAGTGTTGCCCTCACGCCCACCACTGAGTTGAAATTGCTGGATTTGACCAAACTGAACGAGGTCGAACCGCCACCGCTCACCCTTCTGGATGAAGGTTACCTCGATGCGCGTCACTTGAAGACCTTCATCACCTCATTGGTGAAGAAAATGTCCAGACCCAAGGGACGCAACGACGAGCTCCGCTATCTGTCCACACAGGTTGTCTTCGAATACTTGCGGCTTCGCTTCGGCTCTCAAGTTGACGGCCTGGTCTTCCCCTCCGTACAAACCGGTGAAGCAGGAACAAACGTGGTGCTGTTCCCGGAAGCCAGCGTCATCAGCGCGCAACCATACGTTACCCCCGATGACGCGAAGAAAATCGATGGTTTCAAGGGGAATGAGAACTTTGAGTCCGACGCCAGACTAGCCGTCATTGCTGGCTCGATCCGATTCCACAAGATACTGGCAATCGAGACCAAGGCGAAGGAGTACCTGAGCCTGCATAACCTATACATGGACGATGTCACTCGCAAACGCATGGGTCCGCTGTTTGGCTAGTCCGATCGAGAAAAACGAGGCCGACGGCAGCTGTGCAATCACTCGCTGCGGCGCTCGCACGTCAATTCAACTGAGCGAAAGATCAGACCATCCCAAGAACTGAGCTGCTCGGTCCGAGGCGTACCGTACGTGCTCACGGCCATACCCGCATAGATTTTCGGCTTAGAACATGTTTGAGTTACGATCTTGGATTCACCTACGACAACCAGAATCGAACTGAACTGCAGCCCAACAGTCACATAAATAGTTCGATCAAGACACACCTTCATGAACAACCCTACTATTCGCGAGCTGCAGAAGCAGCTCGGGCAACTGAATCTCCTCGTAGACGAGGTCAAGCAACAGGAAAAGCAAGCCAAGCTCAAACAGCTCGCCGATGATGTCAAGGACTACGGCATCACGGAAACCGAGTTGCTCCGCGCAGCAGGCTTTATAAAGGCCAAGCGCCAAAAGACTCCTGCGAAGTACTACGATCCTGACACGGGGCAGTCTTGGTCTGGGAAAGGCTCCCGCCCGAAGTGGCTCGTCGACAAGAATCTGGACGACTACCTGATTCGGGAGACACCTCAGCCATGGTGGCCAGAAAAGAAATAGCAGAGAATCGCGCTCCGATGTGACCGTAAGCGCGTCCCTTGGGCCGTGTCGACAGTGTTGAATACGCGCCCGGTTTCGTAAATCGCCTGGTACCCGCCGTACGCATCGACCTGCAACGTACCGTTGAACGATTCGAAATGCTGCTACGGATGGATGCCCTTGCGGTCGGGTGTATAGGCGAACCATACGGCCGGCGGCGTCATGTCGGCCGAGTTCCGATCGTCGTGCCCATAGTATCGCCGGCACGCAGTTTCGTGGCCATCATGACGTGCCGGCGTAAGGCGTCGACCAGCGGTCGCAGTAGGTTCGCGCCATGGCCCACCCATTGGGCCAGCAGCGAGCGCTCCAGATCGACGCCCTCGCGCGCATAGATCACCGACTGGCGGTACAGCGGAGGTGATCCCGATCTTTCGATGTGATGTCGTCATCTCAGTGCCGCACCGGAACAGTGTGATACGCGTGACTCAAGATCGCGCTCAGCGACGCCCAGGTAGCGAGCCCCGCGACAGCAACCACGGCAACGGTCCGGAACAGCATTCTGCGCGACCCGGTTGCCTCCTGAGGGGGCTCGCTCTGTTCGGCGGTCCGCTGAATTGAGACTCGCTTGAGGTCGCCGATGCCGGCGCTACATTGATGTTCACTCATGGACGCTTCCGTATTCCTGTTGTGGGACAATACTTCCCTCAGCCTTCATCCTGCGTGCCAGGCTGCGCTGAGGGTTTCGGCTTTGGCGCCGACGCAGGTACAGGTGGCGTGCTCTGCAGTGGCGCGGACCGCGTAACTGGCTTGTCTGTCGCGTCGACCAGGATCAAAGCGTTGTCGCGCACTTCGATTTTCACCGGATCGGTTTTCTTCCACTGCTTCTTGGGCACGGCCAGCTTCCAGACCGCCCCGTCGCCCGGCTCGCGGAAAAACGCCGCGATCCCGACCACCTGAGCATCGGGATTCATCGGTTCGTTCACGCTAGCGCTGGCGCCGGGCCCCAACACCACATCCTTGGTGGCGAGCAGATCCGCCTTGAGCGCATCAAGGTCATTGGTCTGCAGCAGGGTGTAGTCGAGTTGCTCAAAGGTCTTCGCATCCTTCAACTGATAGACGCGCACCACAACCGGTAACGATTGGCCTTGCTCGTTCTGGTTGAGTGCTGCACGGCTAACGACCGAACTCGGGTGTT
The DNA here is from genome assembly GCF_001043615.1 of Burkholderia sp. LK4. Classification (NCBI taxonomy): domain Bacteria; kingdom Pseudomonadati; phylum Pseudomonadota; class Betaproteobacteria; order Burkholderiales; family Burkholderiaceae; genus Burkholderia; species Burkholderia sp. LK4. The sequence continues at coordinate 92,606 of NZ_LDUL01000029.1, forward strand.
TCAACACATCCTGAAGGGTTCGCATGGCTGCCGTTGAATCGAGGGGTTAGACACCGGCACGCTCGCCCATTCACACGCTTTAGGGATGCAGTGCCACTACGCCCTCGCGAGTGAAGCATACGTTCAGCCAAATGAACATGCACCCGACTCCAATCTGACACTCCATCACCTTTGTCGACACGCCTAAAATGAAATTTTACAATTCTCCATATTTATTTAACCTCAAATTAATTAATTTTTCATATCTCTCAATTTAATATTCCAACCAAGCCACGGCCCGACTTTAAACGAAGATCTCGCGATTCACCCACTGCCCGCCTATGGATTCGCTTGTCGTCGCTGCTTGGGCGGCAGCGCTATAAACGCGCACGACGAGCCATTCACCAGCCTGTCTTTCGCAATAAAAAAGGCCGATTCGATTTATCGAATCGGCCTTTTTTTGCCATCTTACCAACCAGCCATTTGTACTTCAAAGCGCGCCGTATTTCCGGCCCGGCGCTGGCGAGTCCCGACTCCCACTTCAAATATCGCCGCCACCGACCCAGGTTGCGACGACGGACGCAATCTAACATGGCAATCCCGCACAACATTGCAAAAGATGGTCAGTCGCCGATGACACCTCCCTGCAAATGGCCTCATCATGAATCGCCATTCTGATTCGCACGCACAACAGATACGACGCTTTTTTCGACCTTTGGTTTTTGATCATGCGCAAATACTCCGCCACTACTCGCGGCGACGCTGAAAAAATCCTCGCCGTCATGGAGCGTGGGTGCCGATATTCAGCCGCCGCCCTAGCCGCCGTCAGTAAGGTTCCCACGGTCCGTCTGCGCCAAGCGCTCGGTCATTTGACCGAGGCGCGTCGCGTCGTTTGTCATGTCGACCGCAAGCGCAATCAGTACGCGCTCCCGGGAGTCAGTAGCGCGCAGCCTGCGCCGGAACTCTCCGCTCGACTGACGACCCACCTGACCGGATACGACCAGCAGGCCCGCCAGTTTGCGGCCTTGTGCATGCTCGCGCGCGCGCCGGTCACGACGATCCCGTCCCACGAAGCAACGGACGAGAAACCTGCCCCGTGCGCACCATCTAAAACACGCTGATGCGTTGATCTCGTTTTGCTTTCCTGCAAAAAGTCGAAGAGGACGACCTCATTCTGTCTCACCGGGGGCGTGACCACGCCGACCGCTGTCCCCGCGCGCCACGTACCGTGACATTTTCCGCCAAGACTCCCTCGCTGTAGAAGTCTCGCGCACTACGCTCTCAGAGTTTGAAAAAGGATGGCGGAACATTGATCGTCACCCCTTGATACCGCTGCTCTAACAGGCCGCTAGGCACGACGGCTCACTCAAATAACAAGCAGTACTTCGCCTATCACCACGCCTAGTCATTAATTGAGACCCATCGAGATTCTAATAACGTAATTTCGAGTGTATTCTGACCTTCCCTGAATCAGGTAACGACGAACATGCCCGCGCTCGAAATCATTCTTGACGGCGTTACGACCGTAACGGTTAGCACCGGCGAGCTCACCATGCTTACCGTGAACGTTGACGGAACGGTTATTGACGAGGCCCTCGCATCTCTGAACGTCTCCGGTGGCAATTACTCTGAAAGCGGGTCATCAACGTACCTCACTTGGGTTGCCCGTACACCGCTACAGGCCAACCAGCAAGTCCGCGTAGTATTTCGTCAGCATGGCCAATCGTCCCAGCCAGGCAAAACCATTGCTGAGCTATATCCAGATGCGTCTTCTGCAGCACAAACCGACTTCACCCCGACGGCGAAGATGTTCGAGGAGATACGGGCTACGCCGAAGGTTCGAGAGGGGTTTGCTCTCCACTGTCGATTGTCCTCTGGAGCATCCTTTGTCGGTGAAACCATGTCCGGTGAATTCGGCTTTTCGTTGTTGATCTTCTGGGACGCTAGACACCCGGAACGGGCAAGAGTGTCACTCCATTCCTACTCACTTGGAAGTCTCGATGCCAGAGGTCCGCGCCGCCATCTACTCAAAGAAAACATGACCTTTGGCGACTATGTTGAACTTCGAGTAGCGTAAAAAGTTCCGGATTCCGTTCGTTCGCCCCGCAACTTGTCGAAGGCGAAATTACGCACCGACAATGCGATCGGCGGAGAGTTCGGTCGTATACTTTGCAGCCCCACACTCAATGCGGTTTCAATGCGACAAATCCTCGTCTGCGCGCTGATGGTCCTGGCCACGCACGCCTTTGCTTCCAACTCCTGTCCGCAATTCAGTCCGAAAGGCAAATCTCCAGTCGTCGTCAATCCGCGGATCGCTGCGAAGACGCGTCTCCTGTGCTATTCCGATTTCGAGGTGTTGCACTCGAGCATCACGCACGGACCGCTTTGGTCAGCCGAGCACCTGACTCGTTCTCACCTGGCTGCGGCTACGAGCGAGATCCGCACGAATCGGTTCTTCGAGGAGCCGCGGTTGCCTAACGGAGAAGGCGCACGACTCACCGACTATCGCAAAAGCGGCTACGATCGAGGACACATGAGCCCGGCCGGTGACCGCTGGAATGATCGTGCGATGGCCGAATCGTTTACGCTCGCGAATATGGTGCCGCAGAACCCGACGAACAATCGTCACCTGTGGGCACACATCGAGGAAGCCGTTCGCAGAATCGGTCTGCACACGACAGACACTTATGTCGTCACAGGGCCGATGTTCAAGGGTGCTGAATTGACGACGATCGGCAAGAGCGGCGTCATAGTTCCGACGCAGATTTTCAAGGTAGTCTATGTTCCTCAGAAGCGGCTCGCGTTCGCGGTCGTCGCGAACAACACGGCAGCCAAGCGCTACACGCTCGCGACGGTACATGAAGTCGAGTCGCAAAGCGGCTTGCGATTCCCTGGCATTCCGGAGAAGTTGAAGGACACCCGCATCGGAGGTCTGAATGGAGTTTAAGGCGTTTGCAGACGACTCAACCGTCGTGAACATTCACGGCGACGCGTTCACCGTGACCAACGATCCTGAACGCATCGTGCTGTCGGGCACCCTGGAGCTGACGCGCGACAAACCGGGGCTCATCGCCGCACTTGTGCTACAGCGGACCATCGCGAGCATCGTAGACGTGCTACAGCAAGATCCAGCGCTGCCCGAACACGTCCGCGATGAGCCTGCTGCGCCGAGGGGTAAGATCAAGAATCCGTTCGAAGGGTGATCGGTGACATAGTATGCGGCGGGCAAGGTCCGCGCCTGACTCTTACGCCGACGGTGCCCAAAACCCTGGGCGCCGTCGGCATTACCCACTGGCGCCCCTGTAGGGGGTATCCTGCATCCCACTGCGACGACTGTATATCGACCTTGCTCAACCACACGAAATGCCCGTGTTTCCACTAAGTGTTGCCGAGGGTCACTGAGCTTCCACGAAAGACACTGGATTTCGATATGTCGGCTGAGATCTTTCATCGATTCGATAAATCGACGGTTGAATCCGCTGTCAAGAGGTGGCGTTCGCGAAATGGCCAACGACGCAGTTCCTTTGGCCGGCTCGCGTCGAACCGGACGGATGATCGATCGACGCGAAAATGGCCTGAACTGCCACTCGGCTACCTGCCGCGCTCATCAAGCTCACGATGCGCAGTACTTATCAAGACATGATCGGTCTTGCAAGGGCCGATCCGTTTCCCGCAACTTGATTGGACAATGGTCAGGTCTGCTGTGTTGAAGAATCGCCCCGCCTCGCAACAACTCGATGTCGGCTTGTGCAGTCACACCAAGCATTCACTGATGGTCGCCCGGGAAGACTTGGCTAAGTTCATGTTTGAACAAATCGAAAACCGCCACGCTCTCGAAGTCAGCACTCGACGATAATTTTCAGGAGTAGACAGAAGTGGTATGCAAGCAGCCGACCGGGCGTCACCGTTCAAAGGTCGGTCGGCACTGACACCTCGTGCTGTTGCCTATAGTCCTGCGGCGTGCAGTGCATCAGGGTTCTGAACGCTTGGCTGAAATGGCTCGGCGAGCCGAAACCTAGGCGGTGGGCGATGTCGCCGATCGACCATTCGGGCTTGTTGAGCAACCATGTCCTCGCGAGACCGATGCGTTCCCGGGTCAGGTAACGATGCGGCGGCTGTCCGAAAGTCTGCCGGAACATGCGGCAGAAATGGTGGACGCTAAGTCCTGCGACATCGGCGAGTTCGCTCAGCTTCAGCGGTTCCTCCAGGTGCTGCTGAATGTGTTCGGCAACCCGGCGTGCGACATGGGGCGCCAAGCCTTTCGACGTCCGGGGTGGCGTGAACGTGCCGCCGTCGAGGGCGCGCAACAGGTGAATGGCCAGCGCATGAGTCAGTGTTTCTAACAGAAGAGGCGTGCCTTGGTCCATCTCTAGCAAGAGCGCTCGCCCGAGGAGAACCATCTGCGGATCGGCTTGACCGGTCGCGATCGCTGGCAACCCATCGGTGGGCCACCGCAGCCCGGATTCGCAGGCGATACGCTCAAGATGTTCAGGCGGGCAAGCGAGGTGCAGGGTATCTAGGGCCCCGCCGCCAGGCTGATAGACCGAATAGGTATCGCAGCCTGGCGGAACCGCAAGCACAGCCCCGGGTTCAGCGAGGCTGTCGTGCCATACACCCGCCAGCCGCACTTGGGCGCGGAAGGTTCGGCCGACGTTGACCGCTAAAGACGCGATGTTTCTCGGGTCGCCGTGGAACGGTAACGATGGCGGCTGCGCGAGCGTGATCGAACTCAGCACCATTCCGCACGGGAGGAGTCCGTCCGGGGTCACCAGCGCAGAATCATGAACTTCGGTCGCGAGGTCGCCGCGCCGCATATGAAACACGCCCTGGCAAGCTTCCTGCGTGGGGCGGAGTAGCAAGGTAGGTTTCACACTCGTCTTGTCCAGCCCAAAAAGAATGCATGCCCACGCAGCAGCACCGAGCCGCCCAGACATGGGGCGACGCATCATGAACCGCTTCGAATTTCGGAGAGTAACGCGGCGACATCCGGTGGGAAACCCGGGATGGCCCTTGGTTCGCCGTCACGGTCTCTGTACAGCAGGAACGGAGTGGCCCGGATACCGCGGGCCGCCATCCAGGCGTTGTTCGCACGGACCCTCGATGACGCAGTGTTGCTCGTCGGCTCGGCCTCAATGCCGCCTTGTTCGGCCGCGATGTCGAAGCGGATTTCGTCTCGTACGAGCGCCGCTGCCGGATCCTTACAGCCGACAATCGCAGCGGCTCTGCCGATACCTTCAGGCTTAAGAAATGCGACTTGGATCACGTGGACCTTGAGTGCCCCGCCCTCGACCTTGGGCCGCAGCGCCTCAAACAACATATGACAGTACGAGCAGTCTGGGTCGAACAGCGCCCACAACTCTTTACGCGCCGATGTCATGCCCCAGAGATAGCTATGCGCCTCCGCGGCATCGTGGAGCAGTTGAGCTGTGCCCAGCGGTTTAGCAACGTACGTTTCCGCCGCGATTTTCGCGATAATGCGCCCACTGGCATCGAACAAATCCTTCGACGCGTAAGCGATCACGTCATGACCAAGACTGAGTTGCAATGCGAACCCATCCAAACCCTTTGGGCCCGGAAAAGCTCTGAGGATGTGGGCATGGCCGTGGCTTACTCGCTCAATGGCGTCGACAACTGCCTTAGGTACCTCGAAAGCGCGCGCGGAGGCTGCGCATGCGCAAAACGCCGCGGTGAATGCAATGGGTTTGTATCGCATAAGGCAGAGATGGCGAGGACGACTCGACTTGCGCCACGCGCGCGGCGGGCATCACGTGCCCGTCGCACGAACCGGAAAGATCACTGGCAAACGAAACTGTTCGCGCTTTCCAGATCTGTCGCGCCTGCCTTTAGCACCGCCTTTTGCGGCCATGCGCAGATCGGCCTAGTGCGGTTGACGGACCAAGATTTCGGCACATCGGGATTGCCCGCGGACACACTGGCCAGAATGCTGTCTGGCGGGGTGCCTTGCTCCACCCAGGACACGAGGGCTTTGAACGATTCGAGATTGTCGGTCGCAACCCCACCACCGCAGTGGTTCATACCAGGCACGACAAATAGCCGGGCGTAGTTGGCGGCATTAGGATCTGCTGCGACAACGTTCTTGTACCAGTTGATCGTGTGGTTCACCGAAAACACGGGGTCGGCGGCTCCGTGGAACACGATCAGCTTGGTGCCATGATTCTTCAGCGCCGTCAGATGAACCCGATCGCTTGGGAACATCAGCGCCATCGGCGAGATCGGGAAAGTCGCGCTGGTGCCATAGATCAGGTTGTTGACATTGTCGACGTTAAACGACGCCAGGTAACTCGCGGAATTTGCCGGCGTAACCACAGGGGTCGCCGGCGGAACCGAGAACACGTCGCCTAGGGACATCGCGCCAAGCACCGGATTCAACGTGAATTTCCACGGTTGCCAGCCAACAAAGGGAATCGTTCCGGTGATCCCTGGATCCCAGGGCCAGTTGTCGTAGACCAGGTTTCCAGCGCTGTCGCGTGCGCCCGCGAAGACGTTGGACAGCGCGCTTTTTTGCGCGGCGCTCAGACAGGTGCCATTCGGCGTTGCGCCGGCCGCGCATTGCGGAACGTCGGTCGCGAAGTTGAAGGTCTTTTGACATGCTGCCATGTCGTCGACCATGCCGTCGGTCGCGCCGTCAAGCGCGTCGCATTTGGCCAAAATCGCGTTGGAGACCAGTTGCAGATCCTGCTGAGTGAAGGCGCCCGTGATTGCTCCGGTACCATCCTGGCCGCTTCCCGGGATGGTCAGGAACTGCTGCGAGTCGTACTGCTCTTCCGCTGCGGCCGCGGGAAGATCGAGTCCGGGATCGCCAGCGATGATCCCGTCGAACTGATCCGCGTCGAGCGTTGCTGCGATCAACCCGGTCTGCCCCCCTTTAGAGCAGCCGACGTAATACGAGCGGCTGGGCGCGCTGCCATAGAACTTATTCACGATGGCCTTCGCCAACGGCGTCCATGTGCCGATCGCGTTGTAGGCATAGTCGGTTCGGGCCTGCGGATCCAGCCCAAATGTTGTATCGAAACTGGTTGGGTCGTTATGCCCGCCGTTGCTACTTGCAACGGCATAGCCCAAACTCAATGCGTTCGTCGTTTGCCCTCCCCCGAGCCCGCCGAGGGGCGCAAAAAATACGCCGTCGGTGCCGGCATCGCCGGAATAGAAAAATTTCCCGTTCCAACCGGAAATGGGCATCTTGATATCGAACCCGATTGCGTAGGACTTTCCATCGACACCCGTTCGCTGGTTGATCTGGCCAACCACATCGCAATGCGCCGGGTATCCTTGCGCAGTGCCCGCTGCGTTGGCTGGGCTCGCTGGCAGAAGTTGGGCCGATGTAACCGCGAGGCCCGGCAGGTTCAACGCTGCGGTCGTCAGGGCCGTGCAGTTCATCTGCTGCACCTGCGGCGCCGTAGGTGTAGAGCTGTCGCCACCGCAGGCGGACAGGGCCAATGTGGCAGCAGACGCCGCCGTCGCGGCCACCCTTTTGGTGAGCTTGTATTCGGTCATGTCTCCTCCTGTGCGCTGATGGCACGATTTTTGACCGAGTCTATAAAGTAGACGTCACAAGCGTTATCAAGAAGTTGCGGCGAATATCAAAATATTGCGAATTTTGAGCCGTCGTGCATTCCCAGGCCTGGATGGCGACGACGCTTACACCACGGCCAAATCCACACCATCATGGAACAGATCGGAAGTCTGATCCGACGTGATGATGCGGATGCTCGCGGCAACGCTGGGATTGCGGTCCCGAAAATCGCGCATCACTTCGCTGAGCCAGTAATGCGAAATCGCGGTATTGGCTGCCAAGGTGACGGTATCCGGATCTCGTTTGACGCTGAGTTCGTCCACCGCGTCTGCCAAGTAGTTGGAGACAGCACTGACTTTCCCGTGGACCTGCCTTCGCCGGGTTTCAATTCGGCGGGACCTACAGCTTCTCCAACAACGTGAATTTCGCAAACAACCGACAGTACAGCGTCGGTGCTCAGTATGCGACCGGAGGTCTGCTCGTCGCTGCAGCTTATCTTCAGGGTAACAATCCGTCGTCGACGGCAGGCGGCGGTATCAGCACTGGCGACCAAAAACTTCATCGGTTCTCATTTGGGGATTTTCGGCGCCAGCGTGAACTATACGATCTCGAACGCAACTGTAGGCCTCGCCTACACGAATAGCGATGTGTTCAATCCGCTCAGCTCCGTGTACGTCGGGCCAATCACGCCAGCTGCCGGCGCCGCCTCAGGCTTGAGGTCCCAAAGCTTTGAGGTGAACGGCAAGTATCAATTCACACCAACCCTCTACGTGGGCGCGATGTACACCTACACGCGCGCGACGTTGAGCGACGCGACTGGCAAGCTGCACCCGAGCTATCAGCCGGTCGGATTAATGAGCGACTACAACCTCTCGAAGCGCACCGACTTCTATGTGCAAGGTGTTGGGCGCAAAGTAATAATGAGCCACTTCGCGCGAAGTAAATCTGAGCCACCTTTCAGTACAGTCAGCCTTTTGCGCGCAAAGGCTGGCGATGCTCCAGAAGGAACAGTGGATGCAAATCCATGTGCTCAAAGCCCAAGGCATATCAGAGCGCGAGATCGCGAGGCGCCTGGGTATTTCTCGCAACACGGTGGCGCGGTACCTGTCGGCCGAGGACGTGCCACGCTACAAGGCGCGTGAACCGCGGCCAACCAAGCTCGGAGCGTTCGAGGCGTATATCCTCGAGCGTATGAACGCCGCAGCACCCGAGATCATCGCCGCGCCGGCGCTGCTGCGCGAGTTGCGTGCGCGCGGCTACGATGGCCAACTGCGGAGCCTGCAGGCCTTCATGAACGCGCATAAGTCCGTGCCCAAGCCAGACCCGGTCGTGAGGTTCGAGACGGAGCCTGGCCGGCAGATGCAGTGCGATTTCGTAGTCTTCCGCCGAGGCGCCGACCCGCTTTACGCCTTCACCGCCACGCTCGGTTTTAGTCGGTGGCGCTGGACACGCTTCACCACCGATGAACGCGCCGAGACGCTGGTCGCCTGTCATCATGCGCTGTTCGAAGCCTTGGGTGGCGTTCCTCGCGAGATCCTTTACGACAATGCCGAGACCATCGTTGTCGAGCGCGATGCATATGGCGACGGTCAACACCGCTGGCACGCCGGCATGCTCGATCTGGCCAAGCGGTACGGCTTTCTGCCCAGACTGTGTCAACCGTACCGCGCGCAGACCAAAGGCAAGGTCGAGCGATTTCACCGCTATCTGCGTGGCAATTTCTATGTGCCGCTAGCAAGCCAGCTCAAGCAATCCGGCTTGATGCTCGATGCCGTGACTGCGAACGTCGAGGTGAGTAAATGGCTGCGCGACGTGGCCAACCAGCGCGTGCATCCGGTTACAGGGCTGGCACCCGCGATTCTGTTGGAGCAACGCGAACGGGCTTGCTTGCGCGATATGCCGGGTTACGCGGTGCCCCGATTGCCAGCTCGTGCCGTCGCTCGACCACGCGTTGATCCCGCGATGTCGATCCAGCACCCGTTGTCCGTCTACCAGCAATTACTGACCGAGGTGCGCGCATGAACTTGCAGCAGGAACGCATCGACGGGCACTGCCAGAGTTTGAAGCTCGAGGGGCTCATGCACCGATACGTCGCTCTGGCCAGCGACGCGGCGGCCAAGCAATGGAGTTTCCTCGACTTCCTCGAGAACGTGCTCGCGCACGAACGAGAGACGAGGCAAGTCCGTTCGCGGCAAACACTGGTGCGCATGGCCGGGTTCCCCGCCATCAAGACACTGGATGACTACGACTACAGCTTCGCCGTCGGGGCCCCGCGCAAGACGATCGACGAGCTCGCCACCCTGCGCTTCATCGAGCGGGGTGAGAACGCGGTGTTGCTCGGTCCGTCGGGCGTGGGCAAGACCCACCTCGCGATCGCCATCGGGCATGCGGCGACGCAGGCCGGCATCAAAACGAAGTTCATCACGGCCGCGGATCTAATGCTGCAGCTCGAGGCCGCACGCCGACAGGAGCGATACGACGCGGTTCTTCGACACAATATCCTCGGCCCGAGGCTGCTCATCGTCGACGAGATCGGCTACTTGCCGCTCTCGGGCGATCAGGCCAGCCACTTCTTCCAGATCGTCGCCAAGCGCTATGAGCGCGGTTCAATGATCCTGACCAGCAACCTGCCGTTTGCGCAGTGGGACGAGACCTTCGGCGGCAACACCACACTGACGGCAGCGATGCTCGACCGTATCCTGCACCATGCCCACATCATCCAGATCAAAGGAGACAGCTACAGACTGAGACAGCAACGCCAAGCCGGTCACGTCTCGTCATCGAAGAAGTAACGACTGGCTCAGTTTTACTTTGCGCGATCAGGCGCGAAGTGGCTCAGATTTCAAATGCGTTTGACAGCAGCCACTGAAATTTCTGGAACAGTGGCTGCGAATCAGGCCAGAGACCAACGACCATTTTAAATCATTCTGTGTTCCCCAACAAGGAACGCAGTGATTTCCGAGAGGAATGTCTTTGCATGTTCCATGGTCCTCAGTCCCGCGGCCGAGCCGAACGCCGTCTGCAGCGAATCCGTGCTTTCGAACCAGAACTCGACAATGCCATCGATAGGCAACTCTTCATACTTGCAGGGCTGCCCCTTTCGCAGTTCACGTTCAATCACCGCGTTCTGTCTGTATCCCATAACACCAGGCATCGTCCGAACCCAGTCGGCATGCACCTTCCATTCGGAGAGGAAGTCGCTCTCCGACATCTCCGGGCGGCGTCGAATCAACGACATTCTCTTCTTCAGCCCGAGACGACCGGCATCGCTCGGGACATCGACGACGGTTGCCTGCTCAACCGTGACGATATGAAGCTTACCGAGAAAGCGGTCTTCGTCCGCGAGAATGCGTTCGGACAGTTCGCCGCCCCCGAATGGCTCTTGAGAATCGGCGACCCACAGTTGCGAAAAGCCATCGAACTCCCACGGTCCTCGAGCGAAATCGATTCCGCGCTGAACCCTGTCGATGATGTGATTCTGCCAATACTGGCTTAGTCCAGGCGTGCTTTTGACCAAGGGACCATGATGATGGAGCCAATGCTCGCGGAAATCTTCGATTGACCAATCGGTTTTCTTGGAAATCAAGCCCATTCTGACCTTGTCCATCAACCCTCCTGATTCATTGAAACCACATTGCGCCTGAATTCACCGGCTCGGATCAATTCATTTCATGTGCCCGTGGCGGCCGATGTTCGAGCATCTTGAATTGCTGCGGACAACAGCCCGTCAGGCGTTTCCCGAGGCCCCCCGCTCCTGGACTTGGAGTAACGGGCATGGGGTGATCGGGTGTGCTGCGAGGAACGTTCCAGCATCCGATACAACACCAAGTAATTATACCTATACGATCACATATGTATATGTGCAATACTAGATCGCGTATGGTTCATCCCGATTTCGTGGTCGCCTCCGCACTACACTTGCAAGGAGAAGGTATGTCGTTTTCACACACGGTTGCTCCTCCCCTGCTCGAGGGACGTCTCGCCCTCGTAACAGGGGCCGGGCAAGGCAACGGTCGCGCCCTCGCCCTTGGGCTCTCTCAAGCAGGCGCAAAGGTTATCGTCAGCGATATCAACTTCGCACTGGTTGAGGAAACTGCATCACTCATTCGGAAGGAAGGCCGTCAGGCATGGGCTTTCGAACTCGACGTGACCAACGATGACGCGTGCTACGCTTTCGCGGCACAGGTCAGTCAGGAAGCAGGATGGATAGACCTGCTCGTGAACAACGCCGGCATCATCATTCGCGAGAACTCGACCAGCCCGAATGCCGCCAGGAACTGGAAGAAGGTAATGGACGTCAATGTACACGGCACATTCAACGTGACGCACGCGTTCATGCCCGCCATCAAGGCGACCAGAGGCGTTGTCATCAATATTGCGTCCATCGCTGCATATGCCGGGCAAGGTGGCAGCTTGGGCTATTCGCCCTCGAAAGGTGCCATCAAGATGTTCACGCAGTCGCTGGCCGCTGAACTGGCACCGTTCGGCGTGCGTGTGAATGCCCTGGCGCCGGGGGTCATCGAGACGCCGATGACTGCGGCGACCCGCGAAGACCCCAAGCGCCTCGAGGCTTTCATGACGCGTATTCCAATGGGTCGGGTCGGACAGACCGAAGACCTGGTTGGCCCGACAATTTTTCTTGCTTCCGATATGTCGCGCTATGTCACTGGGGTGACGCTGGCAGTCGACGGTGGCTTCCTTGCTGTCTGAATGTGACTTCCAACGAGGGCCCTGGTTGACAGGGCCTTGTCACACAATCCACGCAAACGCGGCAAACGTTCTACTGGCCTGCGGCCCGTACTGTCAGTAAATTCTTTACCGAAGCGACACCAGTCACTTGTCTGGCGACCTCTCCTGCTTTTTCAGTTTCCTCCTGACTCGGCACCGTGCCTTGCAACATCACATTGCCGGCGTGCGCCCGCACAGTAATGTTTGACGCTGTCACTCCCTTGGCTCTTGCAAGCGCTGCTCGCACACGCTTTTGCAGAACGCGGTCCATCGACGTACTCGTGCTGACCTGACTCGCCGTTCCGGGCAGCGCTGAGGACTCGCTGCTCGCCCCGCCTTGAGCGTATGAGCAAACCGATGTGCTTGCTACGAGTACCCCTATCGCCAACGCGATCGAGTTCATTGTTTTCACTCCAACCTCCATCTCAGAAGTAATCGGCAAAGAGAATTTACGGGGCACACGCAGTCTATGCTCGACCCTGCGCGTCAGTTTGTGTAGCCCAAAGCGGCCAGCCAGTTCATCAGGAGAAGAGAAATTTCCTCGGAATGCCGACACGCACGCGCGAACGACAAAGTCGGGGATGGGCGTGTGTCGACAGGTTCGCCCCGACCTTCGCTATATCTCAGTAGAGCGCACAGTCAATCGAACGAGATTTCCGCAGAAAGAGCTGAAAGCTTTTTGGCGAGACTCCCGTCCCATGACACATCGATACTGCCAACTGGTCCAAAGACGGTCACTGCAAGCGCTATCAGGCCCAGTCGGTTGAAGATAGGCGCGCTCACACTGTCAATTCCAGGTATCGGTAAGCCCAATGTACTAGCAAGCCCTCTTCGCCGTATATCGAGGAGTAGGTCGTCATACATATCGGTCGACAACGAATTTCCAGTTCCTTTTCGCGTTGCGATGTCCCTTTCGAGCATCGGTCTCACAGTCTCAGCCGGCATGAATGCCGCAAACAGGCGCCCCGTGCTGCTGTAAGCGATTGACATGACCGCGCCCGCATGAAGCCCCGTGTGCATATATATGTCCGGGTCCGAGAATTGCACTACTGTAGGACCGCAGTCCGCCCATATCGCGACGAGAACTCCGTGGTCTGCCTCGCCGGCTACTTCGGATGCGCGATGGTATGCCTCCCTCAGTGGAGACAGCTGAGCTATTGCGTGTAACCCCAACGCGAGTGAGAGTGGACCTGGCTCATAGTTGTGAGTCATCGCATCACGGCGCACAAGACCGGTGCGAACGAGACTCACCATGTAGGTGAAAACCTGATTGAGTGGAATACTTGTCGCAGCGCTGAGCGCCGCCATCGAAACGGGCCGACCAGCATCGGCGAGATGACGTAGGAGAGTGCCTCCCACTTCCATGGCATGGATGCCCCTTTGCTCTTTCGCCACCTTCGCCACCGACTCCCCGACGTTCTGTTTTTCGTCCATGCGGTTCGCCTTCGCAGTGCTCGCCATGAGAAGCATCGGAAGGAACGACCGCGCCCAGTACAGCCCTGAAAAAAAAGCCGCGGGGGCCGCAACAGCCACCGCGGCAACACTCGCGTCATGCGCTCTCTCAAATTTGCAGACTACTGCGCGACCACTGCGAACTTCGGTGTAGCAGAACCAACGCCCATGTCTTGCTCAGTCGATTTATGAGCAGCTGCGATTGCCCTCCCGGCGATGTAGCCGAACGTCAACGCAGGGCCGAGCGTGATACCGGCTCCTGGGTAGTTCCCGCCCATGATGCTGCACGCGTCATTACCGACTGCAAAGAGTCCTTGGATGGGCAAGCCTTTCGAATCGAGCACCCGGCATGAAGCGTCCGCTTTCAGACCAGCAAATGTCCCAATGTCGCCGATTCGGACCTTGAGCGCGTAAAACGGTCCTTTCTCGATAGGCGCGACGCAAGGATTCGGTGAATGCAATGCATCGCCCTGGTACCGGTTGTAGGCCTTACTGCCCTTTCCGAACACCGGATCTCGACCTAGGCGCGCCTCTGTGTTGAAACTCCGCACAGTTTCTCTAAGATTGACCGCATCGACGCCAATCTTGTCAGCGAGTTCCTCGACGGTAGATGCCCTAGTTAGGTATCCGACGCGCAGATACCTGCCAATCGGCATCGGGAACGGCGCAGCACTTCCCAGTCCATAGGTGCGGAGCGTCTTGTGGTCACAGATGAGGTACGCGGAAATTTCTTCGCCCGCCGGAGTGGCCTTCACAAGCGCCTGGACGAAATCGTGGTACGAGTTGCCCTCATTCGTGAAGCGGCGGCCGTTACGCAGTACCGAGATGACGCCAGGCTTCGCGCGGTCAATGAAGTGCGGCATGATGCCCGTCGAACCATCCTTTCGAGTTAGTGTGGAGACGGGAACCCAGGCAGCCGCATTGGGAAGCGCTGTTGATACCTGCCCGCCCACTGCTTCCGCCATCCTGAGACCGTCACCGGTATTTCCCGTCGGCGAAGGAGAAAAGTGTTCCGTTCCAGTTGGTGCGTGCGGGAACAGTTGCTTGCGACGCTCGATGTCGTATGGAAAGCCCCCGCTCGCGAGCACAACCGCACGGCGCGCAACTACCCTCACCTTCGAGCCTTCACGGTCCAGAACGGCACCCGTTACCCGACCATCTTCCGTTGTAAGGCTAAGAGCCTTTGTATTCAGCCACAGAGGCACGTTCAGGTCCATCAGCGACTTCGCGAGCCGACCAGCTAACGCATTGCCGTTCGTCAACGTCATGCCTCGGCCGTACTTCAACACGTCTGCAAAGTGCCTTGAGAGTCGCTTTGTCACATACCATGCCGATTTGACGGACTTCGTCACACGCATGAAGTGGACGATTTCTTTGCCGGAGCCCAGCATCATCCCAAAAACGGTCAGTTCGGGAAGCGCGGGAGCGAGGTCCTTGATTGCAGTGCCAAGCTCGCGGCCGTCGAACGGACGAGTGACCATCGAGCGCCCTCCCTGCGTACCACCTGGCGCCTCGGCGTGATAGTCAGGAAATACCAAAGGCATATCAAACCGGACGGCTGTCTTCGACGTGAAGAAGTCCACCGCTTCCGGGCCATTCTTGATGAATGCGTCAACCCGGTCACCGTCGAAGCTATCCCCTGCCTCGTGCTCTAGGTACGTTCGCGCAGCACCTTCCGATTCATAGATTCCCTGGACTTTCGCGAGCGCGGTATTCGGAATCCACAGCCAGCCGCCCGAGCGAGCGGTCGAACCACCAAACTTCGGCTCTTTTTCAATCACAAGGACCTTGAGTCCATTCGAGGCGGCCGTGATTGCCGCGGACATCCCAGAGCATCCGGAACCGACAACAAGCACGTCACAGATGTATTCGCCTTCCCGCTTCATCGCAATGTCTCCCAGTGCAAGGCGTGCCACCGGTTGGCACACCCTCATAAGTCATTCCCGTTTCCATGGGACGTGTTTGAATGATACGCTATGATTATATATACGCACATTCATTTGCGTAGGTACAATCCCTAGCGATAGCCGAGTGACGGGGAGGGACGTCGCTCGAGGAATAGGCGAGCCTCCGCCTCCGGTCCATCGGAACAGACTTGCCAGGCACATCTGCCGGTGCAGGATGGCCACCTCGGCCAGCTGTACCTCTTGCAGAGCCGCGGCGAGCCTCGTCGCGTTACCAAGCCTCACTACCACTCAGGAGATGAAATGATTAAGCGAATGACATTGCTGTCTCGCAAAGAAGGGACGGCAATCAGTGATTTCCGCGCATATTGGGCCGGTTGCCATGCCAGGCTCGCCCTTTGCATGGATGGCATCACGAGCTACACGCAGAACAGGGTTGAAAAAACCCTCTGGCAACATGCCGACAGCGAAGGCTGCTTTCAGGTCGACGGAGTAGTCGAGCTCTGTTTCGAAAGCGACGAGGTAATGAGCGTCGCACAAAGCTCAGCGGTCGGGAGTAGATACATTCCGGAGGATGAACCAAACTTCCTGCGTGGATGGAGCCTTTGTGTCGTTGAACAGGATGACAAGCATAACGACCCGATAGGGGTAAAAGTCCTCATCGCCGCCGCCTTGAAGAGTTCGGCGGATAGAGAAACCTTCAGAGAAGCCCTTAATGCTGCCAATGCTGCTCAGTCCAGACCCGCAAGGATGTCGTTCAACTGGACGTCCCGAACGGCTAGGCGGGAACGGCTTTGGTCAGAGCCTGTCTCGCCGAGCGTGCTTGCAGCCATGTGGTTCGATAACATCGCTCAGGCCCATGCTGCGTTCGAAGCTGACGGTGCATTTCATCAGGCGATATACTCCATGTCGACTCGCGCAGCTGCTTACCTCATCGACCCGCTTGTCGTGAAGTAATCCTGTCCCGTCGTCGACACCACGAGGTGCTGACGACGTACGAACCGGAAACTGTACGCGGTCGCCTGCCGATAACTCGGATTCGTGCGCTGGTAGCGATAGTGCTTGCCACTATTCGTCCATGCCAAACAGTGAATTCTCATACCAAGGGTTTATACCTACTTCCGGCAGCCCTATAGTTGGAATGTGCAGGGCGAAACCTATCGTCCTTAACGCCAGACCTATAGGACCTCTCGATGAAAATTCAATTTCTTGTGGCCGCCATTGCCGGCGCCGTTAGCATCACCAGCTTTGCCGACGAGCAATCGACGCATCTCACGCGTGCACAGGTCGCTTCAGAGTTAGAGTCGCTCCATCACGCTGGATACTCGCCGCAGGACTGGGCACACTATCCGGAAAATATTCAGGCTGCAGAGCGTCGCGTTCAGGCGCAACGCACGGACGCTCCGGCGAAAAGTTAGTCCTTATCGGTTGATGGCGAAGCGTGATAGCGTCAGATTGACTGGGCGAGCGCAGGGCACTACCGCAGCGTGCAACAGTGGGCTCTGAACAACAGAGCCCACTGTTTTTTTCAACTCGAACCGCTCACGCCTCCTGCGTTCTGCGCGTCCGCTCAAAGCGCAGCGCATATCCCATGGCTGCACAGGCAATCGCCAGCATAATCGCAATGAAATAGAAGGCGGCCGCCATACTACCTGTGTAGGTCTTGATGAGACCGATGATATACGGTGTGATTGTGCCGCTCGACACACCGATACTGCTCACCAAGGCGATACTTGCCGCTGCATTCGGACCGCGAAAGAATGTAGCTGGAACCGACCAAAATATCGGGTGCGCAGCATACACGAGCACTGCGGCAATCGTCAGCAGCGCCATCGAGACGGCAAATCCGACGCTGTGTGACGTCAACAACGAGAGCGCGATTGCAGCTCCGACAGCACACACGATGAAGTGCCACTTTCGCTCATTACAACGGTCCGAGTGACGGGCAATAACAATGACGCCAATTGCTCCGATAGCATTTGGAATCGCCGAGTACAGGCTGATTTGTACGATATCTTGAACCCCAAATTCCTTAATCATCGTGGGCATCCAGAAGAGCAGCAGGAGAATGGCCGACGTCAAACAGAAGTACACGAAGGCGAACAGGTACACATATGGATTGCCCAGCGCCGAGAGCAATGAGTGACTATGTTCGCTCGACTTGCTTTCGCGCCCCAACACGTCTGCCAATCGGCGCTTTTCGACTGACGAAAGCCACGATGCCACCGACGGATTGTCTTTAAGGTAGAAGTAGGCAATGACACCGAGGACAATAGCTGGAGCCCCCTCAATCGCGAGCATCCATTGCCAGCCGCGAACACCAACAACGCCATCCATGCCCCGCATAATCCAGCCAGATACGAGTCCGCCCAGCACACCAGCAACAGCCACACCAGCGTAGAAAACTGAAAGCGCACCGGCGCGACGACGCGCGGGAAACCAGAATGTCAGGTAGAAGACAATCCCCGGAAAGAAGCCCGCCTCAAATACCCCCAACAGAAACCGAAGAATGAAGAATTGCGTGGTGTTGGAAACAAACACCATCAGTACCGAAGCCGCGCCCCACAAGAGCATGATGCGCGCGAAGGTCTTCCTCGCACCGAATCTGTGCAGCAGCATGTTACTAGGCACTTCGAACAGCACATATCCACAGAAGAAAAAAACCGCCCCCAAACTGTACATCGCATCCGTCAACGACAGGTCATGCTTCATCTGCAGCTGTGCGAAGCCAATATTATTGCGGTCCAAAATCGCAACAACGTAACAGCAGAACAAAAAGGGAATGATTCGCAGCGTCACCTTGCGAAAAAGGCGGTTATCCTCGGCGTCGACAGGGAACTGACTTGTCGATACTGGGGCCGTGCGGACCGAACTCGGCGTTGTCATCAGAGAACTCCACAGCGCAGTTGTTTTCCATGCGGAGCCACGCCTGATGAAAACCATCACATCATCTGGTTAGCCACCACAACACTCGGAAGGTAGCTACACTACTGCACGCCCGCCCTCGTTAATTACATATTAGCGCATCGATTCTCATATATATAATTCTCGTTTCTACCTAGTCTGACGCACCTCACCCGTCGGGCTGACACACCTCAGCGCCGGAGTCCAGCAGACGGCCCTCACATCCGCAAAAGGGCTCCAGCTCCGTTTCACTTAGAAGTAGTGCATCATGCCGAAGTAGCCGCCCTGCTGGTTGTGACCAGGCAACGGCAAGGAATCGGCAGTTTCGACCGGGAAGTTCGAGTTTTTACCGTTAAACATGGCACCGAACGTCGCATACAGGAAGGTGCGCTTCGACAGGTTGTACGTGGTACCGATGACCCCGAGGTTCCCGCTGCCACCGCCATGGTTCGCGTTGCCGTGGTACCAGCCCGCCTGGAAAGTCAGCGCAGGGTTGACCTGATAGGTTGCACCCAACCACTCCTGTTCGTTTCGCGTAACTCCCTTCGGATTGTCGGCAGTTGAGACGGTATCGCGACCGGAAGAGACAAGCGCCTGATAGCCAGTGTAGAACTTCAGCGCTCCAAATTGATACGTGCCACCAATCATGTATTCGCGCGATGCCGCGTACGGGTCCGAGAATTTTCCGTTCGCGTCACGGATTTCTTCATAGACTCCGTACGCGTTGAAACCGCCCAGGGAGTAGGTAGCGCTTCCGCTGAACTGCCGTCCCCCGCGGAAATTTCCAGCCTGGTTCCCGAAGCCATTCTGCAGACGGAAAGAAAAACCAGCCCATTTCGGCGAGTTGTAGGTGACGGTATTTGAGCGTGAACCCCATGCCCGGCCCTTGGCGAAGTTCGCGATGCCGGTTACCTGCTCTCCGAATGGGTCGAGATAATATCCCGTCTCATCGGTAAGACTCATTACCTGACCTGCCCACAAGCTTCCCCAGTCGTCCTTGCCAAGCCCCACGTATGCGTATCGATTGAACAAACTTTGTCCGGGCAACTGCCCCGTTCCTGCGGTGAACATGCTCTCAAGTTTGAATTCCGCGTGAAAGCCTCCTCCAAGGTCTTCCTTGCCAGTCAGGCCCCACCAACTAATACCGTACTGGTTGCTGCCGAAACGATAATTGTTCTTTGATTGGCCATCTGGGGTCGCTACATTCGTGACGAAGTCAAGCCCCGACGCAACACGACCGTAAAGCGTGAGACTGCTCTGCGCATGAGCGCTACAAACTCCGACGGACAACAGGGCGCTCAAAATCATCCTTTTATACATTTCGTTATCCTTAACGTAAAAATCTCCAATAATTGCATCCCGCCCTCTATCGGGACGGTGCAATCAACTCGCTAACACAACGTCATATATTTATGGCACGCCCTCGATATACAGCCAGTTCCCGTGGAAGAGATGGGGCGTGCTCTTTCTCTCAGCTCTTAATAGTTCGGAAGGTGAGAAGTGCCGTCGGCAGATATCGTACGGTGGTCGCCAGCAGGATGGCACACGCCTGTACGAGTAGCTGCACCGACGTTCCTGCACCGAGCGCGAGCACCATCTGCCCCAGCTGTGCCATGAACAATGCAGCGACGGCACTGGCGATGACACTTCCCCTACCGCCCGTGAATGGCGTACCGCCCACGACTACCGCCGCAATCGCCGGCATCAAATAATCGTTTCCCGACGATTGAGAAGCGCTTCCGATAAATCCTGCAAGCAACATACCGGCCGCGGAAAAACATACGGCAGAGGCGACGTAGGCGCCAATCTGATACTTGAGCACACGTACACCAGCTGCATCCGCTGCACGCGGGTTGACGCCAACTGCCACAAATCGGCGCCCTATAGCAGTCTTGCGCGTGATGACCCACGCTGTGGCCACAAACACCACCGCAAACAGTACGTTTGCCGGCATACCCAAAAACTGTGCATGTGAAATGGTTTGCATGACGGGAGGCACATTCACCGGAACGTTGCCCGTGAGCGAACGGACTGCACCAATCAGCAGCGCATTCACAGCAAGAGTCGCCACTAACGGTGTAATCGCCAGTCGCGAGACCAATGCGCCATTCAGCATCCCCACGACCACACCGACACAAACCGTGAAGATTGCCGCAAGGATGATTGAATCGAACGCGAAACCTGTCCGAGCCATCAGAACGCCGGCGAGAGACACCATGCCAATTGCCGACATGTCGAGGCCGCGCTGTTGAATGACCAGCGTCTGGCCTGTCGCCACAATGGCAAGAATCCCCGCGAACGGCAGCATTGCCAGGATGGAACCACGGGTCATCGTCCCGGGCGCCACCATTGCACTGATTGCAAATAGAAGAACCAGTCCAATCCAAATCCATGAGAATTCACCCACGGCCGGAATCGCCTTTGGACGCGGTACCGGTGCCGACGGTCGAGGAAGATGCGGAACCGCCTCTGCACGATTCTGGGTCGATACATTTCTCATTTTGCCACCGCCATTTCTCTGCTCTTGGAATAAAGGGCCACCGACGCGAGAATCATCCCGCCCAGCAGGTACGACTGCCAGGAGTCACCGAGGTCAAGGAATGAGGTGACGACGTTCACCTGCGTAATGAGCAACGCGCCAAGCAATGCCCCAATAAAGGAACCACGGCCGCCGAAAAGGCTTGCACCGCCGATAACCACAGCCGCGACGCTGGCAAGCGTATAGTTAGTGCCTGCACTTGGGTCGCCCGAACCGACTTGCGCCATCATTGGTACTGCAGCGACAGCAGCCAACAGCGAGCAACCGACATAAGCAGTCAGCAAGGTCAGATGAGGGCGTACCCCAGCCATGCGTGCTGCCTCAGCACGCGACCCGACTCCTCGAAACGCAAGACCAAGCCTTGAGCGGAAAAGTCCGAATTCGAGGGCAAGCGCGATAACAGCGGCAAGAATCGCAATGAAGGGTACGAAACCGAGTTGTGCGCCAATTCCGTCGACAATCGAGTCTGCGATGAGCCCGCCCGGTATAGGGCGCAACAGCAACGAGACCGCTTGAAGTGCCATGTACGTAGCAAGAGTCGCCACCATCGGATGGAGACGGAATGGGTCCACAAGCAGCCAGTTGATAAGCCCAACGCCTAGCGCGACAACGAAGACAATCACCCATCCCTCCAGTTGATGACCGAGGGTTGCACCATCGTTCAAGAAGAATGACTGGATGACCACCATCAGTCCCATCAGTGGCCCAACGGACAGGTCAATGCCGCCAACGAGCATCAGTGCCTGTTGCCCATATGAAACGATGGCCAATGTGGCAACGAGCGCGAGCATTCCGGTGAGGTTGCGCGCGGAAAGGTAAGTCTCGTTCACGTGCGCAGCATAAATTCCGAGCACGCATATTACGAGGGCTAGCATCACGAGCGGTGCCCAGTCCCCAGCCGCCCATTTCCAGAAGGACGAGATGCTGGCTGCCCCCCGTTCGCGCTCCGTAGTCGCGGTAAGAACCGCAGATGTGATGTTGCTTTCGCTCACTGCGTCATCGCGTAGCTCTTTTACAATGTGGCCACGCGAGAAAATCAGAACGCGGTCACACAAGCCGGCGACCTCGAGAGCATCCGACGATACAACGATGACTGCGGTACCAGCTGCGGCCGCCTCCCGCAGTACCTTGTAGATTTCCATCCGCGCCCCGATATCCACGCCCTGTGTCGGTTCGTCCACGAGCAATACTTTGGGTTTGCTGGCAAGCACGCTGGAAAGCACCAGCTTTTGTTGATTGCCACCCGACAACGAGCGAATAGGTGTCTCGATGGTTGGCGTCTTGACAGCAAAGCTCGACACCGCCTCCCTCGCACGGCGCCCTTCGCTCTTCGGACGCACAATTCCACTCACCGTATCGAACGACAGGCTGCGAAGCGAGAAATTCTCGCGCACTGAGAGGTCGCCAAATATGCCCTCCCGGTGCCTGTCACCCGGCAGATATCTGATATCACTTCGAGTTGCTGCCTGAGACTGCTTCAGGGACGCGCTCGTACCATTGACCGTGACGCTTCCACGGCATCTATTCAACCCGGCCAACGCGCGCATGAACTCACGTTGACCGTTTCCGTCGATACCGGCAAGTCCGACGATTTCCCCCCTCTTGACCTGAAGCGAAACATCAGAGAATCCTGTACCTCTCAACGCGACTACGTCCAGAACGATTTCCGCTCGACGTCCATTCGCCTTTGGCGGGAACTCGCGATCAAGCGCACCACCGACGATGAGCTCGACGATTTGTTGTTCGCTCAGATTCGAAGCATCGTAAGTTCCTTGCCCCTGACCATCTCGAAGTACGGTGAGCCGGTCGGCAATTTGCTGTACCTCGCGAATCCGATGCGAAATGTAAACAACAGCGCAGCCCTCAGCCGTCACCTTCCTGATACGCTCAAACAACCGCTCAACGTCCTCTGCGAGCAGGTGTTCCGTTGGCTCGTCAAGAACCAATACCCTCGGCTTTGTGGCGAGCGCCTTGACGATTTCGACAATGAAGCGCTGTTCCGGATTCAAACTGACAACACGTTCGGACGCGTCAATGGCAACGTCATCGCTCCATTGCTCGAGCAGACGTTGCGCCCACAATGTGGTTCGCATCAGTGACGGTCGCTGGGCTTCCGATACCCCGAGATACAGATTCTCCGCGACGGTCAAATCCGGCATCAGTGCGGGCTCCTGACGAACGATTGCAAGACCGAGCGCTCGTGCCTTCTCGGTATCGCCCTTCGTCTCGACGCCATTGATTACGACTCGCCCGTGTTCTGGGACGAGCGCCCCGGAAGCAACAGCCATAAGCGTCGATTTACCCGCGCCGTTCTCACCCACCAAACCATGTACTTCGCCAACGGCGACTTCGAACGTCACATCGTCCAGTGCCTTGACGCCCGGGAAGACCTTCGTCACGTGGTCGACCTGCAGCGCTATCTTCCTTTCCATTTTCGTCTCCTGCCCCTACTGAATGTTTTGTGATGCGGCTGCACGTGCGTCACGCCTGGCCCCGGAAAATGCGTACGGCCATCTCTCGGACCCAGACCTTCGTGTGCTGCGAAGCATTTTTTATGGAATTGACGCGTCAAATCGAATCAACGGAAGTCGATTCGCGCAGTTCTGCATACGTGGGATAGTCGGCGTACCCTTGCGCATCGCCGGTGTAGAGCGTCGGCATATCGACCGGGCTCAAAGGCCAGTCGTTGCGAAATCGTTCGACGAGGTCAGGATTCGATACAAACGGACGTCCGTACCCAGCCAGGTCCGTCAGTCCAAGTTCGATCAGTTCTTCGCCGGCGTCCTGGTCGAGCGCACCCGTCAGAATCAGCGTGCCGTTGTACGCATCGCGAAATTTTCCGAGGAATTCCCTACCAATTCCGACACCGATAAAAGCAGTCTGGTCACTGAGGTGCACGTAAGCGAGGTTTCGCTTGCCCAACTCGTGCGCGAGCGTCAGCCAAGTGTTCTCCTCGTCCTCGAAGGGTTGCATATCATAGAGCCGGCCAAACGGTGACAAACGGATACCCACCCTTGCACTACCGATTTCGGTTGCGATTGCATCAACCGTCTCGAGCGTGAAACGAAGTCGGTTCTCCGTGCTTCCACCATACGGGTCCTTTCGCGTGTTGAGTGCGCCATTTGCGAACTGGTCGAAGATGTAACCGTTCGCCCCATGGATTTCGACACCGTCGAAACCAGCGCTCATCGCTCGAACAGCCGCAGTTACGAAGTCCGCCGTAATTCGGGCAATTTCGCTGGTCTCGAGTGCGCGCGGCACACTCGCCTGAATCGGACCAGGCTCGCCGTTTTCGTTGTACGCATAGCAGTTGCTGTTATTCGCGGCAACCGCGACAGACGAAACAGGGGGCGCGCCGTCCGGCTGCAAACTGACATGAGACATACGGCCCACATGCCATAGCTGGACGAACATCTTCCCCCCGTCTTCGTGCACGGACTCCGTCACCTGCTTCCATCCAGCTATCTGTTCAGGCGTATAGATGCCAGGCGTATACAGATATCCGGTGCCTTCAAGAGAAATCTGCGAGCCTTCGCTGATAATCAGTCCGGCCCCTGCGCGTTGACGGTAGTAGAGAACCGTCTGCGCGTCCGGCACCCCGCTCTTTGCGCGACAACGCGTCATCGGCGCCATCACAACGCGGTTTGCCAACTCGATACCACTCATGTCGTAACTCGTCAGTAGCGGGCTCATCACATTTTCCTTCGTTCGCTTCGAACAAATTTCAGTCGCTTCAACCATCACCTCCACACCAACCTCATATTGCTTAGGAAACCTACTCGTATTGATCGGAACAATGCTCCTGTTTCGGTCATTCACCAGCTTTCCTTGACGAATGGGTTTTCCACCCATCCATCCGTCCACGGCGATGACTGCTGAACCACGCCCGTGATTTCCTGGAGTACCATTTGCCGTCGGTTTTGACGAGCCTGTCCTTGTATTTTCCGGCGATAAAAATGGCTTCGCCCTGCGGGGATTGTTCGCTGCCAGCCATTGTCACGAAACACACAAGATAGAATGTCGCTGTCGCACGCTTGTCCTCTTCGTCCACATCGACAGCAGGTGAGACAATGTTGTGCAACGCCCATCTGATGTTTTTGGACAGGTTGCGACAGTGCTGCTTGATTTCCTCCCTTCCCCTCGCTTCACCACCTACACCCTTGATTACCCAGAGGCTGTCTTCGACAAAAAGTGAAGCGACTCCTTCAGGGTCGTAGCCGTTATCCAGATGTTCGGCATACTGGGCCTTGAGATATTTGATCGCCTCGATGTCTTCGAGGCGCGCGAGACGCTGCTCATGCGTGAACTGCGACCTTTCCATGCCTGTCTCCTTATCGAGTAAACGTTGTAGGCTTCCGGAACCGTGCGCATACCTGCCAACGGGTGAAGCGGTTGGCACGGTGCAGCTTGCGCGCAGATCTTCTACGGAGTCTTGTGTCGAAACTCGGCCTCCGACGCGGACGATTGCTGACGGCTACTGTTTCAATTGGAAGACGGACGGCGACTTGCAATGCCCGACGTGGTTGCAATCGTCGCTGCTGGTAGACAGCCGAAGGGGCTCGACTCTCCATCGCATGCGTGCGATAGGACGCACGTCGCCATCGAAGCTTACGAGCGGTCGCGCTTTTGTCTCCTTGTGTATGTGGGACAGACGCGGCTCACGCTGGCGTCTAGTCTCTTTGCAATCAATATATGGGACCTGATTTGACCGTTCGCGACTCAGCACGACAGATTTACTGGACCAGATGCGCCAGGCCGCCGACGGCAATGGGCCTTCCACGTCGCCAGCAAGCCCCTCCCGCCAGGGATTCGACTGTTTTATTTGAGCGCGGTGTCGGGTCGTTCCTGTCGCGCCGGCGCGCCGGACGCACACTTTTAAGCAACCTCTTCGATACAACGGCGTGCGGGTTTGTTCGCATATGAAATTTAACCCTTTCAATCTACTTTGTATATGTACAAGATTATCAGCATAGATTGTCGAGGGACTCTCACGGATGCGCCAAGATATGATTGAACAGTTCGACACGTCTGGTGTATTGGCCCGCGAACGACTGGCCTATTACCACGACGTCATCTGCCGTCTCTACTGCCACGTCGACCTGCCGACATTCGACAACGGTGACGAGATATTCCGTGCTCGAGTCGTCCAGAAACCGCTGGGCATCATCGGCGTAGGCGACGTCGCTGCGCCGGGACTGCAGTACGTACGGACCACGAGCGACCTCAGTCGCACGCCGAGTGACGAATTCCTGGCGAGCCTGTTGGTCCAGGGCACAGCTTCTCTCGAACAGAGTGGGCGCCAAACGACTCAAAACGTTGGCGACATCGTGCTGTACGATACGGCTCGCGCCTTCAAGTACAGCTTCTCATCTGACTATCGAATCATTCTGCTGAAAATTCCGCGCAAGCAGATGCTGTGTCGTTTAACCGATGCCGAGCGCCTAACAGCTATTGCACTCGAGGGAAAATCCACAATGGGTGCGCTTGCAGGCGCTGTTATCCGCGGCGCAGCGGACATTGATGCTGAGCTTGAACCATGTGCCGCATCCAAGCTGGCTGCTTCCGTCATCGATATCTTCGCCGCCTCGGTCGAAACGGAGTTTCGTGGCTTGAAAGGAGCGCTCGAGCGCCACGAAGACGTGCTTCAACACGCCAAACGCTACATCGAAGCGAATCTGGGTGATTCGGAACTGGATGTTGAAAAGGTTTCAAACGCAATAGGTGTGTCGCGTCGCACGCTCAACCGGATCTTCGCCGCGCATGGTACGACAGCTGCTCGTTGGTTGTGGCAGAAGCGGCTCGAGGCAAGCCATAGCTCGCTCACTGAAGGACGTTCCCAACATATCGCCGATGTCGCCATCGCCTGCGGATTCAGTGACTTCTCGCACTTCAGCAGGGCATTCAAGAAGACCTATGGAATTGCTCCGCACACACTCATCAAGCGACGCGCTGCGTGAACATCCAGTGACGGCACTAGGCCAGTATCCTGCATAAAACTTCGGGTGCGTGATGCCACGCCTCCACATCAAGAAGCAATAGCCTGCGCGAAAGCGCGAGCCAAAGAAAAATGGCATCCAGCGATGCGGGATGCTATAAGCATGTCGCAGAAGAACGGCACCGGACGAGGCTCCGCTTTCAGGTCTTATCGTATCCACCGTCGACCATCAACGTCGTACCTGTGCACCCGCTTGATAAGTCTGACAAGAAGGATGCAACCGCGTTTGCGACTTCCTCCGGACGAATCAGTCGGCCGATAGGTACCTGCGACATCCATTCGGCAACCATTTCCGGCGACTCCTTGGCAATGCGCTCAATCATCGGCGTCTCGGTGCGACCGGGGCCGACTGCATTGACGCGTATGCCATATGTTGCCCATTCGACGCCAAGCAACGCAGCAAGATGCTCGACCGCTGCTTTGGTCGCGCCGTATGCGGCACACTTCTCAGGATGTACGACAGACCGACCGGCGATTGATGAAATCAAGACGATGCTCCCACCTCGCTCGCGCATATGTCGTGCAAATGACTGCGCAGTGAAGAATGCCCCGTCGAGGTTGACGGACATCGGTCTACGTCAGGACACCTCGTCATAATCAAACGATTCGGACAGTGCCACGATACCCGCGTTGGCAACAACACCGTCAACGCCACCGTGACGGCGCACCACCTCATCAGCAAGCAGCATCAATGACGCGACACTGGCAACATCAACCGGCATGAAGTGAACCATGCGTCGCCCGGCGTCTACTTCCGTGGCGAGACATGCCCCATTGCTGTCGAGAATGTCAGCAATGATGACCCTGCTCCCCGCTCGCGCGAGATGGCGAACCGTCGCCAGCCCAATACCGCCAGCACCGCCGGTTACCACGATAGTCTTATTGGATAGTCCGTCCATTCTCTGCCCCCTGCTGTTGAGTCCATTCGAGTATAAGGCGACTATGCCCCCCATCACGCCTCAACACTCGGTGACAGTCCGGGTACGAAGCAGTGAGGGGGAGCCTCTGTGTGCCGCTAGTCGCTGAGATAGACGCCCACCGACTTGAGTTCGGTGTAGGCTTCAATACCATTGAGGCCCATCTCTCGCCCCCAACCCGACTGCTTGTAGCCGCCGAACGGCAGCGCCGCGTCTGTCTGATTATGGTTATTGACCCACACCACACCCGCGCGAATCCTCGAGGCCAGCTTGTGAGCCATGCTGATGTCTCGCGTCCAGACACTGGCGGCAAGGCCGTAGGTCGTGTTGTTGGCCTCGCGCACGAGTGCGTCTAGATTATTGCCACTCATCTTCATGGCCGAAATAACCGGCCCAAAGATTTCCTGCTGATAGATGGTCATACCGGGCTGAACATCGGTAAGGACAGTCGGCCGGAGGAAAAAACCTGCGCCGTCGGGTCGCCCGCCTCCAGCGAATACCTTCGCACCTTCGTCAATACCCTCCTGAAGGATTTTCGACACTCGCGTCAATTGGCGGTCCGAAATCAACGGCCCAAGGTTAGTCGCCGGGTCGAGGCCGTGCCCCAACCTGAGCGATTCTGCGTATTCGGCGACACCTGCAACAACCTTGTCGTAAATATCTTCGTGGATATAGAGCCGGGAACCTGCCGTGCAGGCTTGCCCGCTGTTGAGCAGCACGGCCTCCGCTACACCCGGAATCGCGCGCTTGAGGTCGGCATCCGGGAAGACGAACACGGGGCTCTTGCCGCCAAGCTCGAGTGTCACCCGCTTGAGGTTACCGGCAGCAGCACGCACGATGGCTTTCCCGGTATCGGTGCTCCCCGTGAACGCGACCTTGTCAACGTCCGGATGCTCGACAAGCGCCGCGCCTGCCGTACCATCGCCCGTTACCACGTTGAGCACACCCGGTGGCAAACCCGCCTGCTGACACAGCTCGGCGAGACGCAGCGCGGCCAACGGTGTATCTTCGGCCGGTTTGAGCACGATTGTGCAACCCGAAGCGAGAGCGGGCGCAAGCTTCCAGGCGGCCATCAGCAACGGCACATTCCACGGAATGATCTGGCCAACGACACCAATCGGTTCGCGCACGGTATACGCGTGCCATTCGCCCAGCATGTTGACCGGGACCGTACTTCCACCAATTTTGGTCGCCCAGCCAGAGTAGTAGCGGAAATGCTCGGCGCTCAGACGCACATAGAAGTTCTTGACGACGTTGTACGGAGAGCCTTCGTCCAGCACTTCCAATTCGGCAAGCTCCTCCGCATTGTCATCAATGAGCGCACCGATTTTCCAGATGATTTTCGCGCGTTCGCTTGTCGGCATGCGTCGCCATTCGCCATGCTCGAACGCGTCACGAGCTGCCTTGACTGCGAGGTCGATGTCTTTCGCGTCACCGTTTGCCATCGCCGAAATCGTGGCGCCTGTTGCAGGGTCGAGCACGTCGCGCGTCCCGCCGGACGACGCATTGACCCATTCGCCACCAATAAAGAGGCAATGCTTTTTCGCCAGAAACTGCTTCGTTGGCTGCGAGATTCGAGCGGAACTGTCAAAAACCGCGATTGAAGATGTCATCACTCTTCCCTGTGACGGTTGATTGAAACATTACCAAGCAATAGCGGGGCAACCTCTTCCATCTGACGCATACGGATTCGTCGAAGAGGCTGCCTCGAACGAGTACGTCAGATACCCAGTTGCTCGGCATGCTGGTCTTGCGTAGTGCCGGCGACAGCACCGCGAGCTGCGGCATCGTAAAGAATCATGTCCGCAGCCTTCTCCGCAATCATGATGGTCGGCGCGTTCGTATTGCCGCTGGTAAGGTTCGGCATGATGGACGCATCGACCACGCGGAGGCCGCGCAAGCCCCGCACACGCAGACGTGCGTCAACAACGGCATCGTCGTCCAAGCCCATCTTGCAAGTACCGACCGGGTGATAGACGCTTTCGCTCTTGTTCTTCAGGTATTCGTCCAAGTCCTTGTCAGAGGTAACACCTGTGCCTGGACCAAACTCTTCCCCACGGTACGGGTCAAACGCCTTCTGGCTCATCAGCTCGCGCGCGATACGCAGGCCGTCGCGCATCACTCGGATATCGTCCGGGACCGAGAAGAAGTTCGGATCAATGCTCGGCAACGCGAATGGATCGCTCGACCGTGCCATTACCGTACCGCGGCTCTGCGGACGCGAAATATTGAAGTAAGGCATGATGCCTTCTTCATAGAAAATCTTGCGGCCATGGTCCTCGTACATGATCATGTTGAGGTGGAACTGGACGTCAGGTGCTACGACTTCCGGTCGAGTCTTGACGAATGCGAGGGCCTCGACACCATGGTAGGCTGCGGGGCCGGTTTTCGTTGCCATGTACTTTGCAACTGCAGATGCCGAATTGAGAATGTTCAAGTGCTTCAGCAGCGAAAGCGGTTGTGTAATGCGCTGCTTGAGTCCACATCCCACATGGTCCTGCAGATTTTTTCCGACACCTGACAGCGCATGAACGACCGGCACGCCAATGGACTGCAGATGTACCGGGTCGCCGATGCCGGAAATCTGGAGCAGATGCGGCGAATTGAATGCGCCGCCGCACAGGATGACTTCCTGCGACGCGTGGAGCTTCTTCGGTTTCTTTCCAACCAGATACTCGACACCAACGGCACGGTCGCCATCGAAGAGAATTCGCGAGGCAATCGCATCTGTGATAACGGTAAGGTTTTTTCGGCCGCGAATGGGCGCGATGTAGCATCGCCCAACACTCGAGCGTACGCCATCTGCTAGCGTGCTATCACAGGGGCCGAAGCCCTCCTGATTGCCGCCGTTCAAGTCATCGTTGTACTGGTAGCCAGCCTGCTTGCCTGCTTCGACAAAGGCAACGGCGATCGGGTTATGGATGCCGAATCGGCTGGTCTTGAGTGGGCCGCTTCCGCCGTGCACGTCTGTTTCGCCACCTGCCCACGTCTCGGACTTTTTGAAGTACGGCAGGATGTCCTCGTATCCCCATCCTTCGTTACCGAGCTCACGCCACCCGTCATAATCGGTACGGTCGCCGCGCGTATAAATCATGCCGTTGACTGTCGTGCAACCTCCAATGCTTCGCGCGCGCGGAATGAACATCTCGCGATTGTTCATGTGCTTTTGGGGCACGGTGTGATAGCCCCAGTCCAACTGGCCCGTCTGCATCAACCGGAAGTATCCGGCGGGCATATGGATGAACGGGCTCTTGTCCCAACCACCGGCTTCAAGCAGGGTCACATTGACACTGGGATCAGCAGTCAGCCGGTTTGCCAACACGGCGCCGGCAGAACCAGCGCCGATAATGATGTAGTCAGTCATTTCATGCCTCCATTTTTCTAACGTCGCCTGCGTCTTGCACAGTGCGATTTCTGTCTTGCAACCTTTCGGATTCGGTGTGCTGCGAAACCGACTTGACCAGGAGCAACGACAGCGAAAGCCGTCCACACGTCAGTGGACACGTCACTGTCGTCAATTCGAGAGGTTTATTGCTGGAAAACTGCCTTGAGTTTCTCGGCAGAAAGTGCTGAGGAAAAGTCAGCGTCCGGCGGAGCCGAAAGGTCGCACTTCGGGTCCATGCCTTTGGTACTGTCCGCATAGGGAAACGGGAACGCCGCTAACGGCTCGTCATTCCTGGTTCCCTGGAAGTCTGCAACGCCGCGGCGGCCGGCAAACCGGATGACGGAAGTGGTTCCGTCAAGCGAGAAGTACGGAAATGCTTTTCCGGACTTCTTCATGTCCAGATATTTGCAGTTCAGTTCGTTGTTACTCGCGTTCGTCGCGATTGCCGGAATCGCGAGGTGCGCCTGTTCGAACGCCTTTACCGTCGCAAGCGCCGTGACGCCGTAGTCCGTCGCCACGCCATCGATGCGCGGGTATTTTGCGATGAGACCGGAGACGGCTTTCTGCGCATCAAGCGGGTTCCAGTTCGTCACGATGAAGTTGTTGTCGAGGAGCTTCAGGTCCGGGTATTTGGACAACTGCGTCTTGAAGCCTTCCAGGAAAATCTGAGACGACATTGCGCCCGGCGCGCCGCCAAGGAACACGACGTTTCCCTTCTTGAGATTGTGGCCATACCAATCGGCCCAGACCTGCCCCATCCGGTAAACGTCTTCGGTCACGTTGGCCGCGTAGTCCTTGCCAGGATTACCGGAAATCTTGGCCAGATACGGAACAACGGTTACGCCCGCTTTCGTCGCAGCTCGCATGGCAGGAATCTGTGCTGCACCAAAGTCCGGAAATACGACCAGCACGTTCACACCTTGCGCGACCAGACTATTGATGTCGGAGTTTGCCTTTTGCTGGTCACCGTTCGCGTTCGTGTACATGAACTTCTTGAAGTTCTTGCAACGACTGACCTCGTCCTTCAACTCAGCAACCGCCGTCTTTCTCCACGTATTCCCCCCGTAACCGTCGGAAAGGCCAACAACCATGGGCTTCGTACCGCACATCGAGCTGATGTCGGCCTGCTTGGTGACCAAAGCTGATTCGGCGGACATTGCAGGAACAGACACCGCGGCCAACAACAACCCAGCGGCAAGTGAGCGCATGGGGTTCAGGCAGAGAATCTTCATCGTCTCCTCATCTCTAATATGTCTCAAGTCCTTTGATGAAGCCGTCTTCATCAGACTTACAGCCAATATATGAGAGGGAAAGAGCGCCTTCGCGACTCAGCACGACATATTCGATGGCCCCTGTGCGCCAAACGTTTGTTTATTTGGCCTCGGGTCGAAGCTGGGCGGAACAAAGGAGCTGGCGCGCGCTACTCCGCAGAATATCGACACCACATCACGATTCTACGAGTACGTATATGTTTGTTTATGTATAATTTACGTGGGAGCGACGCACTCGAACAATCGGCTTGGCAGGCAACCGGTGGCACACGCGCCTGGTGCCGGTGGAAGTTCCTCTTGTCCGAGCGCAAATTTTGGATGGACACGCATGGAAAGCAGATTGTCACAAAGAGCTCTATGGCTTCTAAGCACCTGTTGCTTTACAAGCATGGCGTCAATGAGAGTTTGCGATTCGCTGCTGCCGTCGCTGCAGTCCGGATTTGACGTGACCATGGGGCGTGCTGCTCAATCGATTTCAGCGTTTGCGCTCGCATACGGTTTCATGCAGCTATTCTTCGGCCCCTTGGGTGACCGGTTCGGAAAAATCCGTGTCGTCTCGCTTGCTACATTGGCATGTGCCGTCGGTAACATCGGTGCAGCCATCTCGGTACATCTGAATCAGATGGTGGTTGCTCGGGCTCTCTCCGGCGCTGCCGCCGCGGGAATCGTCCCTCTGACGATGGCCTGGATTGGTGACATGGTGCCGTACGACCGGCGTCAGGAGATTCTCGCGCGGTTGCTAGGTGCAACTGTCCTCGGGATGATTGCCGGCCAATGGTTGGGCGCACTGGTCGCAGACGCATTCAACTGGCGCGTCTCCTTCGCATTGCTGGCAGCCATTTCTCTGATAGCCGGGCTCTTCATCATGCGTGACGGCCGCGCCGAGCGAGCCGGGCAAGTTGGCCGCACCACACTCAGGAAAGGCTTCATTCATCGAGCATTTGAGGTCTTCTCGATTCCTTGGGCCCGGATAGTTCTCGGTGTCACCTTCATCGAAGGCGCTCTCGCTTTCAGCGCCCTCTCGTTCATTCCGAGCTATTTGCATACAACCTTCAATATTCCGATGCCAAAGGCTGGTGGCATCGTGGCGCTGTATGGAATTGGCGGCCTGCTCTACAGCCGATGCGCGCGCTTTCTGGTTCGACATCTGGGTGAATCCAACCTAGCGAGACTCGGCGGTGTCTGCCTTGCGGCGTCGTACAGCATGCTCGCTTTGCTTCATGGTTGGCCGCTCGCATTGCCGGCGTGTCTTCTGGCCGGCTTCGGTTTTTACGCTCTACATAACACATTGCAAACTCACGCTACACAAATGGCACCGACTGCGCGTGGCACGGCTGTGTCTCTGTTCTCCTGCTTTCTCTTCTTCGGCCAGTCACTGGGTGTGCTCTGTGCAGCGTGGCTCATCGACCGGTTTTCTGCTCACCCTGTATTCCTGTCCGCAGCGGCCGGCCTCCTCCTACTTGCATTGGTCTTTTCAGTGCTGATATCGCGACAGAACACCCGGCTGGTCCAAACCTGAACTCGACCATGTAGTGTGTATTGTCAGTTCCCGCTGCATCTCGCGCGACTAATATCAGTTTACGCCGTATGGTGGATGACTTTATTTTTAAGTATGCCGTAATCGCAACCGAAGCGAAAAGGTCAGATACTCGACAAGCAAGTATCTGACCTTGTTATTGCCGGGAACTGCTCTAGTCAGCTTTGATTTCGTTGTCTACGCTTTCCAGGTAGGTGGGGTAGTCAATGTATCCTTCGTCCCCGCCACCATAAAACACCGCGTGGTCGAACGGCGTCAGCGGCCACCCGTTCCTGAAGCGTTCGACCAAGTCCGGGTTCGAAATGAACGGACGGCCAAACCCCACCAGGTCGGCAACACCTGAATTTACAAGCTCCTCCGCGGTCTCTTGCGTCAGCGAGCCGGTCATCACCAACGTACCCTTGTATGCGTTGCGGAACTTCCGAATGAAATCTTTTGGAATCGCGGCCACAGTGGGGTCAATGTTGCACAAGGACTCTTGGTCACTGAGGTGGACATATGCCAGCTCTCTGTCGCTGAGCTTTTCCGCCAGGGTAAGCCAGGTATTCTCCTCATCGTCGAAGCTGTGCATGTCGTGAAGTCGACCGTATGGCGCCAATCTTATGCCGACCCGACTGCTGCCGATAGCCTCAGACATCGCGTCGACCGCGTCAAGGACAAACCGCAAGCGATTCAGTGTGCTACCGCCGTATTCGTCAGTACGGGTGTTGCAACTTGCACTGATGAACTGCTCAAAGATGTACCCATTGGCAGCATGAATTTCGATACCATCGAATCCGGCTTCCATCGAATTCCGCGCGGCCGTGACGAAGTCCGAGATGACGCGCGCAATGTCTTCCTTGTTCATTGCCCGAGGCGTACTCACGGGAACAGCTCCTGGCTGACCGGATTCATCGTACGCGTAGCACGTATAGCCTTTGGCGGGAACCGCCACAGAGGAGACTGGTACAGCACCGTTCTCCTGCAAGCTGATGTGAGAAATGCGGCCGACGTGCCAAATCTGGATAAAAATCTTGCCGCCTTCCTCGTGCACGCCTTTGGTGACGGCCTGCCACCCCTTGACTTGTTCGGGCGTGTGGATGCCCGGCGTGAAGAGATAGCCGGTTCCTTCGACAGATATCTGCGACCCTTCCGTAACGATCAGGCCGGCACCGGCTCGCTGACGATAGTACAGTGCCGTACTTGCATCGGGCACCGTGTCTCGTGCCCGAGACCTCGTCATGGGTGCCATGAGAACACGGTTGGCCAGCAACGTGCCATTCATTTCGTAGCTTTGCAGTAGCTTGCTCATCTCTATCTCGTTTATTGCTTTTGCGGCGAACACAACGCTGCGCGCGCAGGATGCAGGCGGCCGTAACGCGCGCATACCTCGCATAGCCTGCCGCGCAGCGCACCGTATAGGAAGATGCCTATGGCACAATCACCAGGATTCCTTGACGAAAGGCGACTTGACCCAACCTTCCGTCCAAGGCGACGACTGGTCGATGGTCCCCGTGATTTCTTCGAAGAACCACTGCTCGCCAACCTTTACGAGCTTGTCGCTGTATTTTCCCGCGAGGACGACAGCCTCAGACTCAGGCTTGTCAGCCGTCGGTGCCATTGTCAGCAGGCAAACCAGGTAGAAGGTCGCGTCGGCGCGCTTGCCATCAGAACTGAGCGCGACAATCGGCGACGAAATATTGTGCTGGCCCCAGACAATGCCCTCTTTGAGATTGTGGCAATGTTGCTTGATGCCCGCCCGGCCCTTTGCCTCACCACCAACACCCTTGATGACCCACAGGCCGTCCTCGACGAAGAGGGAGGCGATGCCATCCGGGTTATACCCATCGTCGAGATGTCGCGCATAAGTTGCCTTCAGCTGTTTGATGGCTTCGATGTCCTCGATTCGCTTGACACGCTCTTCCAGACTGAATTCCTGACTCATGTTTTTCCTCAATTTCAAAGTTTAACTTCCATAAGTATTGCAAATTAACCATTCTACGGCAGATGAAAAATCGAGAGCAATGCTATTGCTTGAACACCGCCTTGAGCTTGTCCACGGCCAATGCCGACGAAAAGTCAGCATCCGGAGGAGCCGAGGCATCGCATTTCGGCGTAATGGTCGAACTACTATCGGCATACGTGTAGGGGAAGACCTTGCGTGGTTCGTTATCAGTTGTGCCCTGGTAGATTGCGACACCGCGGCGCGCCGCGAACCGGATGACGGAAGTCATGCCATCAAGCGAGTAGTACGGGAAGGGCTTGCCAGCATCCTTCATCGCGACGTATTTGCAGCTCAACTCATTGTTGCTCGAGCCAGTCGCGATGGCGGGAATCGGCAAATGTGCCTGCTGGAACGTCTTGACTGCCGCGAGTGCAGTTACACCGTAGTCTGCGGCCAGTCCGTCGATGTGTGAGTACTTGGCAATTACCCCTTCGACGGCCTTCGGCGCGTCAATTGGATTCCAGTTCGTCACGACGAAATCGTTCTGCACAAGCTTGAGACCAGGATATTTCGCCAAGTGCGTCTTGAAGCCGGTGAGAAATGTCTGAGACGCCGGCGCACCCGGAATACCACCGAGAAAAACGACATTGCCTGTCTTGAGATTTTGACCAAACCAGTCGGCCCACGCGCCGCCAATGCGAAGTAGGTCCGCGCTTACATTTGCCGCGTAATCTTTGCCCGGCGTACCAGGAATCTCGGCCATGTACGGGATGACGGTTACCCCCGCTCGTGTCGCCGCACGCATGGCTGGAATTTGAGCAGCGCCGAAGTCTGGGTACACGATGAGGACATTCACCCCCTGCGCAACCAAACTGTTGATGTCGGAATTTGCCTTCTGCTGGTCTCCGTTGGCGTTCGTGTAGATGAAGCGCTTCAGGTTCTTGCAGCGCCCCACCTCATCCATCAGTTCGGCAACGGCCGTCTTTCTCCAGGTGTTACCACCGTAACCGTCCGAAAGTCCGACGACCATCGGTTTGGTGCCACACATGGTCGTGATATCACCTTGGCGCTGCACTGATACAGAATCGGCTGCCATCGCGGCCGATGCGGCTGCCGCTATCAGACCGCCGGCAATCACGCGCGTGGAAGGCATGAAAATCGCTTTCATCGTCTCCTCTCCTTTTTTGAATCGGTCGTCCGTTGACCAACACTGTCTCGACATACATGCGGCGACTATAGGAGTGCAATGGCACAGCTTCGCGACTGGTCGCGCCAAATTTCATTGCTTCTTTACGCCAAACAGAAGTTGGCGAGGCCGGCTGGCTGCTCCATGCGCTCCATGGAGCATTCGGAGCAGGCCGCTGCTATCCGGGGAGTGACACAAGGATTCCCGCTCGCATAACGCTCGTTGCGAGCGTTACAGGAACAACACCGAGGTCAAGGGCCACACTCGGTCGTCAACAGCGCTGGACGCGTTGAGGCATACCGCATGAGTCATGTCAGCCCCCGAATCAGACGGGACGAGGACGACAAATCAACGGCACTGCTTGCGGAAATGTATGGAACTACTGAGGGGGCGCGGTCGAGCCGGCGTTCTGCTCTGTTAGAAACTTCGTCGTCTGCAGCAGGCTCGTGGCTAGTTCACCCTTCCACGCGACGTCGAACGTCCCTGCCACGCCAAAAAGAGTCAGAACGAGAGCAATCTCTCCATTGCCGTCGAAGACAGGGGCGCTGATACTGTTGATACCGGGAATTGGCATCCCTTCGCCACGTGCAAGGCCGCGCTTTCGAATATCCGTGAGAATTGCCTCGAACTGCTCTGACGAGAGGCGTTCGTCCTCTGGCTTTTGTGAGCCGAGGTCGACCTTTACCAGTTCCTTGAGATTGGGAATTCGCTTGTACGCGACGAAGACACGGCCAGTAGTGGAATGTGTAAGCGACATAGCCGTGCCCACGTGGATACCGGCATGTAACGACGCAGCCGGCTCGATACTCTGGAGAACCGTCGGACCACGGTCTCCCCAGGCAGCAAGAAGTACGCTCTGCCCCACACGTGCCGCCAGGTCAGCGGCCGGTTGCATTGCGTTTCGTACGGCCGGCACCATCCGGAGCGCGTGCAGCCCAAGACGGAGTGATAACGGTCCGGGTTCGAAGCGCGAGGTGACAGGGTCCCGCTTCACGAGACCGGTGCGCAACAGGCTGACCATATAGGTGAAGACCTGGTTCGGAGGGATGCCGCTTCTGGCACTGAGCTCCGCCAGTGTCACCGGTTCGCTAGCGTCCAGAAGATAGTGGAGGAACCGGCCACCGACCTCCATACTCTGGATTCCCCGTTGCTCCTTGCGGGCATTCGTATCCTTGCCGCCTGAATGCTGTTCTTTTGCCGGCTGCTTCGTTACCATGCAATCCTCTACCTCACGAATGTGAGTGTGATTCGCTGATTTTACCGGCTTCTTCACTGACCGAGATGGGAAGTCTGGCTACGAGGGTTCGAATCCCGATCGAGATACTTGCATGGACACCGAAAGCACCGAAAAAGCGCAACGGGGAATTCAATCAGTCGAAGTAGGCAGCGAGATTCTGCTTGCGCTCACCTACTGCGATACCCCCATGCCGCTAAAGGAGATTGCACGCGTGACAGGCATGCCTCCGGCGAAGCTCTTTCCGTACCTCGTCAGTCTCATCAAGCTGGAATTGGTACAACGGGTCGAGCCCTCCGGTGACTACGCACCCGGTCCGCTCGCATTGCGGCTAGGACTGTATGGCCTGCAGCGGTTAAATCCGCTTCGAGAAGCGGAGGCGGACGTTCTCGCGCTTGCCTCGAAGACTGGACAAAGCGTCTTCCTGACCACCTGGGGACCAAACGGCCCCGTCGTCGTTAGGCAGGAAGACCCGTCCTATCCGCTTCACCTCACACTGCGCGTTGGAACAATCATGTCGCTGGTCAATACTGCCACGGGGCGGCTCTTCGGCTCGTATATGCCAGAGCCGCTCGTGCGCAAGGCGCTCGAAGATGAAGATATCAGGCTCAGCGGCGCAACTGACATGAAAGCGGCAGACAAACTTCGGCTCTTCAAGGAGTATGAGCAGATTCGCGAGGTAGGGATGACCCGAACGGCAGGTCATCCTCTTCCGGGCGTGAATGCCATTGCCGCACCGGTTTTCATGTTCAACGGCACGATTGCACTGGCAATCACGCTGGTCGGGCCAGCGGGCACGTTCGATACGAGTTGGGACGGCGAACTCGCACTCACCCTGCGTCAGACAGTCGCTGACCTCTCCTACCGCTTGGGTTACAAGGGAGCGCAGAATAGCGACGCTTGAGCAGAACGCGAGCGCCGGACCAAGCGCAATCCCGGCACCGGGATAGTTGCTGTTGATCATGCTGCGCGCGTCGCTCGAAGCTCTTGATATCCGCGATAGGAACGGCTCCCCGGCGGAAACACACCTTCATCGTCGGCCTTCAAATTTCGGTTCAGCGGGTAAGAAGTGCTCCCGACCGCCGCAACATCGGGAACAGCGGCTTGCTTCGCTTGATGGTGTTTCCGCAAGGCATCCGACTCCCAATGGCCATCGCCTTCTGCGCGGGTAACGCCCACTGTCGAACATCAGCGGACCTTATAGTCCGAACAGAAGCTTCGATAGCGACCGCCCATAATGGTTGCCGTTAGTCGACAGCTTCCGCGACCGAATTTCACTACGTCTACGAAGTAACTCGAGAGACGCCGCGTCAGGTACTACGCCGGTTCGGCGGCTTTCGCGACGCGTGAAGGGTACAACTTCGTTGCCCGCCCCATTGTCTCGCTTACGGTCGATTCAAGAGGTGCGGGCGCCGAGTTCGCGCTGGACTCGCCAACTTCTCACCCGCCAAATGGGCGCATCACCATCAAACGCCGCTCCAGGCTCAGCCCCCCGCACATTAGCAGGATGGTCCTGACAGAGAGGCACCTCATCGAATCGTGCGCCGGTCATATGAAGCGCTCTGCGGCCGCGGGCCCCACCGTATGAACACATCAACGAGTCCCAGCGGTCGAAGCCGTCGCATCTCAGGCGCTGATCACGTTCTCGCGCCCCTCTCGTGCCCAAGACACCCTCAGCCTTCGCCACTTGGGCCGCTTCGATGTTCCAAACGATGCGCCCCTTTTTATGCGCTCTTACCAGTATAGGCGCCGCCGCATTCCCATTGTAAAACTCACAGGATGCGGACAATTATCTATAGACGAATATATTCTCGTATATATAATTACATTGAGTCCGACCACAACGATAGCGGCCCTAGGTGGGCTCAGTCCCTTTACTTACTGAAACAGAGGCCATTCGCCATGACATCAGAGAAGAAGTTTGCGTCCCAAGCGGATATCGAGGAGAAGAAGGTCACGTTCGAGCAGCTATCCGAACATGCCTACGCATACACCGCAGAAGGTGACCCCAACACGGGCATCATCATCGGTGACGACTCCGTGCTGGTAGCCGACACACAAGCCACGCCAGTTATGGCGCAGGACGTTATCCGTCGCATCCGCGAGGTGACAGACAAACCTATCAAGTACGTGCTGTTGACCCACTACCACGCAGTGCGAGTACTCGGCGCTTCGGCCTATAACGCTCAGCAAATCATTGCGAGCCAAGACACATACGACCTGATTGTCGAGCGTGGTGAGCAGGACAAGAAAAGCGAGATTGAGCGCTTCCCACGCCTCTTCAATGCAGTGGAGTCGGTACCGGGTCTCACCTGGCCCACTCTCACATTCCAGAAGAAGATGACGCTCTGGATGGGCAAGCTGGAGGTCCAAATCCTGCAGCTCGGTCGTGGCCATACAAAGGGCGACACAGTGGTATGGCTTCCTCAGGAAAAGACGCTGCTGTCTGGCGACCTCGTCGAATACGGTGCAACGCCGTACGCGGGCGACGCCTATTTCCAGGATTGGCCCGCAACACTCGACGCAATTGCTGCATTGAAACCGGAAAGGCTCGTTCCTGGACGCGGTGCGGCATTGAAGACGCAGCAAGAGGTTGCGGACGGGCTCGCCGGTACGCGCGCGTTTATCAGCGAGCTCTATAGCAAGGTGAAGTCGGGCGCGAGCGAAGGCAAGGACCTGAACGCCATCTACAAGGAAACCTACGCGACGCTCAAGCCAAAGTTTGGCAACTGGGTCATCTTCGACCACTGCATGCCGTTCGATGTAACGCGCGCGCACGACGAAGCCACTCAATATCCCGACCCGCGCATCTGGACGGCACAGCGCGACAAGGAAATGTGGGAAACCCTCGAGGGCTAACCACGGGCATGGCCGGTACGTCGACATACGCGCCCGGCCTTTCTCAAAGAAGCGCTCAATCTGGAATATCTACGTGGAACAAACGACGCAAGACATCACCAGCCGCCGCGAAACTGCTCAGGCTGCATCGCCTTGTAATACACAGCTGAAGCGCGCGTCGTCCGCGTCAGCCTACTCAGCTCACCCAGCCGGCTATCAACCGGGGTTTGGTTGCGAATTTGCCACTGAGGCACTTCCAGGCGCGCTTCCCGTCGGTCGGAACTCTCCGCAACGCGCGGCATACGGCCTGTACACAGAGCAGTTCTCTGGGACGGCCTTGACTGCGCCACGCTCCCACAACCGCCGCTCCTGGCTCTATCGGGTGCGACCGGCAGCGGTACACAAGCCGTTCACGCTGGTGGAAAACCAGCAAGCTCGTCAGTGACTTTTCGCGCGTGCCGACGACCCCGCCAAATCAGTTGCGCTGGGACCCCTTGCCAATGCCGGTCACGCCGACGGACTTTGTCGATGGTCTCGTCACGATGGCTGGCAACGGTGCGGCAGAATCGATGTCTGGCTGCGCAATTCACCTGTATGCGGCAAATCAGTCTATGTCGGACCGATTCTTCTATAGCGCTGATGGCGAGCTTCTCATCGTGCCGCAAGCAGGCCGTCTCAGCATCGCAACCGAACTCGGCGTGCTCGAGGTAGCACCCCAAGAGATTGCCGTGATTCCACGCGGCACGCGCTTTCGCGTGGAACTTCCGGACGGCCAGGCTGGCGGATACATTTGCGAAAACTTCGGCGCGCTGTTCCGTCTTCCCGATCTTGGTCCCATCGGTTCAAACGGACTCGCCAATCCTCGCGACTTCCTGACTCCTCATGCTGCCTATGAAGTGCGGGAGGGCGACTTCGAACTCATTGCGAAGCTCAATGGCCAACTCTGGCGTGCTGACATCGACCACTCGCCGCTCGACGTCGTCGCATGGCATGGGAACTATGCGCCATACAAATACGATTTGCGCAGCTTCAACACAATTGGGTCCATCAGTTTCGACCATCCGGACCCTTCCATTTTCCTCGTCCTGCAGTCACCCAGCGACACGCCGGGTGTCGATACCATTGACTTCGTCATCTTCCCGCCGCGTTGGCTCGTCGGCGAAGATACGTTCCGTCCGCCATGGTTCCATCGCAATGTCGCAAGTGAGTTTATGGGGCTGATTCTTGGGAAATACGACGCGAAGGCAGAAGGTTTCCGTCCGGGTGGCGCAAGCCTGCGCAACTGCATGTCAGG
Organism: Burkholderia sp. LK4; assembly: GCF_001043615.1. Classification (NCBI taxonomy): domain Bacteria; kingdom Pseudomonadati; phylum Pseudomonadota; class Betaproteobacteria; order Burkholderiales; family Burkholderiaceae; genus Burkholderia; species Burkholderia sp. LK4. The sequence goes on from NZ_LDUL01000029.1 coordinate 135,227, forward strand.
ACACGGCCCCGATGCGGACACGTTCGACAAGGCATCCGTGTCCGACACCAGCAAACCTGCCAAGGTCGACGCGACTATGGCCTTCATGTTCGAAACCCGCACGCTCATCAAGCCGACGCAGTTTGCGCTTGAAACCTCAAAACTGCAGGGCAACTACTTCGAATGTTGGCAGGGGCTCAGGAGCAATTTCAATCCGGAAGTGAAGTCATGATGCCGCATAACGAACGAGCTGCCGTGTTGGCCCAGACAAACAATCCGAACCTCAAAAGCTGGCTCGCTTCGGCAAACGAGGCCCAGTCCGATTTCCCGATTAAGAGTCTGCCCCTTGGGGTCTTCAGTGACACGAAGTCCAGCACGCCCCGAGTCGGAGTCGCTATTGGCGACTTGATTGCCGACCTCGCAGTGCTTGAGGCCACCCGGCTCATATCCGTTCCATACACGGTCGTAGACGACGACGGCAATCCGCGAAGCGTCTTTCGGCATGGCCGATTGAACGACTTTGTGTCGCTTGGGCCCAGCGTTTGGACAAGCCTTCGCTACCAGCTTTCGACGCTACTTTCCGTAGATGTTGGTACATTGCGTGACGACCGGCAGTTACAGGAACGCGTGTTCGTTAAGCAAGCCGACGCTGTTATGCACCTGCCATTCGACATACCAGGGTACACGGACTTCTATTCGTCGCGCGAACATGCGATGAACGTTGGCTCCATGTTCCGTGACCCGCGCACCGCGCTTATGCCGAACTGGCTTGAAATTCCGATTGAGTACAACGGCCGCGCGTCCTCTGTCGTAGTAAGCGGCACGCCAATCCGACGGCCAAGCGGTCAACGAAAGGAGACCAACGCAGACCGACCAACCTACGGCCCATGCCTCAAGCTCGACATCGAACTGGAGACAGGTTTTTTTTCACCAGCGTCGGCAATTCGCTCGGCTCCCCTGTGCCCGCAAAAACGTCGGACGAGCGCATCTTCGGCATGGTGCTGCTCAATGACTGGAGCGCGCGCGACATCCAGCAATGGGAATACCAACCGCTGGGTCCTTTCAACTCTAAAGGGTTTGCGACAACGATCTCCCCTTGGGTGGTAACAATGGACGCACTCGCGCCCTTCCGTGTCGAGCAACCAGCACAGCAGCCGAAGCCCCTTGGCTATTTGCGTGGCGCCACACATGCAGCCATCGACCTCGAGCTCGAAGTCCAACTGCGCCCGCGATTCGCATCCACCGCCAAAACGATTGCGCGGACGAATTTCAAGCACATGTACTGGTCGATGGCTCAGCAACTCGCACACCACATCTCGTCTGGGTGCAACATGCGCGTCGGCGACCTTATGGGCTCCAGGACGATTAGCGGCCCGGCTCACGGGTCAAATGAAAATGACATCGGTACGTTCGGCAGCCTCCTTGAGTTGACATGGAATGGCCAGTTACCCATCAAGTTTGCGGATGATGAAGCACGAAGCTTCCTCGAAGATGGTGACGAGGTCACTTTGCGTGGATGGTGCCAAGGCGACGGATACCGTATTGGCTTCGGAACCTGTGTTGGTGAAATCTTGCCAGCTCATGACACTTCCACTATGGAGAGCGATGACTGAAGCTCTTCAGCTACTTCCGAAGTTCCGCCTCGTATCGAGTGCGAATCGCTCTCGCCCTAAAGGGCATCCCGTATCAGTATGCAGCCGTGCATCTCTTGAAAGGCGGTGGACAACAGCACTCTACCGTCTACCGAGACTTGAACCCGGACGGGGTGGTACCAACGCTTCACGATGGCTCCCAGGTTCTAACGCAATCACTCGCGATCATTGAGTATTTAGACGAAGTGCATCCGGCCCCTGCTCTTCTTCCCGAGACCGCGGAAGATCGAGCATATGTACGCTCCGTGGCACTCCAAGTTGCTTGCGATATCCATCCGGTGAATAACCTTCGCGTTCTTCAGTATCTGAGCAAGACCATCGGGCTCTCGGACGAACAGAAAACGAACTGGTATCGTCACTGGATTGATGTCGGCTTCCAATCGCTGGAGAAAAAGCTTCAGACAGACCATCGCGTGGGCGACTTTGTAATGGGCGACGCGCCCACGATAGGTGACGTCTGTCTCATACCGCAAGTCTGGAACGCGCAGCGGTTCGAAATCCCACTAAATGAATATCCGACGATTTCCCGCATCGCAGAAAACGCAATGCAAATTCACGCGTTTTCTCGAGCCGATCCAAAAAATCAGCCGGATTCCGAAAAATAAATCAACTCATTTTACGATATATTAAAACAACCCTTCATATTTAATACGTTTTCCCCAGTGTTTTCTTCAACTCCATTCAATACCTCGGTGATCGACGCAATCGATGGAATTTGAGGAAATTACTATAAACCGAAAGGTCTATGGATCATTCGTATTCAGGGCCTTCGGTTGCGAGCCGACTACTCGACATGCGAACGTGGCTCGATACAGGGGTCGAACAAGTTCCACGCATGTTCTCCCCAGTGCAAAGCGAAGCCGGAGATTACAGCACGTTGAGTAGAAACGCCACTTCCGCTCACCAATTGGCATACTAAGCTGCTTCTCGTGGCCGTTTGTCAGTGTCCAAATGCCTTGATCGATTCTGAGCTCGCCATGCTATGGACGGTGAATCCGACTCCGACAGTTTTGACGATGACGTGTTCGGTGTCACCGCCCCGGAATTCACGATTTTCGGTTCATACTATGCTCGCGAAGAATTCGAATTCCCGCGCCACCATGTCCATTGGAATGGGAATGCCTTGCCGCGGATCGTGCTCGACGAACAGATATCGCACGTCGCGCTGCAGCGCGGCGGCGACGATCGGCCGATAGTCGATCACACCACGGCCGAGCTCGGTGATATGGTCTTGCGACGCCGCATCGAGCGATGTCGAATAGCCGACCATGTCGAAGTTCTTGATATGCAGCGCGTGGAAACGATGCCCGTACCGTTTCAAATATCCGACCGGATCCAACCCGGCAAAGCTCATCCATCCGCAGTCGAGTTCGAACCTGACGCAGCGCGGGTCTGTGTCACGCAACAGCACGTCATAGCCGCGCAGGCCGCCGCCGAGGTTCCGGAATTCGAAGTTGTGGTTGTGGTACGCATAGACGAGACCGGCACGACGTGCGAGCTCGCCGATACGCTGTGCGCGCTCCGCGATACGTCGAAAATCGTCGATCGTCAGCGATCCCGTGCCCGTGATGAAGGCACCGACATCCTGAGGCGCCGGCGGCAACACGGAGCTGACGACCTGCGTGACGCCCAGCTGGTGCGCGATGTCGAAGACGCGCGACACGTCCGTCGCGGTCGCGAAATCGAGGTGCGCGCTCCTCATCAGCAAGCCGGCATTGGCGGCATGGCGACGCAATGCCGACGGCGTCAGGTTCGCATAGGTAAGCGCTTCGACCTCACGGTAGCCGATCGAAACGAGTTGCGCGAACACTCGGGCCGGATCCTGTTGCACCGCGTCGCCGAGCGTATACAGCTGCAACCCGATCGGCCCGCAATATCCATCCGGACGCTTGTTGCCGGCGACAGCCGGCAACCCGGTTGAAAATGCGGCCATTGCAGCGACTCCTTGCTTGATGAAGCGACGACGATCCTGTCTCATGGTTTTCATTCTCCTTTTTTCATACGTACACCGAATCGATTTATCTAGAACCGCTTCCCGAATCGACCGCCCGTCGTCAGGAAAGCGGCTTGATCTCCGCTGCGCCCGATTCCCGCTCCCGAAACAACGCGACGAAGACGATCAGCACCACCAGCGCCGCCGAGGCCGGCACCAGCCAGATCGCACGCCAGTCGTGCACGGTGCCATGCGTGAAATGGTCGACCACCGCGCCCGACAGATACGTGCCGATCAGCATCCCGACACCGTAGGTGGCCAGTGTGATGAAACCCTGCGCCGCGCTTCGAAACCGCGGCCCCGCATGGTTGTCGGTGTAGATCTGGCCGGCGACGAAGAAGAAGTCGTAGCAGATGCCGTGCAGCACGATACCGGCGACGAGCGACCAGTAAGCGGTATCGACGTTGCCGTACGCGAACAGTATGTAGCGCAATACCCACGCGGCCATGCTGACTGCGAGCATCACCTTGACGCCGAGCATCGCCAGAATGACCGGCATGGCGAGCATCAACAGCACCTCCGACATCTGCCCGAGCGATTGCAGCCCCGCCGCGCCCTGTACGCCGATTTCGTTCAGGAACGGATTGGTGAAGTTGTAATAGAACGAAAGCGGCACGCAGATCGCGATCGACGCCAGGAAAAACACGAGATACGACCGGCTTTTCAGCAGTTTCAGTGAGTCGAGCCCGACGATGTCGCCGAGCGACACGTCGCCGCCGCGTTTCAGCGGCGGCGTGTCGGGCAACGAAAGCGCATACAGCGCGAGCACGAACGAGGCGACGGATGCCATTCGAAACGTCAGATCGAGGCGATGCTGCTGCTCCAGGGCCAGCCATGCGATTGCTAGGCCGGCCACGATCCAGCCGATGCTGCCGGCCACGCGCACGGGCGGGAACTGCCTGCCGGGATCCTGCATGTGGCGCATCGCGACCGTATTGACGAGCGCGAGCGTCGGCATGAACAGCACCATGTAAAGCATGATCAGCACGAGAAACGCCGGAAAGCGCGTCATCTCCGGCGCGACCCACATCAATACGGCCCCGCCCAGTTGCAGCACGGCGAGAATGCGCTGCGCCGCGCAATAGCGATCCGCAATCAGGCCGACGACGAACGGCGCGAGAATCGCACCGATCGACTGGCTCAGATACGCAGCGGCGATCTGCGACCCGTCGGCATGCAACGGCCCTTGGCCCAGATAGGTACCGAGCGTGACGAACCACGCTCCCCAGATGAAGAACTCGAGAAACATCATCGCGCCGAGGCGGAACATCATCGCGCTCATCGCTCCTCCGATTCGTTGTCGATGCCGAGCATCCGCGTGAGCGCGGAGCGCGAAACGGGCGCACCGGCGAAGTCGTCGAACGCCCGCTCCGACACCCGGATCAGATGGTCGCGGACGAACGGCGCACCTTCGCGTGCGCCGTCTTCCGGATGCTTCAGGCAGCATTCCCATTCGACGACGGCCCAGCCGTCGTAGCCGTACTGCGTGAGCTTCGAGAAAATCGCGCGGAAATCGATCTGCCCATCGCCCGGCGAGCGGAAGCGCCCGGCCCGTTCGCGCCAGCCTTCGTAGCCGCCGTAGACGCCGCTGCGGGCGTTTGGACGGAACTCCGCATCCTTGACGTGGAAGCAGCCGATTCGCCGGTGGTAACGATCGATGAAGCCGAGATAGTCCATCTGCTGAAGCAGCATGTGACTCGGGTCGTACAGGATCTTCGCGCGCGGATGATCGTCGAGCGCGTCGAGAAAGCGCTCGAACGTCGCGCCGTCATGCAGGTCCTCGCCCGGGTGCAGTTCGAAGCACAGGTCGACGCCGTGTTCGTCGTAGAGATCGAGGATGGGCCGCCAGCGCCGCGCTAGTTCGGCGAAGGCCTCGTCGACGAGGCCCGCCGGACGCTGGGGCCACGGATACCAGTACGGCCACGCGAGTGCACCGGAAAACGTCGCATGCGCATTGAGCCCGAGGCGGCGGCTCGCCTGGGCAGCGAGCTTCAGTTGCGCTACCGCCCATTCTTGGCGCGCCTGCGGCTTCCCGCGCACATCGGCCGGTGCGAAGCCGTCGAACAACGCGTCATACGCCGGATGCACGGCAACGAGCTGGCCTTGCAGATGCGTCGACAGCTCCGTGATCTGCAGGCCGTGGCGCTCCAGCCGCGCCAGCACGTCGTCGCAGTACGCCTGGCTGCGCGCCGCGAGCGCGAGGTCGAACACGCGCGGCGTACTCGTCGGAATCTGAACGCCCGCATAGCCGAGCTGCGCCGCCCACGAAGCGAGCGAATCCAGTTCGTCGAACGGCGGATCGTCTCCGATGAACTGGGCCAGGAACAAGCCGGGTCCCTTGATCATGTCATTGTCTCCTTGTCGTTGGTAAAGTCGCGCGGCGCGATGCGGTCGCCACGTATTGCCGCTAGCCGATCCTCTGCCAGTTCCTCTCGCGCGACGACGCCAGCACGGCGTCGACGATCGTCGCCGAGCGCGCGCCGTCCTCGAACGTCGGCAATCCGTCGCGCCGCTCTCCGTGAATCGCCGCGTAGGTATCGTCGACGAACGCCTCGAAACACTGCGCGTAACCCTGCGCGTGGCCAGCGGGCAGCGATGCGAGCCGCCGCTGCTCGGCGCTGCCCCGAGTCGGATCGCGCACGAGCAGCGTGGCGGCATCGCGCGTACCGACCCACAGGCGCTCCGCGTCCTCCTGATCGAATACGACGCTTGCGTCAGCGCCGTCCATTTCGAACCACAGTCGATTCTTGCGGCCGGCCGATACCTGGCTGACCGCGAGCGAAACGGGCACGCCGCGGGCCGTCGTGAACAGCGCGCCCGCGACATCCTCGGTCTCGACGGACCGGTACGCATGATCGCCCGCTGCCTCTGCCGCAAAGGTTCGGGCGCTCTGCGCGGGGCGGGACGTAACGGCCGTGCGCAGGCACGCGACGACCGAAGCGAGCCGCTCGCCGCTGACCCATTCCACGAGATCGCACCAGTGCGAGCCAATGTCCGCAAAGGCGCGCGACGCGCCGCCCTCATGCGTATCGACGCGCCAGTTCGTGTCGTGTTGCCCGAGCAACCAGTCCTGCAGATAGCTGCCGTGAATCATGTGCAACGCGCCAATCGCGCCGTCCTGTACCCTCGCGCGTGCTTCGCGGACCATCGGGTGATAGCGATAGACGAACGGCACCGTTGCCACGCGGTCCGCGCGCGCAGCGGCCGCCGCGAGTTCCGCCCCCTGGTCGGCGCGGATCGCGAGCGGTTTTTCGCAGATCACGTGCTTGCCCGCTGCAAGCGCGGCCATGGCGAGCCGGTAATGGGTCGCATTCGGCGTACAGATATGGATCACGTCGACGGTCGGGTCGTCGATCGCGGCTTCCGCACGCGGGTAGGCGCGCACGCCGAGCCTGTCGGCCGCTGCCGACGTGCGCGCCGGCGTCGACGCGACGATGCCGCCGATCCGCGCGCCGACGAGCCGCGCGGCGCGCAGGTGGACCTCGCCTATCATGCCCGCGCCGATGATCGCCGCTGTCAGGTTGCGCTTGCCCGTCATCCGCTGCTTCCTCCTTCGATTGCCGATAGAGCGGGACGATACGGGCTGGGCGGATTCGTTTGAATTTTGTATTATTTAATTCGATTTCCGTCATAAATACGCAGACTATCGCCCCGTCCGCGGCGTGTGTCTCCTTCCCGCCCTGAGCGTTGTCCGACTGCCCGGCCATCATGACTGAACGCGCGAATCACCCCAGCCCGTCGCGGCTGATTGCATCCGACCGGCAGTTTCGGCTCGAGGAATACGAAGTCCACAGCAAGCTGGCGCTGGTCATTGCGTCGCTGCCGGGCGTGAGCCGCGCTGATCTGTCCCGCGACACGGGCTTCGCGCGCTCGACCGTCTCACAGCTAGTGCAGCCGCTCATCGAAGCCGGGCTCGTCATCGAGCATGCGGCCGGCCCGGGCGGCCGCGGGCGCCCCGGCACGAAGCTGTCGATCAACCCGCGAGCCGGGCTCATTCTGGTCGCGGACATCGGCGCGAGTCATGGCCGGCTGGTCGTGGCGGACCTCGGTCAGCATCCACTCGCCGAGCATCGGTTCGAAGTCGATCTGTCAGTGGGGCCCGAGGTCGTGCTCGACCGGCTCGTAGACGACTTCACGCGGCTACTCGCCGCCCGTAAACTCACGACGCTGACCGTACGCGCCGTCGTCGTCGGGCTGCCGAGCCCGGTGGATTTCGGCCGTGGCGTGTGCGTGCGGCCGCCGATCATGCCGGACTGGGACGAATTTCCGGTATCGGCCTACCTGGAGCAGCGCTTGCACGCGGCCGTGCTCGTCGACAACGACGTCAACCTGATGGCGCTCGGCGAAGCGCGCACGCGGCCGGCATCGCAGTCGCCGCTGCTCTTCGCGAAGATCTCGACCGGCATCGGTTGCGGCATCGTGACGGCGGACGGGCGGCTGCATCGCGGCACGGACGGCGCTGCCGGAGATATCGGCCACATCCGCGTTCCCGGTCACGACAACACCGTATGCCGATGCGGCAATATCGGCTGCATCGAGGCAGTGGCGTCGGCTACCGCGCTGCTGCAGCAACTGGGTGAAGCGTCCGGTGCGGCTGCCCAACCGACGATGGATGACCTTGCGCGCCTCATCAAGGCGAGAGACCAGACGGCCATCCGCCTGACCCGCGACGCGGCGACGCTGATCGGCGAGGTCGTCGCGATGCTCGTGCACATGTTCAATCCGGCGACGATCGTCCTCGGCGGACGCCTCGCCAGGATCAGCGACGATTTGCTCGCGGGCGTGCGGGCTGTCGTCTATCGACGCGCATTGCCGCTTGCGACACGCAGTCTGCTGGTCGAGAGTACGTCGACCGCCACGCATGCGGGGACGATCGGCGGAATCGTGCTCGCGATCGAACATGTCCTGTCCGCCGACGGAATCGCGGCGATTCTGCGAGGAAATGATGGTTACGGCACCGGCGGCGGGCGCTTCCCTTAGCCCGTTGACCTAATCGGCCTCAAGCAATCATAGGTCGGCATTATTCGATGACCGGCTTGCCACCAGCCCTCATCCATCTCAATCGAGACCCTCGCAGGCTCGTAGTTAACAATTCCTCCTCCTGACATCCATAAAATCAGGCGTCAGGTTACGCAATCGCACTCAAGCCCTCCACGGTTACCTGCGAAGAACCTGATTTTTTGGCGGAGCAGTCTTCTGCTGGAAAAGAGTCATTCCACCAGAGCGGGACATGTCGACAGCCCAACAGCATAGGCAGCGCACAATTCCAGAGTGTTCGTCGGCCCGACGAGCACGGCAGTCGACATGCGCCGACACGCACGTGGATCGGAGGATACCCAGCCATCGAACGCATCGGTTCGTACGGCACGGGCGATGCAGCCCAGGCCAACGCTGCTTGAAATGCCTGCCAGGCCAGTTGGCGCTTTCACCGACGCATGCGTTGGCCGCGACCATACCGGAGATTCGAACCGCGCCCATCTGGTTCACCGAGCGACCAACTCGAGCGACGCCGAGCCTGCACTACACCGCTCCTCTGGCAGCAGCCGCGCAGCGGCCGCAACACTGGATAAGCGCGACCAGAAAGATATGCTTACGTAAGCATATCCTTTTGAAAGTCGAGCATATCCACAGGTGAGGATATGTTTCCTTGAGAATTGCTTGCGAGGATATCCTCACGTAAGCAGAACCGGAATGGCCAGAGCCCCTGCCAGCTGACGCTCGCCGCCCTTCCACCATTCCGTGGTCGAATGGTTCCGATAGACGTTCGGATCGCGGCTCTATCTTCGCCACAGCGCCGGACTGTCTCAACCCTACCCCGTGGTCGTCCGGTTTTCCCTGGCGCGCCACCGGTCATGCCCGTCCGCGCCAGCGGTCACTCACCGAAGCCCTTCAAGCGGAAGGGGCGGCCCTCTCGTCGGGCGGCTCGTGCGCGGCCGACGCGTGACGGGGAGTATAGTGTTCGAAATGGACCATCACCGGGAAATTTTCGTCGTGTCGCCGCCGGCACGTGCACGCGGTGCGATGGCAAGCTGAAAGCGTCGGCCGAAGACGTTGCCACGCAGCATGAGTACGTGTAGGCCGGCTTCCGGATCGACCGTGGTGTGCGCCCGAAGTTTGCGTGCGTCAGCAGCCACCACATCCAGCACGCGTCTTCACCGATCGCCGCATCGAACGCAGTCTCGCCGGTCCCGGGCGGCTGGCCATCCCGCTGATCTCGATGCTTGCAGACCGCGTGCCGCTTTACTTACAGTCCGTCATGTACGCGCGAGAAGGCCCGCGATCGATCACGCAACGACGTTGCTGCAGCCACGCTTATCGCGCCCGACGCTTCCATGCGCTCGTAGACGCGGTGAGCAGCTATGAGCGCCCTGCCAGAGGAAGAACCTGTCCTTCTAAACGCAAAGCGGCGCGTGCAGGAAGCGCGGCGACGCATTTGCTCAGTATCCGTGTGATGCGATGCGCCCTTACCGCTTGGCCCATCCGAATTCCCGCATCACGAACCCGGTGACGTGAACCGCTAGTGCCGCATCCTCTTCTGTAACACCTCGCAGGCCATATCGATGAACCTCGTTGTGTTTCCCCCTTGGGTGCAGCCTGTTCACAACCTCCAGAGCCGAACACAGGGTACGTGACTCGTCAAAGCCAACGTGCTTTTGGATGGCAGCTATGACCTTACCCAGATCCTTCTCCAGAATCTGCTCCTCGCCGCTCCTTTGATAGAGCCAATGCGATGCCATAGCCGCGCACGCGTTTCGACATTGATCGACAACCGACGTTGGGATTTCCCGATACGCGACGTCTAGAACGCGCTTGACCGCAACGCGGATTGCCTGAAGGCTCTCGGGATGGACCCGTGTCTCGTCGATCTCGGGAAGTATTCCTATCGGAGACTCGGCGCGCAGTGTCACCATGACATCATGAGCGACAGTCCTCTCGACTTGCACAATGCGCCACAAGGAATACGCAGCCGCAGTGCCGATCGCAAGCTGCAGCCCTTCACCTCGCTCCGGCTTGCCCAAGAGTTCTTGGCACTCGAGGTACAGGTTCAGCCGCTTTGCAATTCGGCCGTCGTTACGCCCGATCGCGATGTCAGATACCAAGTGCGAGTGTGCGTTGACGACGCACATATCATCGTTAGAGTTTCCCTGTTTTTGAAATACCCGCCCCCTTCGAACGCGCGACACTGCATCAAACGAGTCCTCACGAAATATCCACGAGAACGGCACGCTATCGATGCTTGTGGGTATTCTTTCAAGGTCGGCGGGCGATTGCACCAGAACGCATTGAGACAGCACTGGCGGAGGCACGGCCAAATACGAAGCGTTGTCGCGGCCCTCATAAACCAATCCACTTTCTCGTTCGATTCCTAGACGGGACATGGGCGTCAGATTTCAAATTGCGAAGATAGGACTATACAGCGCCAAACGGCACCATCACTCATGATGTGATGCAACGAAAAGACGCGCGTCCACGTTCTGACTGACGGACTATCGACGCTCTGGCATCCCGGCTACGGAGCCCACCCGCCGCCGCGGCGCCGCACATTGGTAACCACTACCACGCATGCCGCGAGACCATCGAACGCCTATCCGTACGGGCGCACGACCAGACCCGCATTCCTGCTGTTTGGATGATCTGTTGACGGGATGCCTTATAGCTTGAAGAGAAGTGACGGATTGGACCGTGGAACGACGAGTGTCAGATGCTCGCACGCCCGGCTCAGCGCAACGTCGAGCAGGCACCGGTTCTTCTCGTTGGCAACGAGGTTGTTGGCGTCACAGGGAACCAAGAGTGCTCTTCGGGTTTCCAACCCCATCGACTTGTGGATGGTGCTAATCGCTTGAGGCGGCAACTGGCCTTTCCGTACGCCGCGTTGATGCGTCAATCTCGTGAGAACGGTATTGATGTCCGGGTCCGTATGTATCTGGCGTGCCTCAGCGAATTCCCGCCGAAGGTCGATCCGGCTGTCGCGAAAATTTGCGCTCGTCTGCATCAACTGATGAATCAGCTCGAGTCCGGCGCCGACGCCGACATGATCCGGGTTCTCTAAGATGAGCCGCGCAATGGACTGAATCTCTGCAGGCTTGCCGCGGCTGGGCTTCGCACATTTCGTTTTCAGCTCCTCGATCAGCCGATTGCCATAAGCGGTTGCTGAGAAACCCTTCCCCACTGCCTCAAGAAAGGCGCACATCGCCTTACCAAGTGCCACAGGATCACCGGCAGCACGCCGGCAGCTTGCCAAGAGGTCGCTGAGGGCATCTCGGGTGTAACCTTCCCAAATGTGGATTCTCCAGCCAAAGAACGCATTGAGCCCCAACACGGTGGCCGTGTGCGGAGTAAGGATGAGTAGGTTCGGACTGTTCCGAACCAGCGAGTCGATCGGCTTCCGTGAGGCTGAATCCAACTGAAACGCGCCGTAGCGCTGCGCCTGACTATCTCCCCGCAACACATGCAGGCCTTGCGGCAAGCGGCCCGGGAGATCGACGAGCCCACCAGCGCTCAGACACTCCCGTTGTTCCAGCACCCACGTCCCCAGCCCTGGCGATCCGCTATTCCACCGATGCGCCGTTTCCAATCGCTCGAATGAATCCGCCTCATCAACGAGTCGTCGCCACTGGAGCTGCAGCGCTTCACGCTCAACACCGGTCGTGAAAATCGCTTGCATCGGGTCACCGAAAAATCGGAGCCGGGCACCAGCTCGGGATAACGCGTCAACGATACCCTGCTGGTCGTTGCTGGCATCTTGATGTTCGTCGCACACAATTACCGGGTAACGCTCGGCCAATGCACCGGTCAGCGCAGCGGACCGATCGAGCAGGAGGCATACGCGCCTTGCCAGGTCGGTATAGCAGTCTGGCCCACGGTCAATCGACCACGCATGAATATCAGGCGGCAGATCTAGGGCACGGTGGCAGACCTTCGCGACCATAGCGACCAAAGAATCGTCAGCGATCGAAGCGTTGCCCACCGATGGCCTCCCGAGACGGCTGCGCGACTTGATGTTCAAGGAAATCGGCACAATGCAGTTAGCCGATCTGCTCATCGAGATGGATGCTCACACCGGTTACGGCCGAGTGTTAACGACTGTCAGCAAAGACGCGTGCCGGTAAGCGTTCTCAACCGCCATTTGGCTGACCGCGGGCAGGTAATGTCCCGCGGGCAACCAGGTGGCAGATGGCAATAGACGGGGCGCCAGAAAGTAACCTTCCATCGAAATTTCAGAACGGCTGTCTCATCCGTCTTGGGCGACCAGCCTCCCCCGCTGCCGCGTCACGAACACATCGCTGCCGATAAACTGCAACTGGTCAGCAACGAACCCAGGGGTTGGCGGCAATTCACCACAGCCCGGTGCCGCGTCGCGGCGCCGCTGTCGTAGGGAATGCGATGGTCGCTGGATACGAGGACGGGTGGCGGCTCACGAACTCGGTCAGGTATTCCTGCAGAAATGGGGCTAGCCGACTCGGGACATCCTGGGTTGCCCTGAGTTGCCCTCCGCCAGCGTAATAGACGAAGTCCTTGTGATTGCCAATGCGGTGGCCAGAGTGGTCGACGAGCTCCACGAGGAACTTGTCTCCCATGTTGCAGCCCTTGAGCAACGCACGTGGTGTCTTGAAGATGTCGATGTAGTTCGTCTTCTGCGTTTCGATTTCGTAGAGCTCCATAGCGACAAACAGCAGGAAGATGCCGTCACGACATTTCCGATAGCTCAGGTGATCGCTGATGACCGACCGATAGGAGTCGACTGCGAAGTCATTCTTCTTCCGGGCAACCAGGAAGAAGTACTCGTAGTTGTCGTCCTCTTGGTCCACGACATCTCCCCTAGCATCGAGCGCATCTAGATTGACCTCTGCCGGAATGATCAGGATGAGCGTCTCTCCGTTCGATCTGAGACGTTTAACGAGCTCATAAGCGCCCCGCAAGCTACGGCGCCAGTCAGTACCCCTTTCCTCACCGCATGCGCCGCTGTAGATGTGTTCATAGGTCCCGTCGATCCAGTCTTCGCTGACCCAGAATTGCTCGGCAACGAACCGGAGGAGGTCCCTGCTGGCCAGTTCAGCAATGCTCATTGTGCTCGAGAAGATTTGACGAGTCATACCGAACGGCTTGAGGGCCTGCACCGCATCAGTGGTTCTGACATTGTGCCTATCGAAGAGAGTTTGCAGGTGTTCTCCCGGCAGATCGGCGCCCTGCGGATTGGGACGAATGGTTGACCCGAGTACGCCTTCCAGTCTCTTGGCGAACGCGTCAAGCTTCGCTGGCTCAGCCTCGACAACCAACATATTGAACAGGTCGCCCAAATCGAGAATATCCCTGTTCGGATCGAAGCTGAAGCTGCCGGCCTGTCGGACGATCTGGCGATTTTGGTAACGTGATGTCTTGTCCCTTAGGATGATGACCATCAACCGATTGTAGGTATCGTCCAGGTGATGCTTGAAGAACAATTGCTGCGTTTCGACAATCTTGGCTGCACTCGTCGTGAGAGTTACCTGAACGGCACAGGCGGCTTCCGACGAGCCAAGGTCGACGGCGGTAAAGCTCTTTTTGAGATTCAGGTTAACGAGATCCTTGTAGCCGAAGACGATCTTCACAAGATCCCTCGCTAGAGACTCTCCGAAGATGGCTGAGTCGAGCAGACCCGCCTTCGTTTTGATATCCACGTAGTTTTTATAGGCGGTAAGATAAATCGCTACGCGATCGGCGAGAGTTTGGAGGGAGTCCATCAGCGGTAGGAAAGTGTGTTGAGTAGCCATTGAGCGTCGCGAGTCGGTGCGAACTGGGCGCACACTCGCCAACAAGATCATGCAGGTCACTCGCGAAGCAAACGGTACGCGCTTTCACCCTCGACGAACGAAAGCGGGGGCGGATTTCTGCCCCGCGACTCGCGTGACGCACGAAGCATGAAGCGGCGTGGTCCTTTGCCATCAGCCCAAAAGCGACGCATGCGAACGCGCGCTTACTCGTCTTCACCGATCAACACGTACAAGAAGGCTTCCTCCGGATCCGTGTGACGCTCGATCAGGGACAGAATTTCTTCCTTTGGCCCATTGGCTATGCCGGGCTGCCCTGCCGGATAGATATCGGGCCGAACGCTGTGCCCGCGCTGCCATTCGGTCATGAACAGCCGCTCGGCGTCGACGCGCGACATCTTCGTCCTTGTCTTCGTTTGCCGCCCGAGTGGGTGCTTCGATCTGCCTGTCGCGCCGTGTACCGCGATGGCGGCGAATTCCTGCATGGGCCACATGGACCGCGCTTCATCCACCGTGATCATGTCGTGCTTCGATTGACTCCTGTCAAGTTCGTCGAAGACCTTGCGGATACTCTTGCTCTTCTGCTGAAGGTTGGTCGCGATGCCGAAGAATTCCTCGGGATCCTGTCCGTACTTCACGAACCAGATATCCAGCAACCGATGTGCCTGCTCATAACCCGCCTTGTCGAGACTCGCCGCGAGCACATCGGCACGAATGGTCATTTCCTGCGTGACCTCGTCACGGATGTAAACGGCCATCGCCTCCTCTTTGCTCAGGCTGGCAGGCAAGGTCTGCAACCAGCCCAGTTGCGAGAACAGATATGCCATTACACGGTCGGGCTTGATCGTGTTCAGGCCGAGATCCATCATGGTATGCAGGGCGGTCAGCGGCCCGAGTTGCGCTTCGAATCGTTTGCGCACTTCGTCAAGCATCTTGCGCTCCTGTACCCATTCCTCGCCAATGAGATGGTGACGGCTCAGTGTGCGCCCGTCGGTGTAATGCTCCAGTGGCTGCGTTTTCCCGGCCGCGCGATGCCGATGCAGAAAGTCGGCCACCGCGAGGTAGCGCCTGACCTTGTCCACCTTCGTCGAGAATTTCAGGTTCGGATACGCAGCATCGTCCTTGGTGAGCAACTTCCAGACTCCTGGCGTTGTCTTCGCGTTTGCGAAATGCGCAGCGGGATTCCAGTCAGGTGAACCCTTCGACAGTTTGATCCACGCGGACTTCTGCACCTCCGTCTCCTGCCGCGCCTTCCAAGACACTGCGAATGTCTTCCACTCCGCTTCGTCGAAGACATAGGCCTCCGGCGCGTAGTGATCCAGATCGCGGAACAGCGGGACTAGGTTACGCATGCTGCTGATTTCCGCCGTGGCAATCGAGGCCCGCTTGCCCGCATAGACGATGCGCGCCCACAGCACCTGCCACAAACCACGATGGTCGAGATCAACCGGAATTGCATCGGCGAGAACAGTCTCGACGGCATTTTTCAGTTTCGCCTTGTTCGCGCGGTGCTCCGCCGGGCTCGCGTCACGCGTGGCCTCCTCCATGACGGCATGCCGGATGGCCTCGAACAACGCCGGCCCCACGTTGTAGATTTCCGCATTGATCTCTGCGCTGGTGCTACTCTTCATGAAACCCACTATTTGTGTTGGATCAGGTTATGAACGAATGCGAATGGTCGGACGCTGCCATCCTTTGAACTGAGCGCATCAGATCCTCGGTTGCACCCAAATCCTGATATCGTCACGCGCCAGGGTTTCTTGAGTTCGGGTTTGGGATCGCCTTGCGAGCTTTCTCGGTATTGACGATGAACGAGGTGCCCGTCTTCGTGTCCGGCGCGCGCGTCAGCATCGCACTGGCGCCCCGACGGCGCCCCACCACCGGATGCTGACGTCGGTCCGACTGCATTCGGCGGAATCCGACCCGAAGCGTGCATTCGAACGAATATTCTCGAGTGACCATTGGTGGCAAAGCTTTGCCAGGACAATTAGTCACGACACGTGGAGAGGTCGCAGCGGTTCAAATTCTTTCGTGACCGTTTGGCACGCTTCGAATTCCGGCTCGGTGTCCATGCCCCTTAACCTTATCGAGGGCTCCCTTGTTCCGCAGAGTTGACAGAGATTCCGGACAGATGAATGGAGTCTTCTGGCAAACTGTAGATTCGTTAAAAACGTGGGTCTCGTGTGAGACGAATTGATCAGAAAAGACCGGATCCACATTAAATTTCGGGGATGTATCTGTGACAACTGTAATCGTCTCGATCGTGCTGATCGCCCTTCTAGCTGTTTTTTTTGCTTACAAGGCTGGACAGAGGCGAGGTCCTCAACGTGGTGAGAGCTCGACAATTGCTGCTGCTCCCGTCGAGGTCGTGCGAGCTGTCGCTGATCCGGCCTCTGTACATCCGGTGCACGAGGCTTTTCATAACGTCGAGCTCGTCGATTCCGAGGGCATCGTCGTCATGAACGTTGAGGAAATGTCACGCATACCGTTTACGGCACGACGGCTCGATTCATCGAGTGACGATATCAACAGAATGGGCCAGCTTGCTTCCGACTTTCTGAAAGGGGGTGCGAGCATTCCCGGAAAGACTATACGGTTGGTCTTCAAGCCTGAAATCGCGCAGGGCCTGAAAGACGGAACCTATACGCTCATGCAGACGAAGTCCGGGGAGGTTCTGGCCGACGCCGTCGATGTGACCGGGAAGGTAGCGGGTAAAGGGCGGATTGTGCAGGCGGGCTCGGCCCGTCAACTAGCCGCAGGAGCATTCCAACTCGTCAGTATCGCCGTGGCGCAGGCCCACCTTGCTGATATCGAACGTAGCCTCGGAAAAATCAAAAACGGCATTTCTGAGCTTATCGACCGGCTTGAAACCACGGATCAATCCAACATTTCTGGCGCCATTGCCTATCTGAGCGAAATCGCACACCACATGAAGGATGCGCAGCGCCCCATCGAACTTTCGAGCGAAAAGTCACATGTGATTGAGAGCATCAATCACATGGGATTTTCCTGGCGAAACAAGGTTCAAGGCGACCTCGCTGATTTGACGCGGCGCATCAGGGAGCTAACAGACAAGGATACGTTCGGCACCGGGAATACACACAAGGAACTTCTGGGCCTGGTGCAGAAAATCCAGCCGCTACTTGTACGTTATGGCCTGCTGTTGCAACTGGCCGCGGTGACGAACATGATTGTCACCTACCTTGATCCTGCAGGGCGCAAATATACGCGCATGTGCCCTGAAGTCGAGGAGTGGATCAAACTAGTCGATACGTTCGGCAGCGAAGCGGTTGGGAAGGCCAATGTGCTACTTCAGAAGTCCCGTTTCACGAGCGACGAGATGCTGGACTATCGCAGGACGGAAATTCATCGCCTCGTAAATGAACGGCGGGCGGACGCGAGACTTCAAACGTCGCACTTTGAGGAGCTCATGCAGAAACTGGAGCAAAGCACGCAGCAGCTCACGCATGACAACGGCGAAGTGAGCCTCGCACTGAGATATAACAACGACGGTGTGGTTGAGGATGCCGCATTTGTCCACTAAAAAGAGGCCGCAACCGGTATCGGTCTTTCAATCCGTCGAGACAATGTTTGTCAGTGTGGTCCACGACAAGTATCCGTTGGCACCGTGTTCACAGACGCACCCGTACGGGAAATGGAGGATTGTGCCCAATGCGCGCCCCGGCAGGCTAGGTGTGCAAAATGCCTGGGGCGCTCCGAAGCGGTCGCTCGATTTGGTATTGCGGAGTGACCGCAACTGACCACGCTGCGTCGGTCGCTGCTGAGCGATGAGGCAACCAGTTGAATCCGCAACCCAGAACGGCCGTCGACTTTACGGTGTTGACGCGCTCCCGGAGGGACGTAAATTTTCGGTGTCGGAGGGACGGTCGCTTTCCGTCATCGTCAGTATGCAGTTACAGGCGAGTCCCATGTTTGAAGACCTACTAGACCTTCTAAAGAACGCCGGTGTCGATCCAGCAGCACAGCAGATCACACTCATGCGCCACAAGGATAAGCGGTATCCCCTCGTGAAATATATCGGTACGCGCGCACTGAATCTGTATCAGGCGATGCAACCCAGAGAGATGCCCGCAGGAAGCCTGCTCGTAGCGTTTTACGGTAATCGGCCCGGCCATGCCCTGCTGCTGGGCGTCTGGCGTGTCGAGGGTGTGCTTCCGCCCGGCGAGGCGATTCGTCGGGGACTACTTGAGGGCAGTTTCGAGCCGTTGCACGAGAGCTGGGGCGGGTACTACCACGATTTGCGCGAGCTCGATCTGCTTGCCGATCTGCGTTTGAAGCTTGAAATCGCGTGGACCGGAAAGGAAGTGGCCTGGCGACGTGTCCTGCGACCAGAGAAAACTAAACGAGTACGCCGGGCAACAAACTTACCATTCGAGCAAATTGCACACGGGGCAGAGCCAAGCACTTGCAGTCAATCGCCCATGCGGATGGGCCGGCGGTACAGCATCACAGCACAGCTCGAATCGGCGGTACCGTTCCAGGGACTCACTGGTGTCTCACTCGTTATGGCAGAACTGCGGATTGCACTGCGTGACACCGCCTGGCAACAGGGGTTGGCTGGTGTGTTTGGAATCTATCTGATCACGGACGAGCGCGGCGGCCAACACTATGTGGGTTCGGCCTCGGGCGCACAAGGGGTGCTACAACGTTGGAACAACTATGCGACCACAGGACACGGAGGAAACAAGCTGCTTGCGCAGTTGCTCGCCGCTACGCCAGGGCGCGAGCTTGATCTGCGGTTCACGCTGCTCGAAGTGTTGCCAGCCGATACATCCCGCCAGGAGGTGATCCGGCGCGAGTCATATTGGAAAGTCGCGCTGGGTTCGCGCACGTTCGGTCTGAATCTGAACTGATGCAATCAACCGGAAACAGCCTCTACGGAACACCGACCGCAGTGAGAAGTGCTCCGCAAGGTCGCCCTGGAAGCGTTGCTGACCACTGTCCGTCAGCTTCGGGTATGTTTCTCAGCGACCAGCTTCGTAGAAGAACAAGTCGAGGGCCAAACGACAATGAGCAAACAGCTTTCCATCCGCTATCCCTTCGAGGGCCATCCCGCGCCCCTCCAGGTGGTCGGACTTTTCAGCTTTCTACCGGATGCCTACCTCAAGCTGTTTGGTATGTCCGTTCAGGCTTCGTTCGACGACGCCGGCCTAGGGCATTTGTACCGGCGTTTGACGCGTAAAACTCAGAACCCATCCAACGAGAAGCGCATCATGAAAACGCTCGGCGAGCTTCTGAGCAAGCTTGAGGCGCCAGGGAACTCGCCAGCGTTCCTTGCTGACCTGAAGCTGGCCATCGACGGCTGCGAGCAAGCCAAACAACGCGTCGACAATCTGACCTTTGTCGAGACTGCACTCCTCAGCTTTGGCACGGAGCCCCGCTCGTGGCAACGCCGGCACTGTCACCGGGTCTTGCTGGAACGTTCGGGCCGGTACGCTCAGCACCTATTCGCGATTGGAGACTCGTCAGGTGCCGTCGACTACATATCTGCGCACCCTCTGTTGAAGGCACTGCTTTGGCCGGAGGCCGCGGAGGCACTGCACAAGGCCTCGGATATGGATGCATTGCGCCCGCTGACTTCTGCCATGTCCCTGGATGCTCACCTGGGCTGGCTAGCTGCATGGGACCTCGATTCCGCCGATAAGCGAGGCCTACCGGCACCTCAATTTGCAAACCTGATTCCATCAAAGACGCAACCAGGCCGCAACCCAACCAGCTTGCTTTTCGACGAACTGAAGCGGCGGGTAGGCGTGACCTCGGTAGCTGATGTGCTCGACAAGGGTCAAAGCGTTCCCGATGTGGAGATAGGGACGCTTTACAGATGGAGTTCGGGGAAGCATTTTCCCGACACCGGAACTGTGTCAGCCTTGATGGCTGCGTATGGACTCGACAAAGACCCGGAAGACATCCTGTATCAGCAGTACGGTGCCGCGAAGGTCGTCAATTTGATAGCCTACATGTGCCAAACCATCGCGACCAAAACGCGCGAGCATGGCGAACCATCAGCCTTTTGGCCATGGCCAGCCTACCCTTTCGGCCACTCCGACTTCGAGTCTTGGGCGGCCGCTCGCTACCCATTCTGGTTGGACTTCCAACGCAAAAATGGTGCTGCCCTCACCAAACTGGCGAGGACAGCGCACGGCAAGAAAATCCTGTAGCGTGGGCGCTTACTTGCCCTTGCCTGGAGTGTTGTTGCCGCGGCCGCCGCCGGAAGGATTGCCCGTGCGGCTCGGCCAGTTCGGATTGTTCGTGTCGACGTTAAAGGTGTTCATGTGGTTCTCCTGTTGGTTAGGTCGGGTAGTTCCGACGGCTCAACTATCGCCATCACCAGGAGAACAAGCTATGGCAATGTTTTGCCAAATTCCGCGACGGCAACCCTGCAGAGGCAGTTCGCTACCAAGCTCCCGGCCTCCAGGGAATCAGCAACTCCGCAGCGCCACGGCACCGTTGGTCGCCGCGTACTGGAACATCGACCGCATGAAGGCATACAACGTGTAGAAGGTATCGTTCGTGAACGACTGAGCACACTGGTCCCACCTGTCGAAGTCGGCAACGAGCTTCGCGGATGCGATTGCGCCGATAGTTCCGGCATGCTGTCCGTAGTGGATCAGTTCACCGAACGGGCCAATCCCGTCTGCGTCGAGATTCTCCCAGTAATAGCTGACCAATTCCGCCAGCTGATTGAGCCAGTTCCGATACTCGTGACGGTTGGTACTGACTCTGAACCACTGCTCCGCCTCGAACTCATAGCTGGCCCCGACTTCCAGTCCCTCTGCATTTTGAGGACAATCCGGATTGCCGGCCACCACTACAACGTCCTCCGAGCACGAGTCCTCGAGCGATGTTTCTTTGCAGTCGGAAACAACCCCAACATCAAGCTTCTTCAGCCCCGTCCAAGCTACAAAATAGACTCCCATACAACCTCGTAAATGTAGATGCCAAGCCTTCTGCCCGGCTGTACGCATCAGATAGTTCGATACGCCTGTGATCCGTCGCGCACTTGGTTACGTTTCAGTCGATGCCTCAAGGGTTCACCATACGTTGCTACCTTGAAGGGGCGTTTGATATAGCAAGCAACGTGCGGCATGTCGACACATACGAGCATGCATTGCTTGTCTCGATAAGTAATGCGCGGTCGTCGACCGCGCATCATGTAGAGAGTGCTAAATAGAACTGCTCACGCTGCCGACGCAACAATCACCGGCGGCACAATCGATGGCCTTTCGTTGATGAATCGCTCGAGGCGCTTCGTCAGCATTGCGTTGACCAGCACGCGCCGCAAGGGGACGCCCTCGATGTCGGTCGTAGCTTGCTTCTGCATGAGGCCACTGCCTGCCACCGTTGCCAAGCTATGCCATGTGTGCCAAGTCGGTTCACAGTCTGGCGTCCGAAAAACTTCGTTACTCAGTTTTTCCTCCGGAATTTCGTGGGCACAGAAGGTCACGTCCCACCCAGCACCAGCGTCAATCTTGAACGCAATCGGAACACGCTTAGCCTGCTGCCACATCTTGATGGCGCGCCAAATCTCCGGGTCCGTCATTTCGGCAAGCCAGTAGACCTGCAGGCCCCTGAGCTGCATTCGGATAGTCATTAGCATGCCGCTGCTCAACTGCACCCGACCAAAGCCGAAATTGGACCGCCCTTGATTCGACGAAAGATAGTCGTAGTCCTCCATCGATATCGGACAGGTCAACACAGGAATATTGCCGGGCATACCCGCTGCCTGCTTCCACTTCCAGTGCATCGGGAACGACTGCAACTCCTCCAGGGTTCCAATTGACACGGCTCGTTCACCGCCACTAAATCTGCGAATACCTTGCATTGCTATTTCCTAGTAGTTTTGAGAGAGGTATTGCCACGCAACGAATTGCGTAGCTCGGGTACGTTTGTCACCGCGCACTTGCGCAGCAACGTGTTCCCGTTACCGTATAGATCGATCGAGAGCGCATGCCGAAGTCAGTAAACTCACTTGCAAGAAACAGCATTTCTTGTGCAACCACGAGAAGAAGACTCACGTTCGCGCAAAGCTCTGCGTACAAGATGAAAGGGCAAGTACCCACGACGCCATCGCAGGGTCCAGCGTGAACATCGCCCAGCACCCGTGGAAGCTGAGAGCTGAGGTGCGAGGGAGATAGCCACCTTCGAGCGCTCGCGTGGGAGGGCTTCCCGGAGGAATAGACGCGCGCTGAGCAAATCTCGAGACCTGAGGCAGGGCCAACGGGCACGAGGAGGCCTTGGATGTTGTGCATTGCACAACGAATTTCTGCAAAGAAGCAGACTTTGTTGTACGTGAACGATGCGTTCTTCATTCGAGCAAACTTTGTTGTACACCCATACTCGCCGCGATCCGCGCCAGCGCGGGCCCGAACGGCGCACTGCTGATCGTGAAGAACTACACGGGCGACCGGCTCAATTTCGGGCTCGCCGCCGAGCTCGCGCGTGCGGAAGGCATTCCGGTCGAGACGGTGATCGTCGCCGACGACGTCTCGCTGCGCGGCCGCGTCGAGCGCGGCCAGCGGCGCGGGATCGCCGGCACCGTGCTGATCCACAAGCTCGCCGGCGCGGCTGCCGCGCGCGGGCTGCCACTCGCACGCGTCGCGGCCATCGCGCGCGACGCGGCGGCCGAGCTGGGCACGATGGGCGTCGCGCTCGACGGCTGCACGATCCCCGGCGCCGACAAGTCGGGCTTCAGCCTTGGCGATCACGAGATCGAACTCGGCCTCGGCATCCACGGCGAGAAAGGCGTCGAACGCCGCGCGCCGCTGCCGGCCGATGCGCTGGCCGACACGCTGCTGTCGAGCATCGTCGCCGATCTCGTGCTCGACCGCGGCGAACGCGTCGCGCTGTTCGTCAACGGCCTCGGCGCGACGCCGGACATGGAACTCGCCATCGTGCTGCGCGCCGCGCACGACAACCTGACGCGGCGCGGCATCGTCGTCTCACGCGCGTGGGCCGGCACGTTCCTGTCGGCATTGAACATGCCCGGCTGCTCGATTTCCGTGCTGCGGCTGAACGACGAACGCGCGGTGCTGCTCGACGCGCCGACGCAGGCGCGCGCATGGCCGGGCGGCGGCGCGGTGAATACGCAGATCCGCGTGGCCGCGGCCGCTGCGCAAGAAGCGCCGCTGCCGCCGCTCGATGCGACCGGCCGCGCGTGGGCCGCGCGCCTGCAACCGGCACTGCACGCGGTCGCGCAGACGCTGATCGATCATGAGCAGACGCTGACGGACCTCGATGCGGCCGCCGGCGACGGCGATCTCGGTGCGAGCATGCTGCGCGCCGCACAGGCGATCCTCGCGCTGCCGGAAACCGCATACGGCTCGCCGGCCGGCGTACTCGCGGCGCTCGGCGCCGCGTTGCGCCGCGCCATCGCCGGCAGCTCGGGGCCGTTTTATGCGACCGCGCTGCTGCGCGCATCGCGCCGGCTGGCCGATGTCGCCGAGCCGTCGGCACGCGACTGGGCCGCGGCGTTCCACGGCGCGGTGGATTCGATCAGCGAACTGGGCGGCGCGCACGCCGGCGACCGGACGATGCTCGATGCGCTGGTGCCGGCCGTCGCGGCATTCGAACGAGCGCTCGACAACGATCGCGATCCCGCGGGCGCATGGGCGGCGGCGGTCGAAGCCGCCGAGCGCGGTGCCCAGGAAACCGCGCAGATGACGCCGCGCGCGGGGCGTGCGAGTTATCTCGGCGAGCGCGCGATCGGCTCGCCGGATGGCGGTGCGGTGGCGGTGTCGTACTGGTTGCGCGCGTTGCAGCCGCACGTGCGATAAGCGGTGGCGGCAGGTTGATGCGGGCGGCCCGCATCAACCTGCCGCGCGCGTCCCGGTTCGCCCCGGCAACAGCGCGGCGCCGATTGCGGCCGCGCCGAAACCCGCGAGCCAGCACCAGTAGCCGATTGCATCGAGATGAACCGGCTCGACCCCGCCGGCTTCATTGACGACGATCCGATGCTGCGTCAGGAAGCTCAACCCGAACAGCAGCGCGAGCCCGGCCAGCGCGAGCGCCTGCGTGCGCCGGCGCTTCGCGATCAGCCACCAGGCCGCGAACACGAGCGGGTTCGCGAGCCACGCGAAGATGCCGAAGAAAAGGCCCATCCAGCCGGTCAGCAGCACCTGCCAGCCGTCGGCCCATGGATGCGGATCGGGTGCGCCCGTGCGGAACGGCGCGGTAAACATGGCGACCAGATAGAGCACGACGCTGATCGCGAGCAGCACGGTCGTGGCGCGGCCCATCGGCGGTCGGACGGTCGCAGTGGCGGGGTTCGATGTGTTCATGGGCGTGCCGGGCGTCCGGCGTCGCAGCGCGCCGCCGGAAGCGCCCGTTGCGGGTCGTTCAGACGCCCTCGACCAGCACGGCGCGATAGCGCGCGCCCTTGAAACGATGCTGGACGACGTCCTGGTATTCGGGGCCGTGATACCACGCGTGCGCGGCTTCCTTCGACGGAAACTCGACGATCACGACACCTTCCGGGCCTTCGCCCTCCAGTGTTTCCTGCGGGCCGTAAGCGGCGAGCACCTTGACCGGATGCCCGGCGAGCGTCGCGCCGACCTTGCTCTGGTAGACGTCGAGTTCGTGCTGGTCCTGCGTGCTTTCACGTGTAAACACAATGTAGGTGGCCAAGATACGTGCTCCTGATGCGATGCGTGGAAGGTGGAAGGGCCGGCCGCGCGCCGCACCGTCCGGCACGACGGCACGCGGCCTGCTCGCAGCTTACAGCGGTTTCGCGACAAGCGCCGGGGCCCGCCCGCATGCCCGCCCGAGCAGCTGCGGCGGGCACCATCGGTCGTCCGCGTACGGCTCCTGCCACGTCGCGGACGAACCGAACGGCGCCCGTCACGCGACGGTCGCGGTGGCCTGCATCGTCAGCCAGCCGTCGCGATCCTTCGCCCACAGCTCGATCGTCTTGCCGTCGTCCGACGGCTTGCCGCACAGCGTGAACGGCTCCCCGTCGAACGTCGGGCGCACCGCGCGGAACGCAAAGCTCGCGAGCACGGCATCGGGCCGTTCGCGCCGCACGAGGTCGACGAGCAGCGTCGCGATCAGCGGGCCGTGCACGACGAGCCCCGGATAACCCTCCTCCTGCGTCACGTAGCTTCGGTCGTAGTGGATGCGGTGGCCGTTGAAGGTCAGCGCCGAATAGCGGAACAGCAGCACCGCGTCGGCCGTGACCGTGCGCGACCACGCGTCGCCTGCCGGCGCCGCGATCGGCTTCGGCACGGGTGCGCCCGGCTGCGGCGCATCGCGATAGACGATGTCGTGCTCCTCCTCGACGCACAGCACGCCGTCGCACTCGATCCGGTGCTGCACCGTCACGAAGACGAGCCGTCCGCTGCGGCCCGTCTTGTCCTCGAGGTTCACGATCGTCGATTCGCGTATCGCGCGCCGTCCGGTGCGCAGCGGCGCATGGAACGTCAGGCGGCCGCCGGCCCACATGCGGCGCGGCAGCGGCACGGGCGGCAGGAAAGCGCCGCGCTTCGGGTGGCCGTCGGGGCCGACTTCGGCCAGCGGCGCGACAGGCAGGAAATAGAGCCAGTGCCACATCGGCGGCACGACGTCGCCGGGCGACGGGCGGTCGAGCGTGGCGGCCAGCGCGTTCAGCGGGAACGCGGTGATGTCGTCGCCGAGCGTTTCGGTCTTGCCGAGCCACGCGTCGAGCGACGCCGGGGCGGACGGCTGCGAGGATGGGGTGGACACGTGCGGAATCTCCGGGAGGCTTGCAACGGGTTCAATATGCACGCCGCGCACCGTTTCGCGAAGCCGGAATTCCCGAATCCCTTCCCGATTCCCGGCTTCGAACCCGCCTGTCCTGCCTCCCCCGCCACGTGGCCGCGCCGGACGGTTTTCGTCTGATCATTCGATCGCGGTCGCCGCGCGCGGGCCGGGCCGACATCCTTGCGGCTTGACCACCGCCGGCACGCCGCCTAAATTGCTTCAGACGGGCCGGCCACGACGTGTCATACGGGTGACAAAAACGATAGTTTGCTATCGAATTATTTTGCCCCTATCATCTCGCCCATGACCAATCTGCACGACCTCCGCCTCGCCGTCAGCAGCCTGCTCGTGCTGTCCGCGCGCAAGTGGCGCCGCACCAGTGACGGCGTACTGAACGCGTACAACGTGTCCGAGGCCTGCGCGACCCCGTTGCTGATCGCCGGGCGCCTCGGCGAAGGCGTGCGGCAAGGCACGCTCGCCGAACACGTCGGCATCGAAGGGCCGTCGCTCGTGCGCCTGCTCGACCAGCTGTGCGCGGCCGGCCTTGCGCGCCGCGACGAGGATCCGCACGATCGCCGCGCGAAGACGATCTCGCTGACGGCCGCCGGCCGCGCGGTCACCGCGAAGATGGAGGAAGACCTGCGCGTGCTGCG
The DNA here is from genome assembly GCF_001043615.1 of Burkholderia sp. LK4. NCBI lineage: Bacteria > Pseudomonadati > Pseudomonadota > Betaproteobacteria > Burkholderiales > Burkholderiaceae > Burkholderia > Burkholderia sp. LK4. Next base: position 161,988 of record NZ_LDUL01000029.1, read on the forward strand.
TGCGCAGGTGCTCAAGGGGGTCACGCGCGCTGATCTCGAAGCGACGCTGCGCGTGCTCGACGCATTCAATGCATCCGAATCGCCCACGCCCGCCGCGCGCGCATCCCGCACCGGCAACGCCACGTCATGACCTATCCGAGCCTTCGCGACTGGCTGTTCTCGGGCAAGACGTTCGCCGCGTCGATGCTGGCGCTGTACCTCGGCCTGTATTTCCAGTTGCCGCGCCCGTACTGGGCGATGGCGAGCGTCTACATCGTGTCGAACCCGTTCGTCGGCGCGACACGCTCGAAGGCGCTGTATCGCGCGCTCGGCACCGCGCTCGGCGCGGCTGCCGCGATCTTCTTCGTGCCGCCGTTCGTCGAGACGCCGCTGCTGTTCGCGATCATCGTCGCCACCTGGTGCGGCACGCTGCTCTATCTCGCGATCTCCGACCGCACCGCGCGCAGCTACGTGTTCATGCTCGCCGGCTATACGATGCCGCTCGTCGCGTTGCCGACCGTGACCGATCCGTCCACCGTGTTCGACGTCGCGATCGCGCGTACCGAGGAGATCGTGCTCGGCATCGTCTGCGCGAGCGTGGTCGGCAGCGCCATCTTCCCGAACCGGCTCGCGCCGACGCTGATCGAGCGTACCGATGCATGGTTCAAGGACGCCGCGTTCTACGGCCGCGAGACGCTGTCCGGGCACATTGCCGGCAAGGCGCTGTCCGCGTGCCGGCAACGACTCGCGGCAACCATCACGGGCCTCGAATTCCTGCTGAGCCAGCTGAGCTACGACCATGCGCATCCGCGCATCCTCGCGCGTGCGCAGGCGCTCGCGGGCCGGATGCAGTTGTTCCTGCCGCTGATGTCGTCGCTCGCCGATCCGTTGATCGCGCTGATGCGCGACCTGCATATCCGGCCGGCCGGGCTGGACGACCTGCTTGCCGATGCCGCGAAATGGTTCGACGCACCGTTGCCGGCCGTCAAGGCCGGCAACGACGGCGACATGACCGACGACCCGGTCGCGGAGCGCCTGCGCGAACGCATTGCCGCGCTGCAGCCGGCCGACGACGCGCTCGCGAGCTGGGACGGCGCGCTGCTGTCGAACGCGCTGTGGCGGCTGCGCCAGGTCATCGACATCTGGCAGGACTGCCGCTCGCTGCGCGCGCTGATCGGCAACGAATCGGGCGTCTGGCAGCCGCGCTACCGGCACTGGCGGCTCGGCGGCACCGAGCGCTTCTTCGATCGCGGGATGATGCTGTTCTCGACGCTGACCGTCGCCGCCGCGATCGTGTTCGCGAGCTGGCTGTGGATCGCGTCCGGGTGGCACGACGGCGCCGCGGCCGTCACGCTCGTGGCCGTGTCGTGCAGCTTCTTCGCCGCGCTCGACGAGCCGGCGCCGCTGGTGTTCAAGTTCTTCCTCGCGACGACCGCGAGCGTCGTGTTCGCGGGCCTGTACCTGTTCGTCGTGCTGCCGCACGTGCACGATTTCGCGATGCTCGTCGTGATGTTCGCGGGGCCGTTCATCCTGATCGGCACGCTGCTGCCGCGCCCGCAGTTCAACATGGTGACGATGCTCGTCGCCGTGAACACCGCCACCTTCATCAGCATCCAGGGTGCGTACGACGCCGATTTCTTCGTATTCCTGAACAGCAACCTCGCGGGCGTCGCCGGGCTGCTGTTCGCGTATGTGTGGACGCGTGCGACGCGGCCGTTCGGCGCCGAGCTCGCGGTGCGGCGCCTGCTGCGCTCGGGCTGGGAAGACGTCGTGCGCTCCGCGTCGACGCAGCCGCTCGACGACCAGCGCAACCACGCGTCACGGATGCTCGACCGCGTCACGCAGTTGCTGCCGCGCCTCGGCGCGTCCGACGACCACCGTCATCCGTCGATCGAAAGCTTCCGCGACCTGCGCATCGCACTGAATGCGCTCGACCTGCGCCGCTCGCGCCGCCGGCTGTCGGGCGACGTGCCCGACGCGATCGACCGCGTGCTGGCCGGCGTCACCGACCACTACGCACGCTGCGCGGCCGCGAACGCGCGCCAGCCGGCACCGCCCGCGCTGCTCGCGACGATCGACGACGCGCTGCAGCGCGTCGCGGGCCGCAACCTGCCGGGCGCCACGCCGGCGGAACACGGCGCCGCGCCCGCTGCGCCGGCCACGCCCGCCGCGCATCGCCGGCTGCGCGACACGCTGCACGCGCTCGTCGGCCTGCGCCTGTCGCTGTATCCGGCCGCGGCGGGGCAGCCGCCGCAGGCGCCCGACGGAGCACGCGCATGATCCCGCTTTCCCATCCGTCTTTCCGACCGCGACCATGATCGGCGAAATCGACATCTTCGGCGTATTCGTGCCGGCCCCGCTCGTGCTGATGCTGATCGCCTACCTGATCAACATCGTCGTGCGCGCCGTGCTCGAGCGCGTCGGCTTCTACCGCCTCGTCTGGCACCGTTCGATCTTCGACCTCGGCATCTACGTATTCGTGTTTGCCGCCGTCGTGATCGTTTCCCACCATCTCGTGGCTAGCTAACCGTGAAAAAAACCTGGCTCTCGGCAGGGCAAATCCTGCTTACCCTGATCGTCGTCGTCGTGGCGGCCGTCGTGCTGTGGCGCATCGTCAACTACTACATGTTCTCGCCGTGGACCCGCGACGGTCACGTGCGCGCCGACGTGATCCAGGTCGCGCCGGACGTGGCGGGCCTCATCACGTCGGTGCAGGTCGCCGACAACCAGGAGGTCAAGCGCGGCCAGGTGCTGTTTGTGATCGACCAGGCCCGCTACACGCTCGCGGAACGCCTCGCCGAAGCCACGCTCGCCCAGCGCCGCGCGACGCTCGCCCAGGCGAAGCGCGAATACGCGCGCAACCTGCAGCTCGGCAACCTGGTCGCGAGCGAACAGGTCGAGGAAAGCCGCACGCGCGTCGAACAGGGTGAAGCCGCCGTCGCCGATGCGCAGGTGTCGCTCGACACCGCGAAGCTGAACCTCCAGCGCACGACGATCGTCAGTCCCGTAGACGGCTACCTGAACGACCGCGCGCCGCGCATCGGCGAATACGTGCCGGCCGGCCGCGCGGTGCTGTCGGTCGTCGACCGCAATTCGTTCCGCGTCGACGGCTACTTCGAGGAAACCAAGCTGCGCGGCATCCACATCGGCCAGCCGGTCGACATCATCGTGATGGGTGAGCCGCATACGCTGCGCGGCCACGTGCAGAGCATCGTCGCCGCGATCGAGGATCGCGACCGCACGCAGGGTGCGAACCTGCTGCCGAACGTGAACCCGGCATTCAGCTGGGTGCGGCTCGCGCAACGCGTGCCGGTGCGCGTCGTGCTCGACGAAGTGCCCGACGATTTCCGCATGATCGCGGGCCGCACCGCGACCGTCTCGATGCGCGAAGCCGACACGCGTCGCAACGACAACGCAAAGCCGGCAGGCGCCGGCACGGCGTCGCCCGTCGCGCCGGGTTCGACGGCTTCCGCCACGGCCGCCCGCGCAGCAGGAGCATCGCAATGAAGCGGCATGGTCTGCGCCTCGCCGCGACGCTCGCACCGCTTGCGCTGGCACTCGGCGCGTGCAAGTCCGTCGGCCCCGATTACACGCTGCCGCAGCAGGCGTACGTGAATGCGCCGCTCGCGAACCACGCGCTCGACGACGCGAACGGCACGCTCGTGTCGCGCGACGCCGTGCCCGGCAACTGGTGGCAGCTCTACGACGATCCCGTGCTCAACGCGCTCGTGCGCGATGCACTGAAGTCGAACACCGACCTGCGCGTCGCCGCGGCCAACCTCGCGCGCTCGCGCGCGGCGCTGGAAGTCGCGAGCCAGCAGGGCGGCTTCTCGGGCGGCGCGGAAGCCGCCGTGCAGCGCGCGCAGGAATCGGCCGAGCAATACCTGCTCGAGAACAAGCTGCCGGTCGTCAACGAAGGCGCGGTCGGCATCAATGTGTCGTACGAGATCGACCTCTTCGGCAAGCTGCGGCGCGGCGTCGAAGCCGCGCGCGCGGACAGCGAGGCCGTCAGGGCCGCCGGCGACCTGGCACGCATCACGGTCGTCGCCGACGTCGTGCGCGCGTACGTCGAATCGTGCTCGGCCGGCGACGAGCTGGCCGTCGCGAAGCAGTCGCTCGCGCTGCAGAAGCAGCGCGTCGCGCTGTCGCAGCGGCTGCGCGATGCCGGGCGCGGCAACCAGACCGACGTGACGCGCGGCGTGACGCAGGTGCGCACCCTCGCCGCCGACATCCCGCGCTTCGAAGGCCGCCGCAAGGTCGCGCAATACCAGCTCGCCGCGCTGCTCGCGCGCTCGCCGGCCGACCTGCCGAAGGCCGTCGCCGAATGCGAGCGCCTGCCGAAGCTGCGCCAGCCGATTCCGATCGGCGACGGTGCCGCGCTGCTGCGCCGCCGCCCGGACGTGCGCGAAGCCGAGCGGCAACTCGCTGCCGCGACCGCGCGCATCGGGGTGGCAACCGCCGCGCTGTACCCGTCGATCAGCATCGGTGCGTCGGCCGGCTCGGTCGGTGTCGCTGCCGACCTGTTCTCGTCCAACACGAATCGCTGGTCGTTCGGCCCGCTGATCAGCTGGTCGTTCCCCGTCAACGGCCAGCGTGCGCGAGTGCGCGAAGCCGAAGCCGCGACGGGCGGCGCGCTCGCGCACTTCGACGGTGTCGTGCTGAACGCGCTGCGCGAGACGCAGTCGAGCCTCGCAACCTACGCGGCCGACGTGCAGCGCACGGAAGCACTGCGCACGGCTTATGAATCGGCACGCAGTTCCGCCGACGAAACGCATCGTCTCTATATGGCCGGCCGCGAGTCGTTCATCTCCGACCTCGACGCGACGCGCACGCTGACGAGCGTGCAGGCGCAGGTGGCGGCAGCCGAAGGCCAGGTCGCGGCCGACCAGGTGCGGCTCTTCCTCGCGCTCGGCGGCGGATGGGATGACGATGCGGCATCCGCATCCGACGCGTCGAAACAGATATCGAAACAGACGCCGAAGCCGGCACCCGCAAGCGGTGCATCGGCGGCCTCGGCCGCCGTGACCGCAGCCGAGTAACCTGCCGGTGAAGAACGGGAAGCGCGTTTGCCGCGCTATGCGCGCCATCCGCTGATCAGCTCGCCGGGTGACGCGCGCGCGGCCAGCCTGGGCTCGCCGGAAGCGTCCAACGAATGGCACCCCGGGCAGCCGCGCGACCGTGCGCAACCGGAATGCCGGGCATCGCAAACCCGAGCCGCAATGGGCCGGCATTGAAGGTAAACTCGTCCGCGCTTTTCCCGTCTTTTACTCGCCGCCCGCCGGGCGGTTCATTTTCCGGAGATCCATCATGCGAACCAGCGCCCGCAACCATTTCGCCGGCCAGGTCAGCGCCGTCAAGGCCGGTGCCGTCAACGACGAAATCACGCTCCGGACGCAGGACGGCCTCGACATCGTCGCCGTGATCACCCACGGCAGCGCGGCTTCGCTGGGCCTCGCGGCCGGCTCGAAGGCGTTCGCACTCGTGAAGGCGTCTTCGGTCATCGTGATGGTCGACGTCGACAGCAGCAAGGTGTCGGCCCGCAACTGCGTCGCGGGCACCGTATCGTCGGTCACGAAAGGCGCGGTCAATTCGGAAGTCGTGGTCAAGGCCGCGGGCGGCGCCGAGATCGTCGCGATCGTCACCAACGACAGCGTCGATCGCCTCGGCCTCGCGAGCGGCACGGCTGCGTCCGCGATCTTCAAGGCATCGAGCGTGATCGTCGGCGTCGAGTGAACGCGTGACGATCGTGATGGCGATGGCGATCCGTTCGGCACCGCGCATTCGTGCGGATCATGCGGATCGCACCGTGCGGCTGTTGCGCCGATGCCTACGATGACCGCCGCGTTCGATGACGCTCGACAACGGGCGCTGCAGTCGCTGCTGTCCGCAGCCGCAAACGCCGACACGCCCGACGCACGCCTGTTCGGCGCGCTCGTTGCGGCACGTGCGCGCCGCGACGAACTCGGGCTGCTCGGCCTGTCTCATCCGCAACTGGCCGCCGTGCTGGCGCGGCAGTTTCCGCGCCTGCCTGCGGCCGACGCCGCGGCGCTCGTGCCAACGGCCGCGATAGCACTGCTGCCATCCACTCACGCCGCGTTCGTCGCGACGCTGCACGCGCGGCTGATGGACGACGCGAATCCCGCCGTCGACCGCGACGACGCCGGCTATCTCGCGTCGATCATCGCGCACGCCTGCCTGCGCCCCGATCATCTGTGGCGCGATCTCGGGCTCGACGGGCGCGACGCGGTATCCGCGATGCTCGATCGCTATTTCCCCGCGCTTGCCGCACGCAACGTCACTCACCTGCGCTGGAAAAAATTTCTCGCGCAGGAAGTGGCCGCATCGCTCGATGTGGCGCCGGGCCCCGCGCCAGGGTGCCCGGGCTGCGAGGATTTCGGCTTCTGCTTTCCTCAAGCGCGATAATCGCCACCGTAGCCCGTGCTGCCGATTCGATTCGTCGCATCGCCATCCGAAGCATCCGCGTTGGCCGGCGTTGCGGCCGCCCAGCCTGCCATCGTGCGGCTCCGAAGCCGCCTCTCGCTTCTACGCAAAACCGGGGTTCGCTGAAACCTGGCACGACCGCGGCTCGCGGCTGGATGCACATCGAGCGCCGCGCCCCGTTGCCGGAATTCCATCCGTACCGCAAATCCAATGCGGCGACGAGTTGGTTCAGTCGCCGCTTCCGGTTCGCGAACTTCCGCACGCTCTTCGACGACGTGCCAGCAGCGGGCATTCCCGAACAAACGACCGGTTGACCGCGCGTGCACCGGCCCAAGCGCGAAGCCTGAGGCGGCAGGGTTGACGCACCGATCGATCCGGACGGATTGCCGCCCCGGTCGATCCAGAGCGAACGCCCGGCTCGCCCCCGTTGTTGCGACCGCGCCCCGGCGGCACTGTCAACGGATGCGAGCGCGATGCCGTGCACGCCCCATAAACGGTTACCTTACGCGCCGCGTCGTCCGCCGTTCGTGGCGCGGTCAATGCCGGTGCCGGTGATGAATGTCCGGAAAATGCGCATGGCTGTGCGTGATCGGCAGATGCACGTGCGGATGCGTGTGCGGTTCGTTGCCGTCATACGTAAAGTCGTGCGCATGCTGGTGATGTTCGTCGTGCCGATGGCGGTGCGTGTGCTCGAGCCGCTCGTGCGTATGCGTGTGTTCATGCCGCTCGCGAACGTGCAGCCAGATACCGAGCGCCATCAGCGCGGCAGCGATCCAGAACGTCGCGGGCGGCAGCGCGGGCCAGATCAGCAGCGACAGCACGACGCCGAACAACGGCGCGACCGAGAAATACGCGCCCGTGCGCGCGCTGCCGAGATGACGCAGCGCGACGACGAACAGCACGAGGCTGATCCCGTAGCCGCCGAGCCCCGTCAGCATCGCGGCGGCCGTGACCGGGAGAGCCGGCAGCGTCGCGCCGGTCGCCAGCGCAATGCCGATGTTCACGGGCCCTGCAATCAGCCCCTTCACGCACGCGATGACCATCGCATCGTTCGCGGCCACCTTGCGGGTCAGGTTGTTGTCGATCGCCCAGCACAGGCATGCGCCGACGATCAGCAACGCACCGACCGGCACACCGGCCCGGCCTGGCGTCCACGACAGCAGCGTGCCGCCGGCGACGATCGCGACCATCCCGAGGAACACCTGCGTATCCACGTTCTCGCGAAACACCACCCATGCGATGACGGCCGTCAGCACGCCTTCGAGATTGAGCAGCAACGCGCTCGTCGCCGCCGGCGTGCTCGATAGCCCGAGCATCAGCAAGGCCGGGCCGGCCACCCCGCCCGCCGCGATCGCGCCGGCCAGCCACGGCAGGTCGGCGCGCTGCAGCGGTGCGGCGTCTGAGGCCGGTGCGTGACGGTTGTGCAGGCGGCGAAGCAGGATACCGATACCGAGCCCGATGCCGCTGCCGAGATAGAACAGGCCGGCGACCATGAACGGCGACATCGCGCCGATCAGCGCCTTGGCAAGCGGTGTCGCGGCGCCGAACAGCGCGGCAGCGGTGAGCGCGACGAGAATCGCGGAATGTCTCGAGTGCATGATCCGGACTGGATTGACGTTGAATGGCGCCGGTAGCGGCTTCGGGTTGTGTCGCGGTTGGCGTTCAGTACCTTTCTGAATGCAAGCTGCATCGTACCGGTCAACTTGCGCACGAACTGACGTGCGCCGGCGAGATTATCGCGCGTCAACGTGTCAGGACGAACGGGCGCGAACGCTCGCATGCCGTGTCGATGCTTCCGGCATTGCGAAATTTCAGGAAACCGAATTAACTGAATGACACGTCGTCGCGTTCCAGACATGCGTACCGTCCACGCGCAAACGACACGGTCGAGATATCGCGCATGCAGCAACGATCGACGAACTTTCTTCGTCCGGTCGCAGGGTCTGTTCGAGGCGGGATAGATAAGGACCCGGCGCGTCAGGCGCCGGTGGGAGGAGTCCTGACCCGCCTCTGTCGAGGCAGGTCAGTCAGTCGTGCGTTCGCCGCAGGCGATGTGCATGCGGATCAGCGCCGTGCGGCATGCAGCCGCGCGCTGCCGGTTACTCGTTTCCAGCCGTTTGCTGCTCGACCTGCGGCACGGCGTCGGCTTGCGCTTCCACGTTCGCCGGTTGCGGCTCGGCGGCCGCCTCGGCCTGCTGCTCGGCCTTCGGCTGCTGCTGCGCGCCCTTGGCCGATTGCGCCGCGCCCTTGCCGGGGCGGCGAGCCTTCAGCCGGCGCGCCCGCGCTGCGTCGTCATGCGTGACGCGCCCTGCTTCGTTGCCCTGCAGGTCGACCCGCACGGCATCTTCGACGAGGCACGACCAGTAGCGGTTGCCGCGGCACCACGTCGACATCGCTTCACGCAGTTCGGCTTCGTTGAGCCCGACGGCCTGTGCTTCGCGCGCGAGGTCGTCCCAGATGCCGACCTTGAGCGGCACTTTGGGGGCCGGATTCTTCGGGAATGCACGCGGAAACTTACGCTGCAGTTTGCCGATCGCAACGATGACCGGATCGACCGGCGCCGACGGCTTCGCCGATGCAGGCTTCGCGCGATGCGGTGCTTTGCCGCCGGCCGCAGCCGGTTTGGCGCCACGCTGCGGCTGGTCGCCGGACTTCGGCTTCGCGCCGGTGTCCGCCGGCGCTGCCGGCCGCTTCGCGTTGCGCTCCTGCTTGGCCTTCGCTGCGAGCTGCGCCCGCAATTCGGCAAGTTGTTCAAAACCCATAAATTCAATCCACCAGGAATATAAGGTGTGGTTCGTGCGGTCACACCGCGCGGCGCACCCGCTTCGCCGCCATGCGTGCGACCCGTCTGCCGCCGAGGCGGAACACTGCGGGGCCGCATCGCGCACGCCACTCTGTTTTCAGGCACCCGGCCACGATGCCGGACAAGGCAGGAGTGGAAGTATACCGGTACGCGCGACGGCCGGTTGACTCACTGGTCTGCATTGGCGCGATTCGGGGCACCGGAAATGCATCCGGACGGTCGTGTTGCGCATTATATGGATACGCCTCAGGAAGTCACGTCGTTCACCCTCGTCGGCGGAAATCGGGGCCATCTTGCGCGCCGAGATTGCCTCGCCGGCGGCACTGGCCGACGCCCCATGCGAGATATGCCGCCTTCGGCGCGCAGCCCCCGATCGTGCCGCATCGATGCGCCGCGAATCTCGGTCGCCATTCGTGATCCCGGGCGGCGCCGTCGGTAACGTGCGAATCGACGATTGCGCCAATGTGAAGCGCCCGGCGACAGATCGGCGCGTGTGTGCCGACATGCGAATGCCTCCGTCGATCGCATCGATACCCCTACTCGAATCGTTGCGTCCGCATCGATCCCGTCGCGTACGAAGATGCCGAAAAGTGCGTAGTATGGCCGGATCGATGTCGGCGGCGGTATCCCTCGGCCCCTTTCGCTGCGCACCGGGCCAGCCGTCGAGATCTCGCTTGCCGGCGAAAAGAACCGGTTGCACGAAACGGAGCAGATACATGGTTCCCCCACACGACATCCCGCACGACGGCATCACGCGCGAGGAAATACACCACCGGCAGATCGACATGCGCGGCTATCGGCGCAGCGACGGCCGGTTCGAAGTAACAGCCTGCCTCGCGGATCGCAAGACTTTCGATTTCACACCGCCAGGCGGCACCCGGACGGTCGCTGCGCTGTCGCCGATCCACGACCTCGGCGTGACACTGGTCTTCGACGCCGACATGATCGTCCGCGCCGTATCAACGTTCCTCCGGTCGCATCCGTATGCGCAGTGTCCGGGTGGCGGCGACTCGCTGCAGGCGCTCGTCGGACTGAGCATCGGCGCCGGCTGGAACAGCGAGGTTCGCAAGCGCCTGCCGTCCTGCGATACGTGCACGCACCTGAAGGAATTGCTCGGCCCGATCGCCACCACGGCCTATCAGACGATGGTCGGCATGCGGAAGTCATCGCTCGAGGAGCGCGATAGCGACGGAAAGCCGCTCAAGATCGACAGTTGCCATGCATATGGCGCATCGCGCGATCTGGTGAAACGTCTTTGGCCCGAATACCACCGGCCTTCGACGCCGGCAAAAGGCAGCTGAGCGCCAGGCAGTCGCGCCAGTCCAGTGCCAGCACCGCAGGATCGGTACCGCACCGGTGTGCACGCGTCATGTGCACGAACGTAATTCGGTCCGGCCTCACGCCGACCGGCCGGCGCTGTCGGCGGCCTGCGTGATCAGAAAACGCCCAGTGCAAGTCCCGCTGCAAGACCGGCGCCCAATTCGGCGCAGCGCGCGAGATCGTCGCCGTCGATCGTCTTGGCCGCGAGGATGCGTTCCGGCGTCTGCGCGTGCGTACAGACGATCAGGCCCGGCGCCACGTTCTTCAGCCGCCAGCCTGTCGCGATCCGGTCGATCTGGCGCAAGGCGTTCTGTCCATCGCTTCCCGCGCAGATCATCGCCGCATACGGGCGGCCGTTCACACGATCGAGCGCCGCGTAGTAGCAGCGGTCGAAGAAGTCCTTCATCAGCCCGGACATCGCCGCGAGATTCTCAGGTGTCGCAAACAGATAGGCATCGGCGTCCAGCACATCGTCTGCGCTCGTCGCGTCCGCGCGCTGCAGCCTGACGTCGACGCCGGATTGCTCGCGCGCCGCGCCGGCAGCCGCTTCGGCCATCTGTTGCGTGCCTCCGGTCATCGTGTGATAGACGATCAACAGTGTCTTCATGCGTCGTCACTCGCGTTCGGCTTCAGGTAAGCCGGCGGCATCGCCGGGTTCCGCTGGATGGCCAGCGATCATATGAGGCGGTTCTGCATCCGTGGAACTGCCGGTTTGCCGACGCGTCATGCCAGGGCGCGCATCGAACATGCACATTGTGCCGGCCTCGCTTTGCGCATGATCGACCGGATGCACGATCAGTCCGCTGCGGCACGTGATGCGTCGGGGTCTTCCGGTCGCGCGTAGTACGCGAGAAACATGTCTGCGGCTGATTCCGCGACTTTTTGTTGCTCCGGCGCCGCGAGTGGCGGCTGGCCCATCGTGATCTGCGGCCAGAACGCGAATGCCTTCACGACACCGTGCAGCTGATGCGCGGCAAACACCGGATCGGTGACCGACAGGCGTCCGGCCGCTGCGGCCGTTCGCACCCAGACCGTCATGTCTTCCTCGCGCTCGCCGAGACGCTCGACCATGTCGCGCGCGCGTTCCGGCGAATGGATGGCCGCACCGATCGCGACACGTGCGAGCGCGAGAAATGCCTCGTCGCCGAGCAGGCGCATTTTGCGCTCCAGCAACGCGAGCAATTGCTCGCGCAGCGGCACGTCGGGACGGTAAGTTGGCGAACTGCCGGTTCGGGTCGCATCCCACAATTTTTGCAGGATCGCGGCGAACAGCGTTTCCTTGCCCGGAAAGTGGTTGTAGACCGTGCGTTTCGACACGTCCGCGCGCGCGGCGATTCGGTCCATGCTGGTCGCGTCGTAACCCGACGCGAGAAATTCCTCGATGGCCGCGTCGACGATGGCCGTGCGCTTTCGATCGGTCAGGCGCTGAGGGGGAGTGCTGGTATCCATTCGGAAATTTTACACCGCGTAGTTTACTTATCCCAAAAATAAACTACACTGTTTAGTGTACTTTATTCTCCGGACGAACCCACATGGCATCGCCTCTCGTTTTGATTCATCGCATTCTGGGTCTTGCGGCCGCCCGACGCGGCCGCGTGCTGTCTGGCGGCTCGCCGCAGCACAATGGCGAGCGCTTCAGCAATGTCGCGCCCCGGCCGGCCGAGGGGTTGGGCAAGACACTCGGCATCGCGTGGAACATGTTGTTCAACAAGCCGCGCCATACCGTGCCCGCAGGGGTGCTGCCGGTCGATTCGCTGACCCGCGCGGAACTCGACGCGGCCCCCGATCGCAGCCTGTACCGGCTCGGCCATTCAACGCTGCTGCTCAAGCTGCGCGGCGAATTCTGGCTGACCGATCCCGTCTTTGCCGAGCGCGCGTCGCCGTTTCGTCGCGTCGGCCCGAAGCGTTTTCATGCGCCTCCGATCGCACTCGAAGATCTTCCGCCGCTGCGCGGCGTGATCCTGTCGCACGATCACTACGATCACCTCGACCGCGACACGGTGCTCGCGCTCGCGGCAACCACCGGGGTGTTCGTGACAACGCTGGGTGTCGGCGACCGCCTGATCGAGTGGGGAATCGACGCGAAGAAAGTCCGTCAGCTCGACTGGTGGCAGAGTGTCGACGAGGCCGGCTTGACGCTGACCGCCACGCCTGCCCAGCATTTTTCCGGGCGCAGCCTGTTCGATGGCAACAGCACGCTGTGGGCATCCTGGGTCATCGTCGACGACGACTTGCGCGTGTTCTTCAGCGGCGACACGGGCTACTTCGATGGTTTCCGGACGATCGGCGAGCGCCTCGGGCCGTTCGACGTCACGCTGATCGAAACAGGCGCATACGATGCGCAATGGCCGTACGTCCACATGCAGCCGGAAGAAACCGTGCAGGCGCACATCGATTTGCGCGGTCGCTGGCTGGTCCCGATCCACAACGGCACGTTCGATCTCGCGATGCACCGCTGGCAGGAACCGTTCGAGCGCGTTACGGCGCTGGCGATCGTGCGTGGCGTCGAATTGTCGACGCCCAGGATGGGCGAGCGCCTCGCTCTGGCCGAGCCGCACCGCGGCGAGCGGTGGTGGCGCACGGTGGACGAGCGCGTGCCATCCGTTGCCACGAAATCGCGCCGCTGGTCGCTTTGCGCGTCGCAAACGGCGAAGTAGGCCCACCGGACGTTGCGCATTTTCCCGGGAGCGCGGCAATGCCGCGCCTCCGGGAAGTTCGTTTCCGGCGTACCTGCATGTCGATGGGCCGCGCCTGTAGACCCGATTACCCGAGTAGAGAAGTCATGCATCCGGCACCTGTCCAATACTCCCCCGGCCAACAGGTCGACACCGCCCCCCTCGCTGCATTCAATCGCGTCCCTCCCCGATCGACCCGCCAGAGCCGGGAGAGCGACCTGCGGCTGACACTCGCAGAACGCGTCGCGAGGTGGACGGATGGAGTCGACCACCTCACCACGGCCATTCCGAACCTGAGCCTCCATCGAAGGGAAACACCGACGCAGCCGATGGGCTGCATGGTCGAGCCAAGCTTCGGGCTCGTCGTCCAAGGCACGAAGCGGATCATTCAGAGCGGCGATGTGTATCTATGCGATGCCAACCGTTTTCTGATCACGTCGCTCGACTTGCCCGGTTCAACGCAGGTCATCGAGGCCAGCCGCGAAACGCCGTTTCTCGGGATCGGGCTCAAGCTTGATTTTCGCGCCATGGCCGAACTGATGGCGCAGGTCGCACCGGATCACGAGGATGCCCCCGCAGGTCGCGGCCTCGTCGTCGGCGACATGACCGAACCGCTCTACGACGCAGTCAACCGGTTGCTGGCGTTGCTCGACGATCCCAACGCCATTGCAGTTCTCGCTCCGTACGTCGAGCGGGAAATCTACTACCGGCTGCTGGCGAGCGACCAGGGCGGCCGCCTGCGTCAGATTGCGTCCGCCGGCAGTCAGGGCAACCGCGTGTCGCGGGCGATCCAGTGGTTGCGAACCCATTACGACGAGTCGCTGCGAGTCGACGATCTGGCGACGCAGGTTCAGATGAGCAGTTCGACTTTCCATCACCACTTCCGCCAGCTCACTGGCATGAGTCCGCTGCAGTATCAGAAATGGATACGACTCAACGAAGCACGTCGGCTGATGCTGTCCGAGCGACTCGACGCCACGTCGGCATCGTTCCGGGTTGGATATGCGAGCCCGACCCAGTTCAACCGCGAATACAGTCGGTTGTTCGGCAATTCGCCGAGAAGAGATATCGATAACCTGCGCAGCGGAACGGATGTCGTTCTGTCGGTGGCGGCAACTTACTGATCGCCGGAGTTGTACCGAAGATGCAGGATGCCGATTTTGGCGGTATCCGCGGAATGGTTGGATCGGTTTCACACCTGATCCGGGCGAGTCACACGCTCGCAGCGGGACGCGCGCCTCTCGATTTCTTGCCGACTCAGGACTGATGGCTTGATGGCCGCCTGAGGACTTGCAATTGAGTATCGAGCGATTCGTGAGCTCCCCTCGGAGTCGGAAGTTTCGCCAACTTGCGATCAAAGCGCAGACACAAGCAGGTCGTCCCATACCGTTCTCATGAGCCGGTGATGACTTCGCCCCCTCTTCAACGACCAGGCCCCTTGACGGTCTCCCCGGCGCTCTGCCACAAACTCTTTGGTGCCGGGATTCTCGCGTCACTCTGTCATCCAACGAGTTGAGCAACCCATGCGCGTTGTCACGTGACAACTCGCGCCGATTATTGGCGCGGACACCCGATCAGAGACTCAACAGCGTGCCGTGGTGTATGTGATCCGCGGGAGTTTGATTTGTCTCAGATACCTGGCGGGGCCACATAAATTTCAAAAACTACATAATACGTATCAATAGATACAAATCGACGCATCTTTATACGAGCTGCCGGATGCAGGGCACGAAATGACCATGCGCCCCCATTTAAACGCGCGATCTTGTCGATATTGCGTGAAACAACATGAAGAATATTGCGCAACCGCTTGCTGGATAAGGATTTCCACGAACATCGAATTTCTTGAAATTGTTTCACGATCTGGCCCGTTTGAGCTATCGCGCGACCTTCAATCGCGGAGTTTGCCGCAAATCGACGCCTGGCACGCACGACCGTCGCGTGAAGGCTGAGACTGCGCTGGCGGGAACGGGGGTAGGCACGACAGAGCGTCGCCCTACCCTGCTGGCTAACGTTCGATGAAGATGCAACTGAGCGGTCCAGTTAAATGGGGTCACATCATGGACGCTTATGATATGCGGTTGGCTTGCTGTCCCAGTGAGGAGCTCCATCGTTTTGCAGGGGGTGTGAATGCAGATGGCCCACCACGATGGGAGCAGAATCTGCGATCAATCGATGCATCAAACTCTTCGATACAGTGTGTGCCGCCCGACGCGCAGGCCAGCGTGCCACTCAACGCACACGCGCCTCAAACAACACTCCAGTTGTCACGTGACAACTCAGCAAACAACCGCCCCGGAGAATCTCTTCGCGGCGAGCCAACAGCGACAAACCTCTCCTTTACCGATCTATCTGTTCATTCTCAGCGGAGTTCGGTCGCAACGGGGCTGACAATCGACCCAGAGCGGTCGTCACCGTCCGCTCTTGAGGCGATTGTCACGTGACAACTCACCTCGGCTGCGAGGTAGTCGCGCGAAACCAGCGATCGAACGTTGAAATAACTTCGCCGAGATCGTCACCGCGATCTGGCCAAAGATTCTTCGGTGTCTGAGTGCACCGGAAAGCACCAAATCTCTACGTCTTGTCACGTGACAACTGAGCTTCCCGACGACATTCTCCAAGCCGACCTACTGGAGTCACTGAGAGTTTTGCCAGAAATTTCGCAAGATCAATCGGCCAGCCTCCAGGCGTTAATCCGTCATCACTGTTAAAGCTCGTCGAACTTTCTATCGATCTTTGTACGTGATTTTCGAGCGATATCGTCAATTTTATTTTTACTCGATCACCGCCCATCGCTGACTCGTTAGCCATTCGGCTACTTGTCACGTGACAACCATCTTGATCATCAAGTCATACATTCCGTCGAAGGCTTTTTCTGGACATTTCGCTAATAACTGCATATATTACGCAAAACTCCGTGGAGAAATTTAATGGCTTTCAAGATCGCCGTCAGTAATCAAAAAGGTGGGACTGGGAAGACAACCATCTCCGTCAATATCGCGGCTGCGTTCGAAGCAGGCGGCAACAAGGTCGCCCTGATCGATGCCGACCCTCAAGGCACGTCCGTCCGGTGGGTAACGAGCGGCGAGAACACGCTGCCGATGACGGTACTCTCGCTGGCCCCAGCCGGCCGAGGCATTGGCGGCGAAATCAAAAAGCAAGACGCGAACTTCGATGTGATCGTCGTCGACTGTCCCGGCAACCTCGAAGATCCGCGAATCGCATCGGTACTCGAAGTTGCCGATTTCTGCCTTGTGCCGCTGTCGCCGTCGCCGGCCGATCTTTACAGCACCGTCGCGATGATCCGCATGATCGAATCGATGCGATCCGTCCGTAACCCAAATCTGTCTTCCGCATTAATGCTGAATAGCGTTAATGGAAAAACTAAAATGCGTGAAGAAATTTTAAAAATTCTAAGAGCAGAAGAAATAGGGGAGCATCTGCTCGACAGCCAGATCGCGCAACGCGAGGTCTACCGTCAGACGTTTGCGCTCGGCACCACGATCCATCATCACAATCGGTACCTGAAGGGCCTGAAAGAAGCCCGAGCGGAAATCGAAAAGCTGGTCACGGAAATGGCCCAATACATCGCGTCGACGCGCGCTACCGGAGCCGCCCATGGCTAAGGACACCTCGAAAGACAAGAAGCCGACCGGCAACCTGCATCTCGCAGCCGGCCTGCTGCGCGGGCTCGCGCAGGAAAATGCGGCACTCGAAACGCGGCTGCCCGAACCGGCGGCCGCACCGAACGCCATCGCCGAATCGGCGCCCGCCAGCGCCCCGACCGCGGCCGCACCCGCCGTCACGGCCGATCTTGGCGCGCCACAGAAGGTGCTGCTCAAGGATTGCATTCCGAACCCGTTCAACCCGCGCGTGTTCTACTCGGAGTCGAGCCTGCACGAGCTCGCCCTGACGCTGAAACGGGAAGGGCAGATCGAGCCGATCAAGGTGACGCGGCTGCCGGAGTTTCCCGGCAAGCTCGTCGTGATCGACGGGCAACGCCGGCTTCGCGCGACGAGCATCAACGGCGACGAAACCATCAACGCCACGTTCCGCACGGATCACACGCCCGAGCAGCTCTACACGATCGCGTATCGCGCGAACCACGACCACGAACGCCAGACGATCTTCGACGATGCGGTCGCGTGGAAGCGTCTCCTCGACGAGAAGGTCTTTTCCGACCAGAACACGCTGGCGGAAAAAATCGGCAAGGACAAGGCATCGATCAGCAAGACGCTGTCGCTCAACGCACTCCCGAACACACTCCTTGAACGGATGGCGAGCGCGAACGACGTGGTCGGCCTGCAGGCGGCGTATTTCCTGAAGCTGATCTTCGAACGCCTGGGCGAGCCGACGGCCGACCGGCTGCTGACGGCCGTGATCGACCGGAAAAAATCGGTTCGTGATCTCGAGAATTTCCTGCGTGCGCAGAGCGACGGCAGCAAGAAGGCAGGGCGCACCCGTTACAGCGTCCGGCATGACTTCGCGCTCGAATCGCAAGCGATCGGTCAGTTGAAGACCTATCCGGACGGCCGCCTGGATCTGCAGCTCAAGGGCGTCGACGCATCGCACCAGGAGGCGCTCGCCGACAAGCTGAAGACCGTCATCGACGCGTACGTTGCCGAGCTGGCAACGGCTACGCAAAAGTAACGCGCGAAAAGCAGAAGGCCTCGCATCCGCGTTGCATCGCGAAGCCGGACGACGACGTCCGGCACGCGACACGCACCCGACTGCGAGGCCTCGTTCAGTTGCCAGCGAGACTGCTTTTCAGCAAGAATTCCAGCAAGTCGTCCGAGGTCGGTTCGCCCCATGTATCCAGCGCGAGCCATCGGAAGAAACTGGTCTGCGCAAGTTTGCTCGCCTTCTTCTTCGGCGACAGCGTCAGATCCTTCGAGCCTGCCACCGTCTCGTTGTAACGCTCGATCAGCTTGGTCTGGTCGTCGATCTCCAGTTCGCGGAAATACGCGCCGGCTTCCTCGACCTTCGCCGCCAGATATTTGTCGCGAATCTGTTCCTGCTTGCTCTGCGCGGATTCCTTCGCCGGTGCGGCCGCCTCCGTTCCCTGCCCGTCGGCCAGCGTATAGCCGTGCGTCAGCGCCTTGCGGAAGTATGCGGCCACGTTGTCGACCGGCGCCGCATTCTTCTTCGTAGTCCGATTGAGCGTGTAGGCAATCGCAGCCTTGATGCGCTGCACGCCGTATTGCGTGATCAGCCGGCGCGCTTCCGAACGCGGAATGCCGAACTTGGCGACCTCCTCGACCAGCGCTTCGTTCTTGACGTCGCCGTCCTCCACCGTATCGGCGCTCTGCTTGCGCGTCACCTTGAACTGGACGGCTTCCACGCTCCGGCCGGACTTGTGTTCGATCAGCTCGAGCGTGTGATCCGAAACTTCGTTCACCTCCTGAATGCACGGCACCAGGACCTTGCTCTTGAACAGCTTGTATTCCTTGTACGACTGCGACGCCTTGTCCTGGCCGAGAATGAGGTCACGAAATTTCGGCAGCGGGATCTTCGCGGTGATGCCGATTCCTTCGTAGCGCACCGTGTTTTCCCACAACGCGAGCGAGTGCGACCGCCGGAACTCGCGGGCGATCCGCATATCGATCAATGCGTAGATCTCGGGGTTGAGCAATTCGCTGCGAATCTGGTCGGAGAAGCTGTACTTCAGCACCGATTGCTCGAGCTCCGCGCCGGCGAGGAGGCCTGACGCTTTCCAGACGGTGGATCGGTCCGCGGCCAGGTAGTCCCAGTTGACGACGGTACTGATCAGCGAGTTGACCGTGTCCTTCACGTATTTCGTGTTGTTGCTGTTCAACCCGCTCTCGTGCGAGAGCGACGCGATCGAGATCGAAAAGCTCGTCCGGCCCGGCTCGAAAGCCTCCTGCCGAAGCGCGTTCTTGATCAGCGAGCTGAACATCTTGCGCTGCTGCAGCCCGATCTTCCCGGACTTGGGCGCGATATGAATCGCCTGGACCGCCTTGCGCAGCAAGTCGGGAGGCTCGGGTGTCTGAAACAGCGAAACCTGTTTGTCTGAGCCTTTGCTTGCGGGCTTGCGCGGCATCGTAATGTCCGGATAAGGTCACCTTGTTGAGAGCGGACTTTATACCTTTTCGCGGCGACGGGCAACGCCCTTGTTCCTGCTTTACTTGCACTATCTCGGCTAACCTTCAGATACAAAAGGAAAATCTTCGATCAGACGATTTTTTCGGGGCCCCATATCCATCTACCTTTCGACCAAAATGCTTCCCACAAGCTGCTACCTTTCATGCCCGGTCACGGAAACCCGGCACGGGATTTGCCCTCGCCAAGGTAACCATCCATGGGAAACAGATGTGCAGAATCGAGATCGTTGGGCACATTCATGGTGCCTTGCAGCACAGTCTCGTTTTCCTCCCATAACTTGCTACCTTCATCGATTCCCACAGAAGGGTACCTTTCAACCGGCCTTGATTGCATGGATGCCGCAGACAGCTCCCATAAACGGCAACCCTCCGGTTTCCCCATAAAAGGTTACCTGTCCGTGCCGTCGATCCTGTCCATGGGAACCAACCACTGGAAAATTTGGAAAAAGGCAATCAGGTGGCCCCGGATCCTACCCATAACCGGCTACCTTTGAAGCGCCCCATAACCGGCTACCCAAGAAAAATCTCTGTGCATTCAAGCATCTACGGATCAAAAAAATGCCCCATAAAAGGCTACCTGCATACGTTCCCATAGACGACTACCCAACGTGTTCTGTGGCCGATTTCCCATAACCGGGTACGCTTGCCCCATATCCACAACCCTGACTCCCCACAACCCGGTACCCCAAACCCCAAATCCACAGACCTGAAACCCCAGACCCTTACACCTGTGCTCCCATAAATGGGTACCGAACACCTGTCAAACCCTTGTGGGATAAGGCTGTGAGCCGTCTAAAAGTAGTTAAAGAAGTAAACGTCGTTAACAAAAGATGTAAACACACGTGCGCGTCCACAGAAAGACGAACCCCATAAACCGCTACCATTGAGTAGCCGTCTATGGTGTTGCAGGCACCTCAACGCTTCGATTCAGGATTGGGAAACAGTGACCGGGCTCCTCGTTTCGCACAGGTTCCAGGCCCAACAAGGCTTCCAGAAGAGGTGAGTACATACTCACATCGACTGAAACGTAGAAACTTATGGGAGAAAAACAGGAGGAAACTGCCCGTTTCCAGGTACAGGTTCCCGTTTATGGGATCGAAAAACCGTCCCCGTAGCCTCGCGAATGCACGTTATCGACCGGCAAAGTCCATCGGCCCGCCGGAAACATAGATCTCTTCGGTTTCGTTCACAGCAGTTTGAAATCATCCGCTACGGCTGGCGAAGGAATTTTTACACTCAGGCCTGCTCGTCTACGAAGAAAGTTCTCCGATCGTCGGCTCGCGTCTCCGCTCAAACCCAGCCTGTCGGCTGTGCACAGAGGAAATCGCCGCAACTCGCTTCGCCGCGCCCGGGGCGTCCAACTTTCTACCTTTGGCTCCATCAACCGAAAATCAATGCTGTGCCTCCCATCCACAACGAGAGGCCCTGGAACGGCTTTCCCGAGATCAAGTAGGGGGGCGGCATCATTTGCACGCGTTGCCGGGTCCTGGGTCGATCCAGCATGCGTCGCGGGCCAACGTGAAGATGGAGGGATCACGAAGCTCACCCCAGTCGAATTCGAGCGATGATCCCGAACATTCTCACCTTCCGACGCTTTCGAATCTCGTGAAAGCTCGCCGGCCTGACTAGGCCACAGGTATCGGCATGCTGTGCGGGCGGCAATGCTCGCCACGATGCATTGAGGCCAAGGTCGCGGAATGAAAATCCTGTGTTTCGGGCATGCGGTCCGATGCGTTCCTGCGCAGAATCGGCCGGATCTCACCTGGCCGCGACATCATTTCTGCGGATCACGTTCGCCCGACGACCGTGGTGACATCCGCGCGATGCCGTCAGCGCAATCGTGAAGCGGTCCGTGCCGATGTCTTCACCGTAGGCAATGTCGACGCTTTTCGTCATACGGACCACATGGCGACCGTATTTGCCCGCTAAGGCAGCCCTCGGGATCACTGTTCGGCGATTGGTTGCTGTATCGAACTGCAAACGCTGTGTGCGATGCAATCGTGCTTGCCTTGATCGCCATAACATCGAATCGTGGTCGTTTATGGGAGGAACTGTCGCTTGAACCACGTCGACCGGCAACGTGACACACAGTTCGACTGCTGTGACTGCGGTGATCGTGATTGGCCGAATGACGATCACGTCCCGGGTGAGCGCGCCGGCATCCCCACCTATGAAACAGTCATGGGTATTTCGCATCGCACCTCCATACATCAATCGTCCGCGTCTTCAGGGCGCAGGCACGTCGCCGGTTTCCGGTTCCCCAATGGCGCGATCCACAATTCCCGTCCTGTCAGTGACCGTCCCGGTCGAGTGCCATCCACGTTTTCTCCCATACGTGTATCCCCGAACCCCGTTGCACGTTGACGCCATATTTTTCACGACGCGGTTATGATGCACAGGTCCCGGATGCGGCATGACAACCGACCGGGGCAGGGGCGGTATCTCGATGGTCTTCCAATCCGTGATAAACCAGAAAAGAGAGTTCAGCGATGCGAATCCAGATCAGAAAACTCACGTTGGCTGCTACCGCAGCCGCGTTCCTGTTCGGCTCGGCAGTTCCCGCGTTTGCGCAGACCGACGCCAGCGCGTCCGCTGCACAGGACGCCAAGGCAGCGAAGAGCCAGGCACGCAAGGCGGCCAGGGCCCAGCGCAAGGCAGAGCACAAGGCCGCGCGTGCGAAGAACAACGCCGAGCTGAAGAAACTCGAAGATGCCGGTTACAAGCCGGCGGCCAATGATCCGAACTATCCGCAGAACCTGCAGAACGCGGAGAAAAAAGCCGGCGTCGGCGCAAGCCAGTAAGCGTCTTCCGGCGGCAAGCCACGGATCGATCCGCGGCTTGCCGCATGCGTCGCCGTTCCACGGCGCACATCAAACGCAGCAATCCCGGTATCGACGAAAGCCGAAGACAATACGCAATCCAGTCGCTTGCGTTATTTGATTCGCATTCCTGCATTTTGTGGCGCGTGCCACCCGCACTCCGACGCGGTCAGCTCCGCCCGCCCGGCGCAGCCGCATTTCCCGTCACCCTCAGCCAGTCCTTGAACGCCCGTACTGCGTCGTCGTTCGCGCGTGCGGAGGCGACGTACGTGAAGTAACGCCACGGCGGCAGCGCCGGTTCGCGGAACGGCTGCACGAGCCGACCTTCGGCGATGTCGTCCGCGACGAGCGCGATCGGCCCCATCGCGACGCCGAGCCCGTCGAGCGCACCCTGGAGCGTCAGGTAGAAATGCTCGAGCGTGAGCGAGTGGCGCGGCACGAGATTCGGATGTCCGGCTGCCGCGAGCCATTCAGGCCACATGCCGGGATAAGTGGCCGCGTGCAGCAGCGTGAAGCCGGCGAGATCGGCGGGCGTATGCAATGGTCGCCCTTCCAGCAGCTTCGGTGCACACACCGGCAGCCGGACTTCCGACAGGAATTCCTCGGCAACGTAGCCGTCGATGGCCTGCGGGCCGCCGCGCACAATCAGGTCGACCTTGTCGCGCAGCTTGTCGATCGGCTCGTTCGACGTCGACAGCCGTACCTCGATGGCTGGATGGGCGACCTGAAACGACGACAGCTTCGGCACCAGCCAGCGCAAAGAAAACGTCGCGGGTGCACTGACGCGCAGCACGCGCTGCTGCGCATGGCCGAAATGCTGCGCGGTGGCGAGCGCGATCCGGTCGAACGACGCACCGACCTCGGCGAGATACGCGCGGCCCGCGTCGGTCAGCTCGACCCGCCGGTTATGGCGTTCGAACAGCGGCCGTCCGAGCCACGCCTCCAGTTGCTGAACGTGCCGGCTGATCGCGCCGTGGGTCACGCACAGTTCGTCGGCGGCCAGCGTGAAGCTGCCGTGGCGCGCGGCAGCTTCGAACGCGCGCAGCGAATTCAATGGAGGGAGGCGTCGGGCCATTGCGTCATTTCACGTGATATTTACTCACGCGATGGTTCAGGTTTAATCGTTTGATCGGGTGCTCAAGCTTCGCCAATATGGCACACAAACGGCCGGCTCGGCCGAACGATTGTCTGAATTTCTCACATGGAGTGCGGAGCATGCCGAACGTGGTGGTCGTGGGCGCCCAATGGGGCGACGAAGGTAAGGGACGCGTCGTGGACTGGCTGGCGGCACAGGCCGATCTCGTCGCGCGCTACAACGGCGGCCACAACGCAGGTCATACGCTGGTCGTCGGCGGCAAGACATACAAGCTCGCGCTCCTGCCGAGCGGCATCGTGCGCGGCAAGCGCGGCGTGATCGGCAACGGCGTGGCGCTCGATCCGGAAGCCTTGCTCGCGGAAATCGCGCGGATGGCCGAACTCGGGCTGTCGGTGACGCCGGACAACCTGTCGATCGCCGAGAACGCGACGCTGGTGCTGCCGATCCACCGTGCGATCGACCAGGCTCAGGAGCGTCTGCGCCGCGAGCCCATCGGCACCACGCTGCGCGGGATCGGGCCGGCCTACGAGGACAAGGTCGGGCGTCGCGGGTTGCGCGTCGGCGATCTCGCGGAACCGGGCCGGCTTGCCGCCAAACTGGATGTGCTCGTCGACCATCACAACGCGTGGTTCCGCGGCCTCGGGCTCGACGAGCATTCGCGCGATGCGATGCTGGCGACGCTCGCCGACCTCGCGCCGCGAATCCTGCCGTTCGTCCGCCCCGTCTGGGCCGATCTCAACGACGCGACCGACCGTGGCGAGCGCATCCTGTTCGAGGGGTCTCAAGCCGTGATGCTGGACATCGACTGGGGCACGTATCCGTTCGTGACGTCGTCCGGCACCGTTGCATCGGCGGCGGCGGCCGGCACGGGGCTCGGCGCGTCGAAGCTCGGCCACGTGCTGGGCGTCACCAAGGCGTATGCGACACGGGTCGGCGGCGGGCCGTTCCTCACCGAACTGTCCGACGCGACCGGCGAAACGCTGCGCGCGCGCGGGCAGGAGTTCGGCGTGAATACCGGCCGGCCGCGCCGCTGCGGATGGCTCGATGCCGCGCAGTTGCGTCAGGCGGTCAGGATTTCGGGCATCGATTCGCTGGCGCTCACCAAGCTCGACGTGCTCGACGGTTTCGAGTCGATCGAGCTGTGCGTCGGCTACGAACTCGATGGCGTGCGGGTCGATCATCTGCCGGCAAGCCTCGATGCGCAGTCGCGCGCGAAACCCGTGTACGAGCGGTTCGACGGCTGGCGCGGCACTGTGAAAGGGGTACGCGAACGCGCGGCGCTGCCGCGCGCCGCGCAGGATTTCATCGCGCGCGTCGAAGCGGTCGTCGGCGCACCGGTATCGATGATCACGACCGGCGCGGAGCGCGACGACACGATCGTGTTGCGCAATCCGTTCGATGCGGCCGCCACGGCCTGATCCGTCATACATGACGTGAATCGTGCGGCCACACCATGGTCGCCGGGTAGTTTTTGCCGATGCGCTGCGGTTAGCTTGCCGGCGCGTCCGGACGTCATGCACACGAACCGGACGACGCGTGCAGGGCTGCCCGGCGACACGATTCGGCATCCGGATCATGCCGCGTACGGCGAACTGGACACGTCTGCACCGCTGCTGTACTGTTCCGCACAATTCGCGCCAGGCCGGCCCGCGCCGGAACCGCCGGCACCATGGCCGCACGGTGGCGCGACGTGATCTCAATCCCGGGGACAGGTCGATGGACACGTTACAGATGATGCGCATTTTCGTCCGGGTTGCGGAGGAGGGCAGCTTCACGAGCGCGGCCCAGCGCCTGGACATCACGACAGCCTATGCATCGCGGTCGGTCGCGCAGCTCGAGACGCATCTGCGCACGCGCCTGCTCAACCGCAGCACGCGCCGCATCGCGCTGACCGATGCCGGGCAGCGTTATCTCGACCGCTGCCAGCGCATCCTCGGCTATATCGAAGAAGCGGAAGCCGAGGCGGCCGATGCACAGGCGAAGCCGTCCGGACGGCTGCACGTTCATGCGACGACGAGCTTCGGCCAGGCCTACGTGGTGCCCGCGGTCGTGCGTTACCGGCAGCGTTATCCGTCGGTCGCGGTCGAGCTCACGCTGTCGCAGCACGTGCCCGACATCATCGACGAAGGCTACGACGTGTCGCTGCAGTTGAGTACGACGGAGCTGCCCGATTCGGGGCTCGTGTCGCAGCGGCTCGGCGAGGTGCACAGCGTGCTGTGCGCGTCGCCCGCGTATCTGAAGGAGCGCGGTACGCCGCGTACGGTACGCGAGCTCGACGGCCACGCGTGCCTGCAGATCGTTACGCCCGTATTTCCGCGCGATCGCTGGCATCTCGACGGCCCCGACGGCCCCGAGACGTTCGACCTGCCGTTGCCGGATTTCCAGGTGAACATCGCCGATGCGCTGGGCGCCGCATTGCGCGCCGGCCTCGGCATCGGTTCGCTGCCGATGTCGTCGGCGCTACCCGCGCTGGCGAGCGGCGCGCTGGTGCGCGTGCTTCCCGACTACCGTTTGCAGAAGCTGACCGTCTACACGCTGTACGCATCGCGCCAGTATCTCGATGCGAAAATCCGCACGTTCGTCGATTTTCTGCGTGAATGCGTACCCGAAATGCTGTCCACCGACGAGGCCGCGCTGAACACTTCCTGCACGTCCTGAAGTCGCGCCGTCGAGGTGTGAGGATGACGCTGCGCGTCAATCGAACCAATAATATGCAGTCCTGTATTTGAGCCGGGTATCGAATTAATCTGTGCGACCGGCTCGACCAAGGATGCGCAGGCAACTGGCACGCCTTTATGAAAGTGCTTGCTTTCGATAGCGAACATCGTTGGTTCGGTGCATGGGTGCCGCGCACGTCACGTGCATGGCCTACGGCGCGACGCGGGATAGCGGCACCGCCTGGTCGCGCAGCTTCACGACATCGCGGCCCGGTGCATCGCCGAAGAGGCGTGCGTATTCGCGGCTGAACTGCGACGCACTCACATAGCCGACACTGCGGCACGCCTGCTGCGCATCCATTGCCGACAGGCACATCAGGCGGCGTGCCTCCTGCAGCCGCAGCATCTTCTGGCATTGCAACGGGCTCATCGACGTGACCGCGCGGAAGTGGTGATGGAACGTCGACGGGCTCATGTCCACCTGTCGCGCGAGCGATTCGACCGTCATCGGATCGAGGTAGTGGTCGCGGATCCAGGCGACCGCACGCGAGATGCGCTGTGTCGTCGAGTCGTCCTGGCCGACCTGCGCGACGCGCGCACCCGACGGGCCGCGCAGCAGCCGGATGAGGATTTCGTCGACGATCAGCGGCGCGAGCAGGTCGATGTCGTCGGGGTGTGCGATCAGTTGCATCAGCCGCACGACGGCGTCGACGATTTCGGGCGGCGCATCGTGCGTGTCGAGTGCGCCGCAGTCGACGGCCTTCGGCAGCCCGCGCGGAAACACGCGCGGTGTGAGCGTCGCGATGCGGGCCGGGTCGAGTTCCAGTTGTGCGCAAAGGAACGGCTCGGCCGGGCTTGCGCGCGTCACGCGGCCGGTGACGGGCAGGTCGGCAGTCGTAACCAGCATCCGCGATTCGTCGATCACGTAGGCGGCGTCGCCGACCCGTGTCGATTTCGCGCCTTGTCCGACGATGCTCAGGCACGCGCGGTGCACGCCATGGTTCCAGTGTGGCGGCGACGCGGACACGCGTGCGATGCGCAAGCCACGCACCGGGAGTTCGAACGTGCCGTCGTGCGGCGCATAGGCGGCGATCAGCGCAGCGAGCCGGGCCGTTAGTGACCGAGGGGCGTGATCGGGTGCGGTGCGCTGTAGCGGCGTCGTTCGGGCGTCGATTTCCATATTGCGTGAGCGGATGACCGAGGGGGGCGGTGCAAGGTGCGCGACTGCGATTCCCTGTCGGTGTCCCGGCAGGTGGATCGCGCGGCGGTCACATCGTACGGCGAGTCGCGCGCACGTGATTGCCTAAATCTGTCGGAAACCAGCCCAATCATCCGGATCTGCACGGCCGGCGGCCGCATGGCCCGTCGTTGCGCAGTGTGCAGCGCACAAATTCGGAAATTAAGGCAAAACAATCGCAGGATCAGGCAAGCCAATTTCCGGCGGTTTTCATACCATTGCACCTGCTGAAAGAAACGTGTTCCAGTGCGCTCGGGCGACGCAGGTATGAGCGTCGCCAGGCCGACGGATGCCGCCGGCGTTGCCGCTGGGAATCGCTGCAAGAGACTCAGGACTGCTATTCGAATATTCGTGCATCGGGCCAGCCGAGGCCGGCTTGCGTCCGTTGCATGCCGGTGCGCGTCCGGCGCGAGCGCACCGACCGATCCGGCGTGGCCGGCGTCGGTGCCATCGCATTGGCCGGGCCGTCACATGTCAGTCGGGACGCGGTAGCGGGTGTGCGCGTCCAGGCGGCCGACCGCGCAAGGGAATCCGGACAAATGGACCAACTTCAATCGATTCGGGCATTCGTGACGGTGGCAAGGGAAGGCGGTTTTCGCCGGGCGGCGACGCGGCTGCGCGTGTCGACGGCGATGGCGAGCCGGCTGGTCGATGCGCTCGAGACGCGCCTTGGTGCACGCCTGCTTCAACGCAGCACTTGCCACCAGTCGCTGACGGAAATCGGCGAGTTGTATCTCACGCGCGTCGAACGGATTCTCGGGGCGATCGACGAGATCGACGGTCGTTTCGTCGCGATGGGCAGCAAGCCGGAAGGCGCGCTGCGCATTGCCGCGCCGGTCGCGTTCGGGCTCAGCCAGTTGAGCGCGTTGCTCGATCGTTTCGTGAGCCGGTTCCCGGACGTGCGGCCGACCGTGACGCTGACCGACGCCCATGTCGATCTGACATCCGAAGACATCGATGTCGCATTCCTGACCGACGGCATGCCGGTGACAGGTGCGCACGCGTTGCACACGCTGGCCTCTTACGAATCCGTGCGCGTCGCGGCACCGGGTTATGTCGCCGCACACGGCGGCGCGGCTGCGTCGGGCGACTGGCCGGATCTTGCGGCCGTGCGGCTCGATCTGCCGGCCGCCGGCGGCGGCGACGCGGCTGCGTTCCGGCCCGACGCGACGCCCGGCGGCAGTCAGGGCGTCGGCCATCTCGAGATGGCACGGCGGCTGGCCGTGGCCGGCATGGGCGCCGCGGTGCTGCCCGCGTATCTCGTCGACGCCGATCTGGCGGACGGCGCGCTGGTGCGCGTTGCACCGGTTCACTCGCTCGCGCCCGTCACGCTGAAGCTCGCGCATGCGCGTACCGCACGTCTGCCGGCCGCTGCACGGGCATTCATCGAATTTGCCGGCACCGCGTTCCGGCCCGCGAGCTAGCGGCCCGGTTGGTCGCCGCGGCAACGCCTGCCCGCCAGTGCCGCGGGCTCATGACGCTTTTTCCACGGAAGCAGTTCGACGAACGAACGCTCCGCAGGGCGCAACGAACGCCCGACATACGCAACCGCATCCGCGGCAAACAGGAAGCGACAGCATTCCGGCCGCGCGTGCAGGTTACGAGGAGATCTGGTGATTCCAATTGAAGGTCGTCTATTTGCGAGAGGTCGCTCCATGCGCGTCGAACGGGTTCCATACCGCTTAATCACTGCTGCAACGGCTGTCGTTTTCCTGGCCGCGTGCGGGAAAAAAGAATCGGCACCGCCGCCGCAAACGCCGGAAGTCGGCGTCGTCACCGTCCAGCCGCAAGCCGTACCGGTCTTCACCGACCTGCCGGGCCGCACCAGCGCGTTCCTCGTCGCGCAGGTCCGCGCGCGGGTCGACGGCATCGTGCTGCGTCGTGAATTCACCGAAGGCACCGACGTCAAGGCCGGTCAGCGCCTCTACAAGATCGACCCGGCGCCTTACATCGCCGCGCTGAACAGCGCGAAGGCAACGCTCGCGAAGGCGCAGGCGAACCTCGTCACGCAGAACGCGCTGGTCGCACGCTACAAGGTGCTGGTGGCCGCGAACGCGGTCAGCAAGCAGGACTACGACAACGCGGTGGCCACGCAAGGCCAGGCCGCGGCGGACGTCGCGGCCGGCAAGGCGGCGGTCGATACCGCGCAGATCAACCTCGGCTATACGGATGTCGTGTCGCCGATCACCGGCCGCGTCGGCATCTCGCAGGTGACGCCGGGCGCGTACGTGCAGGCGAGCCAGGCGACGCTGATGTCGACGGTGCAGCAGCTCGACCCGGTGTATGTGGACCTCACGCAGTCGAGCCTCGAAGGGCTGAAGCTGCGCCAGGACGTGCAGAGCGGGCGCCTGAAGGCGAGCGGCCCGGGCGCGGCGAAGGTGTCGCTGATCCTGGAAGACGGCAAGACCTATTCGGAGCCGGGCAAGCTGCAGTTCTCGGACGTGACGGTCGACCAGACCACCGGCTCGGTGACGATCCGCGCGGTCTTCCCGAACCCGGGCAAGGTGCTGCTGCCGGGCATGTTCGTGCGTGCACGGATCGAGGAAGGCGTGAACGAGAACGCGTTCCTGGTGCCGCAGATCGGCGTCACGCACGACCAGAAGGGGCAGGCGATCGCGATGGTGGTGAACGCCAGCAACAAGGTCGAGCCGCGTCCGCTGAAGACGACGGGCATGCAGGGCCCGAACTGGGTGGTCGAAGGCGGTCTGCAAGCGGGTGATCACGTGATCGTGCAGGGCGTCGACAAGGTGCGCCCGGGTGCGACCGTGAAGACGGTCCCCGCGCAGCTCGCACCGGCGCCGGACGCCGCGTCCGGCACACCGGCAAGCGCCGCGAATGCGTCCGGCGCCGCGCCGGCGAGCACCGCCGCCAATGCTGCCGCGAGTTCGACCGCTGCGTCGTCCGCGCAATAACAAGGAGTCCGTTTCATGGCCAAGTTTTTTATCGATCGCCCGATCTTCGCGTGGGTGATCGCGATCGTGCTGATGCTGGCCGGCGTCGCGTCGATCTTCAAGATGCCGATCGCGCAGTATCCGACGATCGCACCGCCGACGATCCAGATCCAGGCGAACTATCCGGGCGCTTCCGCGAAGACGGTGGAAGACACGGTGACGCAGGTGATCGAGCAGCAGATGAGCGGTCTCGACAACTTCCTGTACATGTCGTCGACCAGTGACGACTCGGGCAACGCGACGATCACGCTGACTTTCTCGCCGGGCACGAATCCGGACGTCGCGCAGGTCCAGGTGCAGAACAAGCTGTCGCTCGCGACACCGAACCTGCCGCAGGTCGTGCAGCAACTCGGCATGCAGGTCACGAAGTCGAGCAGCAACTGGCTGATGTGGTTCGCGTTCAACTCCGAGGACGGCAGCATGTCGAAGGAGGACCTGACGAACTACGTGGCGTCGCACGTGCTCGATCCGCTCAGCCGCGTGAACGGCGTCGGCCAGACGCTGCTGCTCGGTTCGCAGTTCTCGATGCGCATCTGGCTCGATCCCGTCAAGCTGACCAACTACAGCCTCACGCCGACCGACGTGTCGGCGGCGATCTCGCAGCAGAACGTGCAGATCGCGGGCGGCCAGATCGGCGGCACGCCGGCGAAGCCGGGCACCCTGCTGCAGGCGACGATCACCGAATCGACGCTGCTGCGCACGCCCGAGCAGTTCGGCAACATCCTGCTGAAGGTCAACCAGGACGGCTCGCAGGTTCGCCTGAAGGACGTCGGCCGCGCGGCGCTCGGTTCGGAAAACTACACGTTCGACACGAAGTACATGGGGCAGCCGACGGCCGGTCTCGGCATCCAGCTCGCGACGGGCGCGAACGCGCTCGCGACCGCGACGGCGCTGCGGGCCAAGGTCCAGGAGCTGTCGAAGTACTTCCCGCACGGCCTCGTCGTCCACTATCCGTACGACACGACGCCGTTCGTGCGCCTGTCGATCGAGGAAGTGGTCAAGACGCTGCTCGAAGGCATCGTGCTCGTGTTCCTCGTGATGTACCTGTTCCTGCAGAACCTGCGGGCGACGATCATCCCGACGATCGCGGTGCCGGTCGTGCTGCTCGGTACGTTCGCGATCATGGGCCTCGTCGGCTTCTCGATCAACACGCTGTCGATGTTCGGCCTCGTGCTCGCGATCGGCCTGCTGGTCGACGATGCGATCGTGGTGGTGGAGAACGTCGAGCGCGTGATGGCGGAGGAGGGCTTGTCACCGAAGGAGGCGACCAGGAAGGCGATGGGCCAGATCACCGGCGCACTGGTCGGCGTGGCGCTGGTGCTGTCGGCGGTGTTCGTGCCGGTGGCGTTCTCGGGCGGTTCGGTCGGCGCGATCTATCGCCAGTTCTCGCTGACGATCGTGTCGGCGATGGTGCTGTCGGTGCTCGTCGCGTTGATCCTGACGCCGGCGCTGTGCGCGACGATCCTCAAGCCGATCCCGCAAGGGCATCACGAAGAGAAGAAGGGTTTCTTCGGCTGGTTCAACCGTACCTTCGACCGCAGCCGCGATCGTTATACGGGCGGCGTGAACCACGTGATCCGGCGCTCGGGGCGCTGGCTCGTGATCTACCTGGCCGTGTTCATCGCGGTCGGCGTGATGTTCGTGCGCCTGCCGAAGTCGTTCCTGCCGGATGAAGACCAGGGCTACATGTTCATGATCGTGCAGACGCCGTCCGGTTCCACGCAGGAAACGACCGGCAAGACGCTCGACAACATCAACACGTACCTGACCACGACCGAGAAGGATGTGGTCGACTCGGTGTTCACGGTCAACGGCTTCAGCTTCGCGGGCCGCGGCCAGAACGCGGGCCTCGTGTTCGTGAAGCTGAAACCGTACGAGCATCGCCAGCGCTCCGACCAGAAGGTGCAGGCGCTGATCGGCCGGACCTTCGCGCACTACTCGCAGTACAAGGACGCGATGGTGATCCCGTTCAACCCGCCGTCGATTCCCGAACTCGGTACGGCTGCCGGCTTCGACTTCGAGCTGACGGACAACGCCGGTCTCGGCCACGAGGCGCTGATGGCCGCGCGCGGCCAGTTGCTCGGAATGGCCGCGAAGGATCCCACGCTGGCGCTCGTGCGCCCGAACGGCCTGAACGATACGCCGCAGTACACGGTCGACATCGACCGCGAGAAGGCGAACGCGCTCGGCGTGACGGCTGCGGCGATCGACCAGACGTTCTCGATCGCGTGGGCGTCGCAGTACGTGAACAACTTCCTGGATACGGATGGCCGGATCAAGAAGGTGTACGTGCAGGCGGATGCGCCGTTCCGGATGACGCCGGAAGACATGAACATCTGGTACGTGCGCAACAGCACCGGTGGCATGGTGCCGTTCAGCGCGTTCTCGACCGGCCACTGGAGCTACGGGTCGCCGAAGCTCGAGCGCTACAACGGCGTATCGTCGATCGAGATCCAGGGGCAGGCTGCGGAGGGCAAGTCGACCGGCCAGGCGATGGCCGCGATGGAAGCGCTCGCGAGCAAGCTGCCGGAAGGTATCGGCTACTCGTGGACGGGCCTGTCGTTCCAGGAAATCCAGTCCGGCTCGCAGGCGCCGATCCTGTACGCGATCTCGATCCTCGTCGTGTTCCTGTGTCTCGCGGCACTGTATGAAAGCTGGTCGATCCCGTTCTCGGTGATCATGGTGGTGCCGCTCGGCGTGGTCGGCGCGCTGCTCGCGACGATGCTGCGCGGCCTCGAGAACGACGTGTTCTTCCAGGTCGGCCTGCTGACGACCGTGGGCCTGTCCGCGAAGAACGCGATCCTGATCGTCGAGTTCGCACGCGAGTTGCAGGCGAACGAGAACATGGGGCCGGTGCGCGCGGCGATCGAGGCGGCACGCCTGCGGCTGCGCCCGATCCTGATGACGTCGCTCGCATTCATGCTCGGCGTGCTGCCCCTTGCGATCAGCAACGGCGCGGGTTCGGCGAGCCAGCATGCAATCGGCACGGGCGTGATCGGCGGGATGATCACGGCGACGTTCCTCGCGATTTTCATGATCCCGATGTTCTTCGTGCGGGTTCGCGCGATCTTCAGCGGCGAGACGGAAAACGTCGACGATGCCTGGCGTCTCGTGCAGGGCGACCTGCAGCGCGGTCACGGCGACGCACACGATTCGAAGGGGCAGTAACGATGCAAAAACATGCTTTGACTGCAAGTGCGGTCGCGATGGCTGCCGCGCTGTTCGCCACGGGCTGCACGATGGCGCCGCATTACAAGCGGCCCGACGCGCCCGTCGCACAGGCGTACCCGGCCGGCGGCGTCTACGCGACGCAGCCGGGTGCGGCCGGCGCGCGCAGCGCGAACGGCCAGGCGGCGACCGCCATCGGCTGGCGCGAGTTCTTCGTCGATCCGCGCCTGCAGCGGCTGATCGAGATCGCGCTGAAGAACAACCGCGACCTGCGCGTGTCGGTGCTGAACATCGAGGCGGCGCGCGCGCAGTACCAGATCACGCGCGCGGGCCTGTTCCCGACGCTCGACGGTACGGGCACGGGCAGTGTCCAGCGCATTCCGCAGGGCTTGTCGACGACCAATGCGCCGCTGATCTCGCGCAACTACAACGTCGGGCTGTCCGCGTCGTGGGAGCTTGACCTGTTCGGCCGCGTGCAGAGCTTGAAGGACCAGGCGCTCGCGCAGTACCTGTCGACGTCGTATGCACGGCAGGCATTCGAGATCTCGCTGGTGTCGCAGGTGGCCGATCAATACCTGACGCTGCTGTCGACCGACGACCTGCTGAAGGTCACGGAGGACACGCTGAAGTCCGCTCAGGCGCAGTACGACCTGACCAAGCTGCAGTTCGACAACGGCACGGGCTCCGAGCTCGAGCTGCGTCAGGCGCAGACGGTGGTCGAGCAGGCGCTGTCGAACCAGCAGCAGCAGGCGCGTGCGCGCACTCAGGCACTGAACATGCTGGTGCAACTGATCGGCGAGCCGCTGCCGGACGACCTGCCGGCAGGCATGCCGCTCGACGCGCAGAACCTGCTGACGGACGTGCCGGCCGGGTTGCCGTCGGACCTGCTGACACGTCGTCCGGACGTGATGCAGGCCGAGCAGACGCTGCTGGCCGCGAATGCGAACATCGGTGCGGCACGCGCGGCGTTCTTCCCGCGCATCTCGCTGACGGGCGCGTTCGGCACCGGCAGCCCGACGCTGGGCGGCCTGTTCAAGGCCGGCACGGCGGCGTGGTCGTTCGCGCCGCAGATCACGATGCCGATCTTCGAAGGCGGGCAGAACATCGCGAACCTGAACCTCGCGAACGTGCAGAAGCGCATCGAGATCGCGAACTACGAGAAGGCGATCCAGTCGGCATTCCGCGAAGTGGCGGATGGTCTGGCCGCACGCGGCACGTACGACCAGCAGATCGCGGCGCTCGAGCGCAACGAGCACGCGCAGCAGCGACGTTTCGACCTGTCGGACCTGCGTTACAAGAACGGCGTCGACAGCTACCTGTCGGTGCTGACCGCGCAGACGGACCTGTACTCGGCACAGCAGACGCTGATCAACGCACGTCTGGCGCGTTGGACGAACCTGGTCACGCTGTACCGTGCATTGGGCGGCGGGTGGATCCAGCGAGCCGGCGAGACGCCGCGCGCGCCGGATGCGCCGGTCGACTACGACAAGGCGGCCGCTCCGGCGCCTGCGTCGGCAGCGGCGACGAACGGATAAGTGAAAGGCGGGGCAGGAACGGGCAACCGCTTCTGCCTGCCGAACCGGCGAGATGCAAAAGCGAAAACGCCACGGATGAAAATCCGTGGCGTTTTCTTATTGCTCGGCTGCTCACATCCGAAGCGATGTTGCGCTATGCCTGCTTTGTCCAAAGCGTGCGGCCGAAGAACGTCAGCGTGCGATCCCATGCCATTTGCGACCACACCGGATCGAACTGCGTGCCGGCGATACGGCCGGGGCCGACGGCCGTTTCGTTCGCGAACGCATGATGCGCGAGATAACGATGGAATTCGAAACCGACCTTCGCGCCGGTCAGCTTCTTCTCGAGCGCATCGACCTGGTCGATCGCGAAGAACGCATCCTGCGTGGCCCAGTGGCCCATCAGCGGCACCTTGAGCTTCGCCGGATCGAGGTAGTCGAGCGGCGGGAAGCCGTACCAGGTGACGCCCGCGTCCGCATCGGCGAACTGCAGCGACAGCAGCGTGAGTGCGCCGCCCATGCAGTAACCCGTTACCGCGACACGCGACGCAAGCGTCTTCAGATAGGTCACGGCGCCCGGAATGTCCTGCGAGGCCGCGTCGCCGAAATCGAGCCCGGTCATCAGGTGGTGCGCTTCTTCTTCCTCGACCGTCGACTTGCCGCGATACAGGTCGGGCACGAGCGCGAAGTAGCCGCAGCGCGCGAGGCGATCCGCGACGCCGCGGATCTGGTCGTTCAGCCCCCACCATTCCTGGATGACGACGACCGCGGGCGCGCCTTCGGTCTTTGCCGGCGTGGCGAGATAACCCTGCAGTTCCTGGCCGTCCGGGCGTTGAAACGTGATCATGGAACCGGATGTTTGAGACATGAAACCGCTCCTTTTCGAAAAATGCGATGAGTGCGGCATCGGGGCCGGCCTGCGGTGCGGCGACGATCGGGCAAGCCGGGCGTCGTGGTTTCCGCTCGCGTTCGTTTCGGCCGGCGCCGACCACGCGGCCATTCTATGCGCAAACACCGGCTGCCTGCGTGAACGGCACCGCGTTCGCAAGATCGCGTGCGATGGGGGCGATCCGTGCCCGGAACGGATGACCGAAAAGCAACACCCCGCCCCGTTGGAACGGGAGCGGGGTGTTGTGAGGTGTGCCGCGCGCGTATCGGAATACGCCGGCGCGTGACGGGCGCTTACTGGCCGAAATACACGGAGTCGCGGCCGTCCTGCTTGACCGCGATCGCGCGGCCGGCACGCACACCAGCGGCGGCTTGCGCGCCGTAGCCGGTTTCATCGGCGTTCGTCACACGGGCCTGTGCGGTCTGCAGCGCGCGCGGGTAATACTGATCGGAGACTTCGGGCTTGTAGCCGGCCTGTTCGAGCTGGACGAGTTCCGCGCGCACCTGGGCACGCGTCAGTTGGCCCGACGGATTCGACTGTGCGAATGCGCCGTACGAGGCGGACAGGGCGGTGGCGGCGACGACAGCGTAGATGAACGACTTCATGATGACCTCCGGTTTCATTGATTTCGCGCTTCGCTTGTTGCGTTCAGCGGTTGATTGCATCGTAGCGATCGCGTTACCGGTCGGAAATACGCGTTCCAGCGAATAATTATTGCAACTGGGTAAACGATCTGAACGGGTGAGTATTTCGTCTGACGATTGCGAGCCTGTCCGGCGCTTGATCTGGACCACGGGCGAGGCCGTCAATGGAGCGCTGTCGTCGCTCGGCAAGTGGCCGGACAACGATGAATAAATCGTATTCCGAAGTGTTCGAATGGGGCTGACGACATCATCGATCGTGTCGTATCGCGTGCGTACTGCCGTGTCACTCGGCCAGGACTGCCTGCCGTTTCCGGTATTCGGCAGGTGTGATGCCGACGTGCCGGGTGAAAGACCGCCTGAGCGTATCGACATTCGCGAAGCCGCATTTCGCGGCGACCTGTTTCGGCGTGTCGTGGCCATTCTCGAGCAGGTGGCGGGCTGCCGAAATGCGGGTCGCCTCGACCCATGCGGCAGGCGTCATGCCGACTTCCGCGCGGAACAGCCGCGCGAAGTGGCGCGGGCTCATGCCCGCATGCTTCGCCATCTCCGCCACCGAGTGCTCGAGTTCCGGATTGGCCGCGATCCAGCGCTGGACCTCCTGCAGCACCGAGCGCCCGGCGGGGCGCGCCTCGCCCTTGCGGCTGAACTGGAGTTGCCCGCCCGGTCGCTTGAAGAACATGACCAGTTGCGCGGCGACGCGCCGCGCGATCTCGCGGCCGAGATCTTCCTCGACCAGCGCGAGCGCGAGATCGAGCCCGGCCGTCACGCCGGCGCCGGTGCGCAGCTTGCCGTCGCGCACGTACAGTGCATCCGCGTCGACGGCGAGCGACGGATAGGCTTCGGCAAGCGCGTCCGCGGCAGCCCAGTGCGTGGTCAGGTGACGCCCTTTCAGCAGGCCGGTGGCCGCGAGAATGAACGCGCCGGTGCAGATCGAGCCGTAGCGCTTGCTCTGCACGGCCGCCGCTCGCAGCCACGCGAGCACGTCGGTGCGCAGTGCGATCCGGCCGGCGCTCGGCGCGCCGGCGACCAGCAGCGTGTCGATGCGCTCGGGAATGTCGGGAACGATCCAGTCGGGCAGCAACTGCGCGCCGGACGAACTGCGGATCGGGCCGGACTCGCCCGCAATGATCCGCAACGTATAGAACGGTTTCCCGCATTCGGCGTTCGCTTGCGCGAAGACGTCGAGCGGTGCGGAGACATCGAGCAGTTGAACGCCCGGAACGGCGAAGATTCCCACGACCTTCGGCATGATCGATTGCGTGTTGTTTCTAACGTGACGGGTAGCAGTATAGAGGGGCCAGCGATGCACGGAGTGCGTGGCGGAGCCTGTTTCCGGCGTTCTTCCTGGCGTGCGGGCACCGTGTCCGTCTGTCGCGCAAAATGGCAGGATTTGACGCAATACGTCTATTGAAGACAGCTGTCGGGCTCCGGAGAATCAAGGGTGTTTTCAATGGAGGTCGATCATGACTGAGAACGTTGCAGGCATCACCATTCCCGATAGCCAGTTGACGCGCGAGATCACCGAACTCGTGCGCGATACCGCGTCGCCGTTGCTGTTCCATCATTCCAGCCGCGTCTTCTATTTCGCTGCGCTTGCGGGCCAGCGGCGCGGTCTGAAATACGATCCCGAGTTGCTCTACTGCGGCTGCATGTTTCATGACATGGGGCTCACGCACAAACACAGCAGCGCGTGCGAGCGGTTCGAGGTGGACGGCGCCAACGCCGCCCGCGATTTCCTGACGGGCAAGGGCATCTCGCAGCAGGATATCGACGTCGTATGGACTTCGATCGCACTGCATACCACGCCGGGCATCCCGCAGCACATGCATCCGGTGATCGCGCTCGTGACCGCGGGCGTCGAGATGGACGTGCTGGGCCTGACGTATCCGGAATACAGCGACGTCGAACGCGAGGCCGTCGTCCGTGCACATCCGCGTACGCAGCACTTCAAGGAAGACATCATCCAGGCGTTCTACGACGGGATCAGGCACAAGCCCGACACGACGTTCGGCAACGTGAAGGCCGACGTGCTCGCCGACAAGGATCCGCATTTCCGTGCCGGCAACTTCTGCAGCGTGATCCGGTCGTCCGCGTGGGCGGGCTGATTGTTCACGGTATGGCGCACGACCTCGGCTGCTGAGCGGAGATCGTGCGCGCCACGTGAATCGCGATTCGCGCATTATTCAGGAGTGCGATCATGTTGGGCCCGGTGAACGATCGAAAGCTGATCGGAGCGAACGGCGCGCCGGTCGAAGATGACGTCAACATCCAGACGGTCGGCCCGCGCGGCCCCGCGCCGTTGCAGGACGTCTGGCTGATCGCGAAGTGATTCCGGAGCGGCGCACGCGTGCGAATGAATCCGATGCGTACGGCGTGTGGTGTGGCACAAGGTATTCGCCGATACACAAGGGCGAAAACCTTCACGGCAATCGGCTGGCGGTGGTGGTGGTGGCGCGTTTTCCGACGTTCACCGGTGAACTTGGTGTGGCCGACTCTGTTGGTCAGCACCACGCGTCGGGTTTTTGGGGAGTCGCGGAACATCCTCCACGACAAGTCGGCAACTGTGTGAAGGCCGGATCGACATACGGCGTGGACATCACGGCGACATCGGGGCGGCTTGTGGTGTCGTCGAAGCAAGCCGGGCGGTACGGCGACACGGCATCGCTGCATCACCAGCGGAAAGGTAGCCGTTTATGGGGGCGTGATTCGTTGCGCTTCCGGATTTTCGACCCATACGAGTGTTTCGATGGCGCCCACACCTCACGACATCTCCGACAGCCCGGGTGTCGATGTGTGCTCGACACTGTTCGACGATGCCTGCAAGGGGGAGCCCGAATGGCCGACGAGGTCTCGCACCGGGTGTTCATGATCGACGACGGGAAACGTGCGGTGTGGGAACGCATCCGGCGCGAGGCGCGGCGATGTGTTTCCGTCGTGACGAACGGTGAATTGCCGGGAGCGACGTTCCGACCCGGGACCGGGGGCCGCGCTTGACGAAATCTCCGTGTCCTTGGCGAACCTCGGCCTTGTCAGGAAGAATGGGCGGCGGAGTGGGAGCGGATGAAATCAGTAAAGATGTTGTTACGTGACAACCACGTGATATTTCCCAGATTTTATATACTGAAAAAATGCCTCCCGTCACCCTGGCGAATCTTCGATTCGCCCCCCAGTAACGTGCCTCCAGCCAGGTGGGTCATGTTCGCCCCGCTTTTGCAGACGCCCTGACCTCCACCACAGCCACACTCTCCATCCACCTTCCGCCAGTTCCCGGCAAAACGCCTATAATGATTGGGCAAATTGCCTGGAGAAATCATGAGCACCATTGCTTTTCATCCTTCGGGCGTCGCGCATCCGCGTCAGGCCGAATTCACGATTCTCGAACAACTGCTGGCGATCCGAGTCCGGTCGGGGGCCGATCTTGCCGAGCTGGCGAGCGCGCGCGTCGACGTCTCGGTGATCGACCGGCTGTCCGAGCGCGGGCTGAAATCGGACGAACTGGCCTTCATCATTCCGCGCCGCACGCTGAGCCATCGCCGCCAGGCGCACGAACGCCTGTCGCCCGAGGAATCCGACAAGGCGATCCGTCTCGCGCGCATCGTCGCGCAGGCAACGGCCACGTTCGGCGACCAGGACAAGGCGATGGCGTGGCTGCGCAACGGGCTCCAGCGCTTCGGCGGCCGCACGTCGCTCGACATGGCGAGCACCGAGCATGGTGCGCGGCTCGTCGAGGAAGCCCTCACGCAGATCGACGAGGGGTATTTCGCTTGACGACGCTGTGGCGGATCAGCAATTTCGCCGACCTGAAAGGCATCGGCGGGTTGCGCGCCGGCGGGCGCTGGCACTTCGCCGGGCAGCCCGTCGTGTATCTCGCCGAGCATCCGGCGCTCGCGCTGCTCGAGACGCTCGTTCATTTCGAGATCGCCACGGTCGCGCAATTGCCGAGCGGGTACCAGTTGCTTCGCATCGAGGTAGCCGATTCGGTCGATATCGCCGAAATCGCGGAGGGCGACGCGCCGGACGACTGGCGATCCAACGTCGACTGGACCCGCAGCGCCGGTACCGAGTGGCTGCACACGCAGCCGAGCGCGCTGCTGCGCGTGCCGAGCGTCGTCGTGCCGCACGCGCACAACTTCCTGCTGAATCCACTGCATCCGGCTGCTTCCGAGGCCCGCATTGCCGAAGTCATGCAATCACCGTACGACACCCGGATTCTGCGGCTGGTCCAGTCGAAGCCGGGTGAATAGCGGAACCGGACAGCACAGGTACCGTGCCGGACGCGGGATCAGCGCTCGTGTGCGGCGCGATCCGCGGCCGCATCGGGCGGTAGCGTCTGCCGGATGCGCGTGACCGTTCGTGTACTGACGAGACCGAGCATTGCACTGACGTCGGCATGAGCATGACCGGCAAGCAACTGGCGGCGCGCAACCGTATTGCGCAGCACGCGCGGGCTCATGTCCGCCGCGTGGAAGCCGATCGCGCTCAGCGCGTCGCGCACCACGAGCAGCAGGAACATGTCGTTCATCGCGCCACCGCCGCGCGGTGCGGGAAACAGCAACGCGGATGCCGGCGCGTCGGCCGAGCGCGCACGCCATGCGGCGAGCGGCGCCAGTGCAAATTCGGCGAGCGCGATCCGGCGCGCCGGCCGCGCCCGATCGCGCGGCACGGATAGCGCCGGCGGCCGCGCGTCGAGATCCAGCGAGTCGTGCGTCGTCGCACGTATCTCCGCCGAAGTGATGCCGCTCGCGAGCAGCAGCGCGACGATCGCGCGATTCCGGCAATCGGCCGGCGTGTCGTCCGGTCGAGGCTGCACGTGGTGCTGAAGCGCCGCGTCGGCATCGGGCGGCAGGTAGCACGGCTCGGGCTCGCCGTCCGGCCATGCGAGATCACGCGTCGTCCGGCCGGCCGGATGAATCGTGCGCACGCCGGCCTCGACCAGATGCCGGCCCAGCCGGTCGATCAGCTTCGCGTAGCGCACGCGAGTCGACGTGCCGGGCGCACAGGTGCGCTCGAGTTCCGCCAGGAAGGTCGCGACGTGGTCGGGCCCGAACGTGGCCAGCGACACGCGGTGCGCAATCAGATGACGCAGGAACCGTTCGAACATCGCGACGTGCTGCACGACCGAACGCGGCGCGAACGGCCGGCGGTCGGCACCGGTCGCGGCGGTTTCCTGCCATGCCCGGAAGGCGCCGACGGGGTCGTGGGTCCAGCGATTCGTGTCCACTGCTTACGAAAAGGTTTGTTGGAACGACGTGTGTGTAATGTGTAATGCGTGGATGCTTCGCACCAGTATGCGACAGTGAGTGACCGGCGGCGGTTCATCATGTCGCCAGCGCATGTTCCCCGGCTGTCAGGGAGCGTCTCCATACCGATTGGCCCGGACCGATGCATGAGCGTTGTCCGGCTGATCCGCTCGAGGTTTCCGGATCAGATCCAGGGCGATCGCGACCGGTTCGATTGCTTCGTATTCCTGCGACAAAACTTCCTACTCAGGTGGAGCATCCCGGAATTGCGTAGGGGATACACCGGTCCATCGCTTGAATGCGCGGGCGAAATTGCTGGTGCTGGTGAATCCGAGCAGGAACGCGATTTCGGTGACGGAGCTTGTCCGCTGACGGATGTAATTGCGCGCGAGGTCCCTGCGCGTGTCGTCCATGATCTGCAGGAAATGGGTGCCGCGTTGTGCCAACCGCACCTGCAAGGTAGCCGGGCTCATGCATAACGCTTCGGCAACCTTCTCCCTGCTGCAGTCGCCGGAGGGCAGCAATTCGATGATCTTCTGCGTGACGCTTGTCACCACGTCGCTCTTGTCCAGCCGTGCAAGATATTGATTCGCGATGGCGTCGTTGACTTGTGCCAGTTCCGGACAGGCGCCGCCGAGCGGCTGCATCAGCTCGTGCCGGTCGAAAGTCAGCGTCGTGGCCGGATTCGAAAAACTGACCGGTGCCCGCATCAACGCGCGGTACGGCTCGTCGCCTTCGCGCGGCATCGCACGATGGAATTCCACGGACAGCGGACTGAACCCCGGCTTGTACAACAGGCGCATCGTCTGCACCAGGAACCCGACGAAGGCGTCTTCGGTTTCGCCGCAGACCTCGACCTTGAAATCGGTGGCGCACACGGCGATCGTGTCGACGTCTTCAACGATGCGAACGGTGGCCGCTTGCGACACCAGCCGGAAGTACTGTTCCAGCCGGTGACAGAAGTCGAGCAGCGTGCTGCTGGCGGCGAGCGCGTAGCCGAGCGCATGCAGGTTGGAGATATGGATGTGCCGGGCGACCGACAGGCCGAAATACGCATTGTGGGTGGCCTCCACGCAGGCCCGGTATAGCCGGGTCAGGGTGGAGACAGGCAGCCGGACCATCGGGCCGTTCACCATGTGGGGTTGCACGCCGACGGAGCGAAAAATGCGCTCGCTGTCCATTCCGCTGGCTTGCAGGGTTTTGGCGATTGCCGTGCAGTACCCCCCTATGGTCGTCGCTTCCTGCGTGGCGACGCGGGAGGGTTGGCGGTCGGGTTTCAAGGCGCGGCGATGTCGATGGACGGTGGTGCGGCTGATTCTACACCGCCGCTGAACCGTTCAGCGCGCACCCGCGGCGATCCCCGTTCGATCGTGCGGAGCGACAACCGTCCCCTCCACAATCACCAGCTCGCTGGCGCGTGACGTCAATGTTTACCGCGAATCGCTTTGCGGAATGCACTTTTCGCTCCAAAGAGCCGCGCGTTCATTTCCCCCTGCCTAAGATCACTTCCTATCGCGGGCAGGTATGTACCTCTGCGCCACCACAACATTCCAAGACAATCCGGAGACGTCATGACTGAAGATGCATTGCTGTATGAAGCGACTGGCGCGGTCGCACGCTTGACGCTGAATCGCCCCAAGGCGATGAACGCGATGAATATCGCGCTGCTGACCGAACTCGACCGTCGGCTGGCCCAGATCGCCGCCGACGATAACATTCGCGTTCTAGTCGTGACCGGCGCAGGCCCCGCATTCTGTGCCGGCGCGGACTTGAAGGAGGTGCTGGCCAGCCAGAAGGCGGAGGTCGGCGAAGCCGATTTCCTCGACCGCGCCGATGCCACGCTTGCGCGCCTGCGCAATTTCCCGAAGCCGGTGATCGCCGCCCTCAACGGCGTCACCATGGCTGGGGGCCTCGAGATCGCGATGTGTGCCGACATCGTCATTGCTGCCGAGAGCGCTGCCATCGGGGACGCCCATGCCAACTTCGGCGTCTATCCCGGCGCCGGCGGCGCGGCGGTCTTGCCGCGCCTGATTCCTCAGAATATCGCGATGTATCTGCTGTTGACGGGCAAGACGCTTTCGGCGGCCGAGATGAAGGCTTACGGCTTCGTATCCGAAGTGCATCCGGATGCTGAATTGTCTGATGCAGCGATGAAGCTGGCTGGCCAGATCGCTGCAAAGAGCCCGGTCGTGTTGCGGCGCATGAAGGAAGTCGCGCGCACCTCCACCGACAAGAGCCGCGACGACGCGTTGCTGCACGAGCAAGTCATGTTGCGTCGCCATCTGCGCAGCTTCGACCTGCAGGAAGGCTTGCAGGCATTCGCCGAAAAGCGCGTGCCGCGATTCCAGGGCCGTTAAGGCATCCAGATTTCCTCTTACCGTATTTCTTATTCCTCTTTCGGGCATTACATGAACGATATCTATGTTGCCGGTGTCGGCATGACGCCGTTCGGCCGCTTGCTGGAGCGCAGCGTCTACGACATGGTCGGCGAGGCCGTCACGCTGGCATTGAACGATGCCGGCGCAGAAGCTGCCGACATCGGCTCGGCATTCTATGCGACGCTGACCAATGGTCAGTTCCAGGGGCAGACGGCGATTCCCGGGCCGATCGCTATGCGTCGGCTCGGCATCGCAGGCATTCCGGTGTTCACCGTCGAAAACGCGTGCGCCTCCGGTTCCTCGGCATTCAACCTGGCAGTGCAGGCGCTGCGGGCCGGGACCTGCGACGTCGCGCTGGCCGTCGGCGCGGAAAAGATGAACATCGCCGACAAGGCCAAGATGTTTGCTGCGTTCGATGGCGGCTGGGACGTCTCGACCGTCGACGAAAACAAGAAGACGCTGCTGGCATTGGGCGAAGGCGTCGAGCTCCCGCCCGGCACGATGTCCGATCGCCCTTACAGCGTGTTCATGGATGTCTATGCGGCCATCGCCCGCAACCATATGAAGCGTTATGGCACCACGCAGCGCCAGATTGCCGCGGTCGCGGCCAAGAACCATCAGCACTCGGTGCATAACCCGCTGGCGCAATTCCAGCAGCCGATGACGATCGAGCAGGTGCTGGCTTCGCCGCCGATCACCTATCCGCTGACGACGACCATGTGCTCGCCGATCAGCGACGGCGCCGCCGCCGCGGTGCTGTGCACCGCCGCCGGCCTCAAGCGCCTGCGAGGCGAGGCGAGACGCGCAGTGCGCGTGCTGGCCAGCGTCATTCAGACCGGTATG
Source organism: Burkholderia sp. LK4 (assembly GCF_001043615.1). NCBI lineage: Bacteria > Pseudomonadati > Pseudomonadota > Betaproteobacteria > Burkholderiales > Burkholderiaceae > Burkholderia > Burkholderia sp. LK4. The sequence continues at coordinate 206,764 of NZ_LDUL01000029.1, forward strand.
ACGCGCAGTGTCGATGAGCCGCACAAGATCATCGCCCATCTGGCGGCGAAGAATGCCTACGACCAGGCCGGTGTCACGCCGCAGGACGTCGACGTTGCCGAAGTGCACGACGCGTCGGCGATCGGCGAGATCCTCAACGCCGAATCGCTGATGCTGGTGCCGTTCGGCGAAGGCGGCCCCGCAGCCGAGCGCGGCGACTTCACGGTCGGCGGACGCATCCCGATCAATCCGTCCGGCGGCCTCGAATCGAAGGGCCATCCGATCGGCGCGACCGGTCTCGGCCAGATTCACGAACTGGTGACGCAGTTGCGCGGCGAAGCCGGACAGCGTCAAGTTCGAGACGCACGCATCGCCATCCAGGAAAACGGCGGTGGCCTGTACGGCATCGAAGAGGCCGTGGTCGGCGTCAACATCCTGGGCAAACAATAAGGAGGCGGACATGGGACACGTATTTCGCACCGAAGAGCAGCAGGCAGCCGTCGATGGACTGAAACGCTTCCTCGACGCCGAGATCGATCCGATCTTCAGCAAGCAATACCGCGACAAGTTCGTGCCACGCGACAAGATGGCCGAGATCATGCGCCGGCTGACGGAATTCGGTCTGGTGTCGGGCATCGCGAGCGAAGCCAACGGCGGCATGGGCCTGGACTGGCTGACTTCGCTGATGCTGTTCGAGGAGGTGGCGACCACCTCGGCCGACCTGTCGGTGCCGGTGCTGATCAACTCGTTCGGCGTCGTGCTGCTCGAGAAGATCGCGCCCCCGCATTTGCGTGAACGCTACCTGCCCGGCCTGTTGAGTGGAGACAGTTTCGTCTCGATGGGCATTTCGGAACCCGACGTCGGCTCCAATGTACTGGAGATCAGAACGCGTGCGCGCCGTGATGGCGATCATTTCATCATCAACGGCGAAAAGACCTGGATCAGCAACGGCGAATACTCGGACTTCCTGATCTGCACCTGCCGCACCAGCGACGATCCGCGCAAAGGGTTGACGCACTTCCTGCTCGACCGCAAGGAACATCCGTACGAAGTACGCGGCATCCACAAGATCGGCTTCAACAGCCAGTCCACCGCGCAGATCTTCCTGACCGATGTGCGCGTGCCGGCCTCCAACATGATCGGCAACGAAGGCGAGGGGCTGCGCAATACGCTCTCGCTGTTCGAACGCTCGCGCGTATTCGTCGCCGCGCAGGGCCTGGGCATCGCTCGCCGCGCGCTCGAAGAGGCGGTGCGTTACGCCACGGAGCGGCGCCAGCACGGCAAGGTCATCGCGGGTCACCAGTTGATCGCGGCGATGCTGGCCGATATGGCGACCAACGTGGACGCGGCGCGCCTGTTGACCTATCGCGCGGCGTCGATGATCGAAGCGGGCGTGCCGGCCGAGATGGAAGCCGCGATGGCCAAGTATTTCGCCTGCGAAGCCGCCGTGAAAGTCGCCCGCGAGGCCGTGCAGATCCACGGGGGTAACGGCGTCACGACCGAATTCCTCGTCGAGAAGCTCGCACGCGAGGCGATCATCGCGCCGATTCCGGAAGGCACGACGCAGATTCAGCAACTCATCATCGGCCGCGCGTTGACCGGCGTGCCGGCGTTCTAAGAACCATCGCCACAGGACACATCATGCGCATTGAAGGAAAGGTCATCGTCATTACCGGCGGCGCCTCGGGCCTCGGCCTCGCCACCGCACGTTATCTGGTACAGGAAAAGGGCGCGCGCGTCGCCATCTTCGATCTGAACGCCGAAGCCGGAGCCAAGGCTATTGAGGAAATCGGCGCCGACCACGCGATGTTCGTGCAAACCGACGTCGCCAGTGAGGAGTCCGTGCAGAACGCGGTCGCAGCCGTGACGGCCCGGTTCGGTACGGTTCACGTCTGCATCAACTGTGCGGCGTTGCCCACGCCGTGCAAGGTGTTGGGCAAGGACGGCAAGGCCACGCCGTTGGCGAAGTTCGCGCAGGTAACGGCGGTCAACGTCAACGGCGTGTTCAACGTCATGTCGAAATGCGCGGAGCAGATGGTCAAGAATGAAGCGGAAGCCGGCGAGGAGCGTGGCGTGGTCATCAACATTTCGTCGGGTGCTGCCTACGAGGCGCAGATCGGTCAGGTGGCCTACGCCGCCTCCAAGGCGGCGCTGCTCGGCATGAACATGCCGGCGGCGCGGGAACTCGGCGACGTCGGCATCCGTGTCAATGCCATCGCGCCGGGCCTGTTCCTGACGCCGATGGTGAAGACGCTCGACGAAAAGATCGTCAATGCGCTGACGTCGCAGATCGAAGCCCCCCGGCGCCTCGGCGACATGCGCGAGTTCGCGCACTGCTGCGCATTCATCATCGAAAACGCGTACCTCAACGCGGACACGATCCGTCTGGACGCAGCGTCGCGCCTGCGCGCGCGCTGAACGCGCTGCACCGGCGACAGTGCCGCCCTTCCTCTGAAGACGAGGGAGGGCAAAGGAACAGAGGAGACAAATCCATGAAGATGAACTTTTGCCGCATCATGTGCCTGATGACGCTGCGCTTTCGCGACCGGCAAGCAATCGTCAATGTGGAGCGTAGCCGTAGCTACAGCTACCACGAGTACCACCTGTTGACCAACCGTATCGCCGATGCGCTGCGCAACGCGCTCGGGGTCGGCAAGGGTGACAAGTTCCTGCTCATCCTGGAAAACGACAACCTGAGCCTGATGATGCTGCCGACCGTCCTCAAGCAGGAAGGCACGGTGGTCATGACCAACCTGCGCGATGCGCCGGAAGAGCATGCGCGCCAGATCGAACTGGTCAAGCCGAAGGTCGTGTTCATTGAAACGCGCATGCTCGACGGCTACTACGACATGCTGCGTGCAGCCGGTTGCGAGATCGTCGTCATGGACAACCCGACACCGGAGCAGGCCGCGCGCCCCGGTGTACGCGCGTTCTGGCATCTGGTTGACGCTGCGTCCGAACTCGACGCCGACGTGGAGCTGGACGACGATGAGCACATCTGCATGTTGCGCTTCACCGGCGGTACGACTGGGCAGGGCAAATGCGCGATGTACTCGATCGACAATCTGATGGCTTGCTGCGATGGCGGCTTCCGCAACCCGGATTTCGGCTTCAACGATCGCACACGTATGTTGCACGTGGCGCCGCTCTCGCATGGCGCCGTGGTCGCTTTCATACTGACTTTCTATGCCGGTGGCGCCAACATCACGCTCAATCAGCTCGATCTCGAGCAATGGCGGGAAACGGCCGAGCAGCAGTGCGTGACCCATTCGTTCCTGGTGCCGACCGTGCTGTACCGTCTGCTCGAGTTGCAGCGCACGAACCCACGCAATCTCTCTTCGCTGAACACCCTGATCTACGCCGCGGCGCCGATGAGTCCCGCCAAGCTCGATGACCTGATCACGTGCTTCGGCCCCATCTTCGCGCAAGCCTACGCCGCCACGGAAGTCCCCATGTTCGTGTCGACGCTCGACAAGGCCGAGCACGAGACCGCGCATACAACGGGCAGCGGCACCAAGCGCCTGTCTTCGGCTGGCCGCACAACGCCGGGCGTCGAGGTTTATATCACCGATGAGCAGGGCAACCCACTGCCAACCGGCCAATGCGGCGAAATCCGCATCCGGAGCCGAGCTGTTATCAAGGGGTACTACAACAATCCTGAAACGACGGCCGCCGAGTTCTCTGACGGGGCATGGAAATCGGGCGACCTCGGCTACATCGACGAGGACGGCTATCTGTACATCGTCGACCGGTTGAAGGACATGATCATCAGCGGCGGCTTCAACGTCTATGCGGTCGAAGTCGAAGCGGCGCTGGCTTCCCATCCGGCCGTCATGATGTGTGCCGTGGTTGGCATACCGCATCAGGAGTGGGGTGAGGCCGTGCACGCGGAAGTGGTGCTGCGTCCTGGTGCTTTGGTCGAGGCCGCTGAACTTATCGCACACGCCAAGGAAAAACTCGGGAGCTACAAGGCGCCGAAGTCGATCGTATTTGTCGAACAATTGCCGACCTCGGTGGTCGGCAAGGTTCTGCGGCGCGTGGTCAAGGACAGGTACTGGCAAAACATGCAGCGCAAGGTCAGCTAGGCCGTTCCATGTGGCAGGTAGGCGGGAGTCGACGCAGGGTTGTGCCGTTCTGATCCCGCCCTTCACAACAACCGGAGCATGAGATGATACGTATTCAGGTACGCGCGTTGGCGCTTGCCGCATTGATTCCGGCTGCGTCCGGCAGCGCATGGTCGCAGCCGGACCAGTCTGCCGGTGCACCTGCCGGTATGCCGGTCGCATCCGCCGCGGAAAGTGTGGTCGCACCTGTCAGCACGAGGAAAGCCGATCGCGCGTTGCGCCGGAAGGTGTATGCCGCCATCGGCAAGCACAAGAAGATCAGCGCCGGCAATATCGGCATCGTAGCCCGAGGCGGTGCGGTGACGCTGAGCGGCACGGTCACGGATGCCGCACAGGTGAATGAAGTTGCTCAGATCGCGAAGGCGGTTCCTGGCGTCACCTCCGTGACCAACAAGCTCGTCGTGCAAAAGCCGTTCGACGGGGCGTAAAGGTAAGAGCGCGCACATTGGGGGAAGCAGCTACGAGCGTGCGTACGCCGGCGGGTTCGGGTGTCGGAGTCGACCGCCAGGGCCACCTGGCCCGGAAACCCGTGCTTCTCCCGATGACTTGCCCACACCTGTTCCCGGCCGGCGCGATTGCCATGCCGGCGCGTTTTCCCGGTCGCGCCGCGAACCCGATGCCAAGGTGCACACCTTCACGGCATGCGTCATTTCGGCGATGGACGTCGCTCCAGCCACCATCTCGCTTCCCACGCGAACCTCTTCGCGCGCAATCCCTGCGGCGCCACGACGCTTGTGTTCACCGGCCATTCCCGTCGATCGATGATTTCGAAGCCAAGCACCATGCCGTGCAGCCTTGTCACTTCTGGTGACGCGGTAGGACGCCAGCCTACGCAACCTGTACGAATCAGGGCGTCAGGACGTGCCCTGCAGCTGATGCAGAGTGTCCTGCGTTGATCGCGAGGCCGTCTTGTCGCCCCGGAAGTCCGACGGCGAGTGACCGGTCCAGCGCTTGAAGGCGCGAGTGAAATTACTGCTGTCGGTGAAGCCGAGTAGAAAGGTGATTTCGGTAATCGATCGCGCCGGCTGCAACACATACTGACAGGCCAGATCCTTGCGCGTTTCGTCGAGCAGCGACTGGAAGCTCGTATCGTGCCGAGCGAGGCGAGCCTGCAGCGTGCTCTCGCTCGTGAGCATGGCATGGGCCACGCGTTCGCGCGTGCAATCGCCCGTGGGCAGGAATTCGATGATCTTCCGACGCGTCGCGGCAACGACGTCGCCCTTGTCCAGGCGAGCGAGATACTCCAGCGTGAGACTATCGTTGTGAAGGGCGAGTTCGGGGCATGCACCGGCAAGCGGTTGCTGGAGCGCGCTCATTGGCAGCGTCAACGCCGAGCGCGGTGCGTCGAACGTGACGGGCGCACGGAACAGCCTGACATACGCATCGTCGCCCTGCGGCGGCGTGGGATGATGCATGGCCACCTGCAGCGGATTGAAATCCTGTTGGTGAAGCATCCGCATCGACAGCACGAGGAATCCCAGGAACGCATCCTCGGTCTCCCCGCACACGTTGGTCAGATGCTCGACGCGCATCACGACCTCATCGTCACGCTGCTCCAGGGACACTTCTCCAACCTGCGACGCGAGCTTGAAATAGCGTTCTACCCGCTTCAAAAAGTCCATCAACGTGCTGCTGGCAGCCAGCCCGAAGCCCAGCGCATGCAGGTTCGAGATATGGATGAAGCGGGCCACGGTGAGCCCAAAGTACGGATCCCCCGTGACATCCACGCAGGCCTTGTACAGCTGCGTCACGGTATCGACCGGAAGGCGCGACATCGGATCGTTCGCGATGGCCGTGTCGATATGAAAGGGGCGGAACAGCTGCGCCGGGTCCACGCCGTAGCTTTTCAGGGCTTTCGCAATCGCCAGGGCGTACCCGCCAATCGTCGTCAGCGAGCACGTCCGGAGTGTTGGGCTGGCCGCGCGTGGCGAATGGGGGGCAGGCATGGTGTCAGCGCAATCACAAAAATCCCATTCTTTTGCACGTACCACAACCTGTCAAGGCCGCTGTTCCAGACCGGATTTCCTCGCGTTCGCACGCATTCCTTCCGAAAGACCGAATGTCGATCGCAAATGACCGGCGACTGTCGGCGTACAGGAATAGTGTTTTGTCCAAGGGAACGGGGTGGATCGGTGGCACATACCAACAGCTTCTTCCGCATGCGCGCCTCTAAGGATGAGACATGAATTTGCACGAACTGCATGGCGTTGCCGTCGCCGCTTGGCTTGTCGTTCTCGCGGTGGAGGCCGCTGTCGAGGTGCAAGCGCGAGCGCCCGGGGCTCACCCCACAGTCGCGGCCATGCATGGATGGATCGGGCTGTTGGCGGAAGCGCCGCTGATTGCGATCACCGTGGTCACGGGGATGCTGCTGATGATGCGCATGTGGCCGGTTTCAACACTTGTCCTCGTCAAGGCCGCGTTGGGCCTCGTCGCGGCCGCTGCCAACAAGTTTCGCGTACTGCTGGCCACGCCCCGCATCTGTGTGGACGACGACGTGAAGCGCATCCGGTTGACGCGCCGGATCACGCTGGCCGGAACGGCAGTCCCGATCGGTGCCGCCGCCTGGTTTATCGGGTACTTGTATTTGCATGGGGAGTAGAGGGAGAACGCTGCTTCCCGTGCCACACCGAACTAGTAGCACAGCGCTACTAGCAAGCCCTCGACGAGCGCAATGGGCGTCGAGGCGAAACATCCGACGTAATCAGTATGTACAGCGGTCGCAACAGGCCGCTTCAACGCAAAAAAATCCGGAGACGCAATGAAATTGAAGTGGATCGCTGCTGCCGTTCTGGTGGCAACAGGTAGTGCAGTACACGCTCAGTCTTCAGTGACGCTGTATGGCGTCATCGATTCTGGAATGTTGTATCAGAGCACGTCGGCGGCAACGTTGAGCCCGACGGCGCCGAACCGCGGCAAGGTCTATCGCTACAAGGATGGCGGTATCTTTGCGAGCGCATGGGGCCTCAAGGGGTCGGAGGACATCGGCGGCGGCTATCATGTCAATTTCAAGCTGCAAGGCGAGTTCGACAGCGGCAGCGGCAGGTTCAACCTGTCCGATACGCCGGGCGCGGCGGCCCAGTTCAACCAGATCGCGACCGTAGGCGTGACCGGACCGTTCGGTACATTAAACCTCGGTCGACAGATCGTGCCGATTGCGTATGCAATGGCTGAGACCGACGTACGGGGAGCTCACTATTTCGGCAGCATCCTGACAGGGTGGCTCGGCATGAACCAGGCTGCCGGCTGGCAGGGCGCCAGCACCAATGCGCCAATCGGCGCGTTGTACGACAGCAATGCAATTGTCTATGAATCGCCGAAGTTTGCCGGCCTGTCCGCGGCACTCGAGTATGCCCCCGGGGGTGTGCCGGGCAGCTTTCAGGGCGGGACGAGGGAGTCCGCCGTACTGAAATATTCGAACTATGGCCTTCGTCTTGCGGCCGGTTACTACGTTGGCCACGACACGAACCCCGGCCCGACGACGGTGGCCACCGGGCTGGCCAATAACCGCCTGATCTACGTGGGCGCGCTCTACACGTACCGTGCGTTCTCGGTTTCCGCATCGTATTCGAACGGCAGGAATCCGGCGCATTCCGACCTGATCAACATCGACCTGTATTCGGCCGGCCTCGGCTACCAGTTCTCGCCGGCCTTCAAGGTGACCAGTGGTGTGTACTACCTGAAGGACCGCAACAACTCGACCAACAAGTCGACCGAAGTTGCGGTCGGCGCGGAGTACAGCTTGTCGAAGTCGACGCTCGTCTATGGCCAGGTGGGGCATGTAAACAACCGGGGAACGATGAACCAGCCCATCACGTTCGGGCAGCCCGTGGCGCCGGGCGTGAGCACGACCGCGGCCATGCTGGGTATCCGTCACGCTTTCTAGCGACTGCGTACCTGAACGGGAGCGATGACGGGGCGAGGAAAAACTGTGGAGAGCCACATTTCGCGAGCAATCCCATACGTGCGCCGCAGCGTCGACGAGCGGGAAGCCCGGGACGCTGCACGGACCGGCGAATCGGCTCCACGGACCGGTGTGCGCACGATTTTCTCTCCATCATCGACCACCATGCGTGACACCTCCGTCGACGCGATCGATGGTGATCCGTTGGATTCGCACCGGGCGCACCGATCAGCGTCGGTGCGGTCTCTTTGTTCTGTATTCCCGAGTCCGGCTACGTGAGCGGTCAAGCCACACACCGTACGGATGGACTTCATCAGGAATTGACTCCCTCGATCGACACCATGGCACTTCTGTACCCATTCGCCCCTCCCTTGCCGCGCCACACCGTCGAGGTTGCCGCCGGCGTGCGCTGGATCCGGCTGTCCATGCCGTTCAAGCTAGATCACATCAACGTATGGTCGATCGACACCCCCGACGGCTGGATACTGGTCGACACCGGCCTGAACGCTCCCGACACCGTGGCGGATTGGTTGGCGCTCACGGAGCAGGGCCCGCTGTCCCGGCCGCTGCAGGGGGTGTACGCCACGCACATGCACCCGGATCACATCGGCCTGGCAGGGTGGTTCACACGGCGCACCGGGATGCCGCTGCACATGAGCCGCCTTGAATACCTGTCCTGCCGCGTGTTGCATGCCGACACGAATCGCGAGGCGCCGCTCGACGGCGTGCAGTTTTGTCGGCGCGCCGGGTGGTCGGATGCAGCCATCGAAGGCTATCGCAGCCGCTTCGGCAGTTTCGGCAAGCATATTCACGCGCTGCCCGAAAGCTATCGGCGACTGCGGGACGGCCAGCAGATTCGGCTGGGCGAGCACGACTGGCGGATCATCACAACCGGAGGCCACTCGCCCGAGCACGTCAGCCTGTACTGCCCGGATATGAAGCTGCTGATCTCCGGCGATCAGGTGCTGCCGAAGATATCGTCGAACGTGTCGGTGTTTGCCAGCGAACCGGAAGCCAATCCGATGCAGGAGTGGTACGAGTCGCTTGGCAAGCTCATAAGCGTCGTGCCCGACGATGTGCTCGTGCTGCCTTCCCACAACGAGCCGTTCTACGGTCTGCATGAGCGCCTCGAAGCACTCAAATCCGGGCAGGACCGCGCCCTCGATCGGCTGCTCGTATCATTGGCGGCCGGACCCCAACGGATCGTCGACGCGTTTGTCCCGCTGTTCGGCCGCCCCATCGGGGAACGGGATGCGCAGCAACTGAGTCTTGCCACCGGCGAAGCGATGGCCTGCATGAACTACCTCATTGCCCGGCGCGTCGTGAAGTGCGCGGCGGACGAAAACAACATCGCCTGGTATTCCCTGGCAACTTGAAGCGGACGCACGCTTCGAGTTGTCGAACCGGCCAACCGGCTCGCACCTTTGCGAGTATTGATCGATAACATGTGCTCTCCTATGTCGCCGGTACTACGACGATCGGAGCCACTTTCGGAAGGAGTCGTCCCATGCCTCATCCCATTTCCTCTTTGGGCGCGGTTCACACTATTGTCAGTCTGGTGACGGTGGCCGCAGGTCTCTACAGCTTTGCCCGATATCGACGGATCGAGAGCACGACCCAGTCCGCGAAGATTTACGTGGCGGGGATGGTGGTATCGGTGTTCACGTCGTTTGGTTTGTCCAGTACCGGCGGCTTCAATGTCGGTCACGCCCTGGGCATCCTGGCGCTACTCGCGACATTGGGCGGGCTGCTCGCCGCGCGAACGAAAGCCGTGACGCCCGCGCGGCTGTACCTGTCTCAGTTCGCATTCACGTTCAGCTTCTTTCTGCTGCTGGTCCCGGGAATCAACGAGACGCTGACACGATTGCCCGCTGGTCATCCCCTCGCGAACGGTCCCGATTCCCCGATCGTGCGCGGATCACTCGCCGCGTGGCTGGGTGTTTTTGTGCTGGGGGCGATGCTGCAGTTCGTCTGGCTTCGTTCGTACCGCAGCCGTACATGAATGTAGGGCGTCCATCCCTCGACTGTTGTCCGAGCGCGTCCCCGATCTCCTGCAGTCTCGGTCCCGGAAATCTCCGAGGCATCGCGACCGTCAGTGTCAAAGAAGAAAACGGAACCAATTCATGAAAGCAGGTGAGGCGGGCGAGTCAGCGCGCACCGCTACCCGTCTTCACCATCAACCGTCGCGCGAAGGCGAGGAAGCCGCAACCGCTGTCGCGCTTGCCTGTCCACTGAGCCGCGCAAATGCGGCGAACGCCAGTTGCGTCGCGATGGCCGCGAGCGTGCCGGCCGCCATGCCGTTGCCGAGCACGATCTGCACGGCTGAGCCGAAATGGCGATACAGGTTCGGCACCAGGATCGGTGCAAGGCCGACGACGAACGCGGCCGCGAGCGTGTACTGGTTGGCGCGCGCGTGCAGGTCGACGCCGGCGAGCAGCCGGATGCCCATTACGCCGATCATCGCGAACACGACGAGCGCGGTGCCGCCGACCACCGCGGCCGGAATCGCATACGCGAGCCGCGCGAGCGGCGCGAACAGCGCGATGACGATCAGGATCGCGCCGGCCGCGGCCGTCACGTAGCGCGAGCGCACGCCGGTTGTCTGCACGACGCCGATATTCTCGGCGCTGGTCACGATCAGCGGCGTGCCGAACAGCGCGCCGGCGAGCGACGCCAGCCCATCGCCGCGTATCGTCTTCGGCACGTCGCGCGACAGCGAGATCGCCTTGCCGCACGTTTCGCCGACGGCGACCGTCTGCGCGGTGGCCTCGGCCATCGAGATCGCGGTGAAGATCAGCAGCGGCAGCGCGGCCAGCACGTCGAAGCGCGGCATCCCGAACGGCAGCCATACCGGATGCGTGAACAGCGGGCCGCGCCACACGTCGGCGAGCGCCGGCATCGCATCGAGCGCCCAGCCGAGCGTTGCGCCGGTCATCAGGCCGATCAGCACCGCGAGGCGCCCGAGCGTGCCGCGGAACGCACCCGCGACGACGACGGTGGCGACGATCGTCGCCAGCGCGAGGCCGAGCGCGCGCGGCTGGGCGAAGTCGGCCGAACCGGGCTGGCCGACGACGATCGTCGCGTAGATCCGGATCAGGTTGATCGACACGAGCAGCAGCATCGCGCCGACGACGATGCGCGGAAAGAGCCGCAGGCAACGCGTGAAGACGGGCAGCAGCACCCAGTAGAACGCGCTGGCGAGCAGCGCCGCGCCGGCGGCGGTCGGCAGGCCAGATTGCGCGGCAATGCCGGCGAACAGCATCGTCGGTGCGCCGCCGGGCACCATCACGAACGGCATGCGCGCGCTGATCGGGCCGGCGCCGAGCGATTGCAGCAGCGTGCCGATCCCGCAGGCGAAGAACGTCGCGCCGATCAGCTGGACCGTCAGGTCCGCCGGCAGCGCGAGCACTTTTGCGATCAGGAACACGGCCGTGATCGGGGACGCGGCCATCGACAGCACGTGCTGCAGCCCGAACAGCGCGAGCTGCCAGGCGGGCAGCCGTGTGTCGACGGGCGTTGGGATCGGATCGTGCGACACGGCAGGCCCCTCGGAAGCGAACGGCGACGAGCGCCGGAAACCGGCGGTGAACGGCAAGGTCAGGCCCGCAGCCAGGGCAGTTGCGCGGCGCTGTAGCGGAACGTCTGGAACACGCTGTTGAGCTGGCCGGGCCCGGTCTTGCGCGCGGCTTCGTCCGGGTATTCGGCGAACCACGGAATCACGTATTCCCAGACGACCTCGCCGGCGGGCGTCACTTCGAACAGGCGGCCTGTCGACGATTCGGTGACGTGCGTGTTGCCGTTCGGCAAGCGCTGCGCGTTGCCCATGAACGGCGTGTAGAACAGGTTCACGACGTCGTCCGCATACGACCACACGACGCGCTGCGTCGCCGGATCGATCTCGACGACGCGCGAGAACACGACGTGCGCACCGTGGCGGAAATTGCCGTTGTCGAACGCGAGGATGTTGCCGTTCGCGAGCGGCACCGGCGCGTGCTGGTGCGACACGACGTCGGGCCCGATCCGCAGGTCGACGCGGCCGGTTTCGCGGTTCACGCCGATGATGCCCGACGTCGTGCGCAGGCTCATCAGCACGCGGCCGTTCGCGTCGACCGCGAGGCCGTTGACGAGCGGCCAGTGATAGCGCCCGAAGCCCGCCGCGATCGGGAAATCCTCGGGTCGCAGGTGTTCGCGCGCACGCCATTCCCACACGATCTCTCCGGCCCGGTTTACTTCGCGGATCACGTCCGCATACATCACTTCGTCGTCGCCGTGCGGCGTGCCGCCCGGCACGCGCCGCGCGAACGCGGCGTCGACCGGTTCGCACGCGGCGTACAGCAGGTTGCCGTTCGGCAGCCACTGCGCGTCGTGATGATGCGCGGGGTCCTCGTAGCGCCACACGGTTTCGCCTTGCGGCGTGACTTCGTAGAAGTCGCCGCCATGCCACATCGACCACGGCGCATAGCGCGATTCGGAGTGCGGATGATTGCCGTTGTAGCCGAGGTTGCCGTTCGAGAGGATGACCGCATGGCGGCCGGGGCGCACGGGCATCTTCCACTGGTGCGCGACTTCACCGTCGATGCCGACGAGATAGACGTTGCCGTCGGCCGTCTGCGGCGCGATGAGCGTATAGCCGCCCGCGGACAGCGCGGGATCGTGGGCGATGAGGCCGACGCCACGGCGGCGCTGGGTAATCTGGTCGACGGTTGTCACTGCACGCTCCATTCGAATCGGACACGGGGATGCAGCGCAATCTAGACGATCCGGGCGATCAGTAAAATCGGATTATTCTTGACGGCCTGTTCGGAAAAAACTAACGGATCACTCATGCGTTCGATATCGCAGGCATTCCGCTGTTTCGACGAAGTCGCGCGACGCGGCTCGATTCGCAAGGCGGCCGACGCGCTGCACCTGACCGCCGCGGCGGTGCACCAGCAGATCCGCAACCTCGAGGAGCAGGTCGGCGTGCCGCTGTTCGACCGGCTGCCGCGCGGCATGCAGCTGACGCTTGCCGGCGAGATCGTGATCGCGGCCGTGCGGCGCGGTCAGCGCGACTTCGACAACGCGCTCACGCAGGTCGAGGACCTGCGCGCGCTGCGGCGTGGCCACGTGAACCTGGCGGTGCCCGCATCGACCGCAGAAAAGCTCGTGCCCGACGCGATCCTTGCCGCGATGCAGCGCTATCCGGGCGTCACGTACAGCGTGCGCTCGGGAAACGGCGAAAGCATCGTGCGCTGGGTCGAGACGGGCGAGGCCGACATCGGCTATGCGTTGCGCCGGCGCACGTCGGCGGGCGTCGTCGAGGTGCGGGCGTTCGCCCAGCCGCTGGGTGTCGTCACGGCGCCCGGCCATCCGCTCGCGGCGTCAGGCGGAAAGGTGCGGATGCGCGACTGCTTCGCGTATCCGCTGATCCTGATGACACCCGACACGGAACTGCGTGCGATGTTCGACCAGATCGATGCGCGACAGCCGCGCAGCGTGCGGCCGCTGGTCGAGACGGGTTCGGTGCCGATGGTGCGGCGCCTCGCGGCCGAAGGCGCGGGCGTCGGGTTCCTGATCGCCGAGAACGTCGCGGACGACGTGGCTGCCGGCCGGCTCGCGTGGACGCCCCTTGCCGATGCGGGCGCGCGCTCGTTCAGCTGCATCTACCAACGGGCAGACATGGGCGCGACTGTCGCCATGACGATGTTCCTCGAGTTCTTCTCCGATGCGATCGAAGCGATGGAACACGGTTTCGCGCAGGACGGCCGGACGGCCGGCAAGCGCCGCCGGGCAGCGCGATAACGACAGCGGCCACGCGAGCGCATCGCACTGCGATGCAGTGCAACACGCGTACCCGCGCGCGTGCGGTCGTGACGTTGTGCGTGCAACGTCCGGCGGCATTACTTCATTCCCTTATTGCGGAAAAAAATTTGTTCATGGGACTATCGAACGCGTTGTCGGCGCACCGAGGGGGTCGCAGGCAGCGTGATGTCCCTCGCAACGACTGACAAGAACATCGGCAGACAATGAACAGAACAGCGATCTTTCCGTATGCGTCCGCGTTGCTCGCGGCCGCCATGATGTCGGCCTGCGGCGGCAACGACATCGAAACCGACGCGGGCGCCACGACGACACCCGCGGCCGACACGAGTTGTCTCGCAATCGACAACAGCGGCTCGACTGTCGTAGTCGGGTCGAACCAGCCGGGCGACCCGTCACTGCCGGAAGCGTCGTCCGGTTATCGCACCGGGATGAAGCCCGTCCATGCGAAAACGTACCTGGTCGCCACGTCGAACGCCTACGCGAGCGCGGCCGGTTGCGCGGTGCTGAAGAAGGGCGGCACGGCTGCCGACGCGGCGGTCGCCGTGCAGGCCGTGCTCGGGCTGACCGTGCCCGAAGCGACGGGCCTCGGCTCGGGCGGTGTGCTGCTCTACTACGATGCGCGCGGCAAGACGCTGCAGGCGTATGACGGCCGGGAAACCGCGCCGGCCGCCGCGACGGAGAACTACCTGCGCTATGTCGACGATGCGACTGACCACTCCGCGCCGCTGCCGAATGCGCGTGCGAGCGGCCGCTCGATCGGCACGATCGGTGTGCCGAGGCTCATCGAGGCGCTGCAGCAGGATCACGGCCGGCTGCCGTGGCAGAACCTGTTCGGCGATGCGATCACGCTCGCGACCAACGGCTTCCCGATCGGTGGCCGGCTCGCCGACGCGATCGCGGCGAACGCCGCGAACCTGAAGCGCGACCCCGAGGCCGCCGCGTATTTCCTGAACGCTGACGGTTCGCCGAAGACGCTCGGCACCGTGCTGAAGAATCCGGCGTATGCGCGCACGCTGACGCTGATGGCGCAGTCGGGTGCGAACGCGCTGTACACGGGGCAGATCGCGCAGGACATCGTCGCGAAGATCGCCACGACGAAGGGCGCCGATGGCTCGACGCTCACGCCGGGCAAGACGACCGTCGCGGATCTGGCCGCCTACCAGGCGAAGCGCCGCGACCCGGTGTGCACGACCTATCGCAGCTACTGGGTGTGCGGGATGCCGCCGCCGTCGTCGGGCGGCATCGCGGTCGCGTCGGCGCTCGGCATTCTCGAGAACTACGACCTGAAGTCGCTGAAGCCGACGGCGATCGATCTCGAAGGCGGCAAGCCGACCGTCGCGGGCGTGCACCTGATCACCGAGGCCGAGCGGCTCGCGTATGCCGACCGCGACAAGTACGTGGCCGACACGGATTTCGTGCCGCTGCCGGGCGGCACGTGGAATACGCTGCTGAACAAGCCGTACCTGAAATCGCGCGCGGCGCTGATCGACCCGGCCAAGAGCATGGGGACCGCGCAGCCGGGCAATCTCGGTGCGGTGCCGCTCGGGGTCGACACGACGTTGATCGAGCACGGCACGAACCAGTTCACGATCGTCGACGGCGACGGCAACGTGCTGAGCGCGACGACCACGGTCGAGTCGAGCATGGGTTCGTTCCACATGACCAACGGCTTCCTGCTGAACAACCAGTTGACCGATTTTTCCGCGAACCCGGTCGACAGTTCGGGCAATCCGGTGGCCAACCGCCTGCAGCCGGGCAAGCGGCCGCGCAGCTCGATGGCGCCGACGATCGTGTTCGGTCAGGCCGCGGACGGCTCGCGCGGGGACTTCGTGATGGCGACCGGTTCGCCGGGCGGCGGCACGATTCCGCAATACGTGGTCAAGACGCTCGTCGGCGCGCTCGACTGGGGCCTCGATGCGCAGCAGTCCGCGGGGCTCGTCGACTTCGGCGCGAGCAACAGCCCGACGACCACGATCGGCGGCGAGCATCCGAACGTCAACACGGCGAACAACGGGGCGAACGATCCGCTGATCACGGGGCTGCTCGCGCTCGGGCACAAGGTGTCGACGTCCGCGCAGGCGAGCGGCGTCAACACGGTGATGCGCGTGACGGTCGGCCAGTCGCCCGCGTTGCAGGGCGGCACCGATCCGCGGCGTGAAGGCGTCGTGCTCGGCGATACGTTCCGGCCATAATCGGACGGTACGCGTGCGGCCCCGATCTGCCCGTATTGGCCGACGGGCGATCGGGGCCGTGCATCGTGAAGGAGCCGCAATGATGCATGCGTATCTGCTTGAAATGGACGCCATCCTGTCGGCGCCGGGCTTTTTCGATTTCCTCGCCGACCTGGATTGCGACCGCGCGCTGGACAGTCGCGACGCCGAGCCGTTCGACGCGCAGTGGATGGCGTCGTTCGACGAAATCGACGGTGATCCGGGCGCAGCGCTCGACCGGCCGGCCGTGGATGCGCTGAGGGAAAAGGCGTTCAAGCTCGCGTTCGGCGCGTCGGGGCATGCCGGCGTGGCGGCGTGCGTGTCCGACGACATCGAGCTGATCGCGAGGAGCCGGTTGTCAGGCCGCACCGACGGCTGGCCGACGAGCGTCCTTTGGAATGCTTATAGAAGTGGCCGGTTTCCCTGCTAGCCGTTTCCGGTCACTTCCGGCCGTTTTGCCTGTCTGGTTCCGATCCGTGCGATCGGCCTCGGCTCCGTCGCGGAATGCGCCGCGTGACACGCGTCCAGCTTTTCCCCGTCCGCCGGACTACACCGTCCCGATCCCGTTGCAATCGCCCGATTGTCAAACTGTGTGAATCAATCGTCAGCATTTGCAACCGAAGTAACAGTCCCCGCAAATCAATCGTTTTGCACGATCGCGCCGCTACATTAGCTCCACCTGCCGCACGTCGCGGCGAGGCATGCGACAAGCCGCACGAAGGCGGCCCGCAGCAACAACGTCTTTGGGGAGAATGACCATGAACAAGATCCGTACGATTCTGGTGGGTGCTGCACTGACGGCAGTGGCGACTTCGGCTGCGTTCGCACAGACGGCGCAAACCGGCGCCCAGGGTTCCGCGGGTGTCGGCGCGCAGGTTCAGACGCCGCTGCTCGGCGGTGGCGTGGGTGTGCAGGCCGGCGCCGGCGCGAACGCGGCAGGCTCGGGTTCGGGCGCGGGCAACG
>NZ_LDUL01000003.1:0-165171 GCF_001043615.1 Burkholderia sp. LK4
CGCCCGGAACGGATTGTGCCGGGCTCGTCCACCCGGACGATGCGCGCCCGCGCCACCGCCGCACAATGGTCGCCGTGCCCAATCCCGCCCCCGCCCCCTCATGGAATCCGCCGACCTCACGACCGCGTTCAGCCCGCTGCAGATCGGCCCGCTGACGCTGCGCAACCGCCTGATCAAGTCAGCCACCAACGAGGGCATGACGCCGAACGGCGTGCCGTCGCGCGCGCTCGTCCGTTTTCACGAACGCATCGCCGAAGGCGGCGCCGCGCTGACGACCGTCGCGTACTGCGCGATCAGCGACGACGGACGCACGTTCGTCGACCAGGCACGGCTCGACGTGCCGATGGTCCGCCAGTTCCGCGCGCTGACCGACGCCGTCCATCGCCACGGCGCCGCAGCCTCCGCGCAGATCACGCACGGCGGCTGCTTCACGTTCCTGCCGTCGCTGTCGACCCGGCGGCCGTTGAGCGCATCGGGCGGCTTCAACAAGGTCGGCGTGATGAGCGGCCGCTTTTTGAAGCAGGCGATGACGCGCGACCAGATGTCCGCGATCGCCGACGAATTCGCGCAGGCCGCACGCCATGCGCGCGACGCCGGCTTCGATGCGGTCGAGATCCACATGGGGCATGGCTATCTGCTCAGCCAGTTCCTGTCACCGCTGTACAACCGCCGCCGCGATGCGTACGGCGGCGACGCGGCACGGCGTGCCGCTTTCCCGGCCGAGGTGCTGCGCCGCGTGCTCGACGCGGTGGGCCGCGATCTCGCCGTCGTCTGCAAGATCGGTGTGACCGAGGGCGTGCGCGGCGGTGGAACCGCCGACGACGCATGCGAGATCGCGCGGCGGCTCGAAGCCGAAGGCGCGCACCTGCTCGTGCTCAGCGGCGGGATGAACGTCGAATCGGTGTGGCAGCTGTTCGGCAGCCCGTTGCCCGGCGACGCACGCGCGAACGCCGACAACGCAATCGTGCGCGCGGCGATGGCGCTGCAGAAACTCACCGAGCCGAAGATGGGCGCGTTTCGCGAGATGTATTTCCTCGAGCACTCGAGGAAGGTGCGCGCGTCCGTCCGGATGCCGCTCGCTTACCTCGGCGGCGTACGTTCGCGCGGGAACGTCGAGCTGGCGATGCGCGAAGGGTTCGATGCGGTCGCGCTCGCCCGCGCGCTCGTGTTCGAGCCGGATTTCGTCAACGGACTGCGCGACGGCCGGCTTGCGCAGTCGGGCTGCACGTCGTGCAACCGATGTGTCGTGTCGATGTACACGCCGGGCGGCACCGCGTGCGTCCTGCACGAGCCGAACGACCCCGCGCCGAACCGGGTGCCGGCCGCCGGCACGTGAGGCGCGACGCGGGGCGCCCGATGCGGGCGCCGGCGCTGCTCAGCCGGCGTCGCGCGCGCGGGCGAGCGCCGCGAGATTGCCTTCGCCGAACCCGTGGTGCCCCTTGCGCTGCACGATTTCGAAGAATATCTCGCCGGGCCGGCGCTTGACGAAGGTCTGGAAGAACAGCCTCGGCACGCCGTCGCCGCCGATCTCGCCGTCGACCAGCACCGCGCGACGGCGCAGCGCGCCGAGATCGACACCGTGCCCCGGCAGCCGCGCGTCGACGTCATCGTAATAGCGGGCCGGCGGCTCGATGAATTCGACGCCGTTCGCCCGCAGCGCATCGACGCAGGACAGGATGTCGTCGGTCGCCAGCGCGACGTGCTGCACGCCCTCGCCCGGATGGTCGGGCAGATACGCGTGCATCAGCTCGGTGCGCCGCGTGCCTTCCTCGTAGACCGGAATCCGCACCGCGCCGCACGGCGACACCATCACACGCGATTCCTCCGACACATGCCAGTGCGCGTCGATTTCGTGGATCTCGCGAAAATGCAGCAGGTCGTGGTAGAAATCCAGCCACTCCCGCATGCGCCCCGCACCGACGGTCTGCGTGAAATGATCGACCTGCTGCAGCCCGACGCCCACGCAGTCGAGATCGGTATGCGCGGTCGCGATGTCGATCGGCCGGAAATCGATGTCGAAGATCGAGATGTCGCCGACGCCGCCCCGCTGGCCGTCGCGCCCGCGCCAGCGGTCGACGAAATAGAGGTGCGAATCGCCAATGCCCTGGATCGCGGGGATCTTCAGCTCGCCGACCCCGACCTTCTCGCCTTCGAACGCCCACGCACCGAGCTCGATCGCCCGCTCGAACGCGCGCCGGGCGCTGGCCACGCGCAGCCCGATCGCGCAGACACCCATCCCGTATTCCTCCGCGTAGCGCGCGGCGAACGAATCGGGCTCGGCGTTGATCAGGAAATGCATCTGACCTTGCCGGTAGAGCGTGACGTTCTTGCTGACATGCCGCGCGATCGCCTTGAACCCGAGCTGCTCGAAGCGCTGAGCGAGCGCCTCGGGCACGGGCGCCGCGAATTCGACGAATTCGAGGCCGGCCATCCCGAGCGGATTGGCAGCCGGATCGGCAACGGGCGGCGTATCGCTGGACAGGGGGTGGGAATTGCCGGGCATTCCAGTCTCCGGGGGCATGCGTTCGATGGGGATGGCGCCCGTCGCTGGCGGCAAGCGCGGCCAACGTGGCGACCGCATCCGCCCCGAACGGGCAAGTTCTCAATGCTGCAGATTTTAACCAGATCGTTCACGGCGGCACACCCTGGCCAAACGGGATATCGTCGCACCGCCTAGTGCAAACCCGAAAAGCGTTCGATAATCGCACGGACTTGTACGATAATCGCGCATCTTGTCCGATTGGCCAATTGCCGCCGTACGGCGCGCGCCCTATTCTCCGTTCACTCATCGACTTCAATGCAGCATCGGACGCGGCGCCGCCACGATTCCACGATGCGCCGTGCCAGGAGACACCGCCATGACCCCAACCTTCGACACCCTTGACGCCGCCGCCAGCGCCCGCGTCCGCAGCCAGGCCCGCAAGGCCGCGATCGGCAGCTTCGTCGGCGCCGTTGTCGACTGGTACGACTTCCTGCTGTACGGGATCGTCGCCGCGCTGGTATTCAATTCCGAGTTCTTCCCGAAAGTCAGCCCGACGATGGGCACGCTCGCGGCGTTCGCAACCTTCGGCGTCGGTTTCCTGTTCCGGCCGCTCGGCGGCATCGTGTTCGGCCACTACGGCGACCGGCTCGGCCGCAAGCGGATGCTGGTCCTGACGGTGATGCTGATGGGGCTGTCGACGGTCGCGATCGGCCTGCTGCCGGCATTCTCGACGATCGGCTGGTGGGCACCCGTGCTGCTGGTGCTGATGCGCGCGATCCAGGGTTTCGCGGTCGGCGGCGAATGGGGCGGCGCGGCGCTGATGGCCGTCGAAAGCGCGCCGAAGCAAAAGAAGGCGTTCTACAGCAGCGGCGTGCAGGTCGGCTACGGCGTCGGCCTCGTGCTGGCCACGGGCATCGTGTCGATCCTGAGCCATACGCTCGGCGAGGCCGCGTTCAAGTCGTGGGGCTGGCGCCTGCCGTTCGTGTTCAGCATCGTGCTCGTGCTGATCGGGCTGTGGGTGCGCAAGAACATGGACGAATCGCAGGAGTTCGTCGAGAAGGTCGAACACGGCAACCGCAAGCTGCGCCTGCCGGTGCTGGAGGCGCTGACGCGCCATCCGAAGGCGTTCCTGCTGATCATTGCGCTGCGGCTAGCCGAGCTGTTCACGATGTACATCGTCACCGCGTTCGCGCTCAGCTATTCGACGACGAACCTCGGCATGTCGCGCGACCTGTTCCTGAACATCGGCCTGCTGGTGGGGGCGGTGAGCTGCGTGACGATCCCGTGTTTCGCATGGCTGGCCGACCGCTACGGCCTGCGCCGCATCTACCTGATCGGCGCGCTGATCGGCGTCGCGTCCGCGGTGCCGTTCTTCCTTGCGCTGGAGGCGCGGTCGATCGCGTGGATCGTGATCTTCTCGATCCTGCTCGCGAACGCCGCGCACGACATGGTCGTGAGCGTCCAGCAGCCGCTGTTCACCGAGCTGTTCGGTGCCGAATACCGCTATAGCGGCGCGGGCGTCGGCTACCAGTTCGCGAGCGTGGTCGGCGGCGGGTTCACGCCGTTCATCGCGGTCGGCCTCGTCAGCGTGGCAGGCGGCTCGTGGCACCTCGTCGCCGGTTATCTCGCGGTGGGCTGCCTGATCTCGCTGATCGTCGCCGCGCGGATGCGGGCAGCGCAGTAACGACCCGATGGCCGGCCCCCACCGTGGCCGGCCATCACGCATCGCTCGATGGCGGCCGCCAACGGCGTCGCTCGTCGCGCGCGCGACGTCAAACACTGTCAGTTATACGCCCTGATTCCCCCTTTTCCCCTCTGAACATTCCACGCCGCCCGCCGACCAATGGCATCATATGGGCCTACGTCAGTCACCGATACGCCCCCATATCATGTCGAATCTCATCGTCCACGGCGGCACTCCGCTGCGCGGGGACATCAAGCCGTCCGCGAACAAGAACGCCGTCCTGCCGATCCTGTGCGCCACCCTGTTGACCGACCAGCCGTTGCGCCTCATCGGCGTGCCGGACATCACCGACGTGCGCAAGATCCTCGACATCTTCCGCACGCTCGGCAGCGACGTGTCGGTCGACTTCACGACGGGCCTGCTCGAACTCCACCATCGCGACACGAAATTCGATCCGGCCGTCCATCGGCTGCCGGAAGCGATGCGTTCGTCGATCATGCTGATTCCGCCGCTGCTCGCGCGCTTCGGCGTCGCGCGCCTCGAGAACGACGTGAAAGGCTGCACGCTCGGCGTGCGCGAGATCGATCCGCACGTCGAGGTGTTCGAACGTTTCGGCGCGCACATCGAGCGCACGCCCGATTCGCTGATCGTCCGTACCGACGGCCCGCTGACGGCCAACGATCACTGGCTCGACTACGCGTCGGTGACGACCACCGAAAACTTCGCGCTGTGCGCGACGACCGCGAACGGCACGTCGACGCTGATGAACGCCGCGTCCGAGCCGCACGTGCAGGAGTTCTGCCAGTTCCTCGCGATGATCGGCGTCGCGATCGAGGGGATCGGCACGTCGCGGCTCTGCGTGACGGGCGGCGGCAAGCTCGGCGGCGGCGAGTTCCGCTTCGCCGAGGATTTCCACGAAATCGCGACGTTCCTCGCGCTCGGCGCGATCACCGGCGGCGACATCACGGTACGCAACTCGTCGCCCGAACACTTCCCGCTGATCGACCGCACGTTCGCGAAGTTCGGCGTCAACGTCACGCACCGCGACGGCTGGTCGCGCGCGGAACGCGACGGCCCGCTGCGCGTGCGCCGGCCGTTCACGCAGAACATCCTCACCAAGGTCGAAGCCGCGCCGTGGCCGTACCTGCCGGTCGACCTGCTGCCGATCTTCATCGCACTCGGCGTGCGCGCGGAAGGCAGCGCGATGTTCTGGAACAAGGTCTACGACGGTGCGCTCGGCTGGTCCGGCGAACTGTCGAAGTTCGGCGCGCACGTGCTGCTGTCCGATCCGCACCGGCTGATCACGTTCGGCGGGCTGCAACTGACGCCGGCCCGCGTCGAGAGCCCGTACATCATCCGCGTTGCGATCGCGCTGCTGATGGTGGCCGCGAGCATCGAAGGCCGCTCGGAAATCATGAATGCGCTGCCGATCCGCCGCGCGCATCCGCATTTCGTCGAGAACCTGCGCTCGGTCGGCGCGAACGTCGAATGGACGAGCAGCGAGTAAGACCCTGAAGGTACGGTGTACGCCACACGAGCGCCGTACCGCCACCCGCACCCGGTTGGCGGCTGTGTCAGCCGCCGTTCTCCCGTCTCTCTCCCGCCGCCCGCTCCCCCGTTACTCGCCGCCCCCGCAACCGGCATCGCCGGCGCCCATGTGGTCGAACCCGTAGAGCATCACGGCCGTCGTCCCGCGCGCCGGGTTGCTCGGGCGCTTCGCCAGGCTTTCGTCGAGCGGGGACGACGGATACTGGACACTCGTGTCCATCAGGTTGCCCGGCGCCGAGCGCAACTCCGCGTCGGTCAGCTGGCGCGCTTCCGCGCGCGGCAGCCCGAACGCCTTGCGCACGTCCGCTTCGTTCCAGGTTCCCTTGAGCGTGACGGTGACCATCTGCAGATCGCCGTGCTCCCAGTCCAGTTCGACCTTCGTCGCGAGCGGATGCACGCTGGCCGCGAGCCGGTCGGGGAACACCGGGCCTTCGTAGTAGGCCTTCGTGTTTCCGCACGCATCGCCGGTATTCCGGTACTTCTTCAGCGCGCAATTGAAGCGCTTGTCACGGTAGCCGAAGGTTGTTTCGACGTAACAGCCGAATTTCGGCGACGTCATGCGCGGCCACGCACGCACGTCGACGGACGGCTTCGGGAGGAGCGTGCCGGACGAGGGATTCGCCGCGGCAAGCAGCGGCACGGCCGCGACGAGCACGGCCAACACGGATTCGCGAATTTTCATTGTTGTGGTCCAGTTGAGCCGGCGATTCTAGCGCGCCTTCGCCAGCGAGATCGTCCCGGCAATGCAGCGGAACAGCGGCAAGCCCTGCGGCATGTCTTCCACACAGGTCGCGCATGTCAGCGCCGATCCGGTAGCTCTGCGTATCGCCGAGCGCCATGTAAACCCTGTACGCGCTCATGATCGGGGCCGATCTTCGGCGAATACGCGGTTTCCTGCCCTTCACGCCACCGCCGAGGTCGATCGGCGTCACGCGCTCGATCACGCCGAAGATCGAGATCGTCGACTCGATCGACGCCTTCGGTTGGCGATCGCCTCCGGCGAAATTCGCGCGATAATCGCCCACTCACGCGCGATTACCGCGCACCGAGACGCCACCTTCCGACGATGAAAAAGCCCGAACTCGACCGACGCGACTGGATTGCCGGCCTCGAAAAAGGCCTGGCGATCCTCGAGGCGTTCGACAGCCAGCACGCGCGCATGACGCCCACCCAGGCCGCCGCGCGCACCGGTCTCACGCGCACGGCCGCGCGGCGCTACCTGCTGACGCTCGAATCGCTCGGCTACGTGTACACCGACGGCAAGCTGTACGGCCTCACCCCGCGCGTGCTGCGGGTCGGCTGGTCGTACTTCGATTCGGCGCGCCTGCCGCGCACCGTCCAGCCCTATCTGCAGCAACTGAGCGCGTCGCTGAACGAATCGGCGTATGTGAGCGTGCTCGACGGCTGGGAGCTCGTGTTCATCGCGCGCAACGGCGTGTCGCGCGTGATGACGACCGGCTTCGTGCTCGGCGCGCGCGTGCCGGCGCCGCTCACGTCGCCGGGCGTCGTGCTGCTCGCCCACCATCCCGATCGCGAAGCCGTGCGCGCATGGCTCGACGACACCGAACTGCCGCCGTTCACGCCGCACACGGTCACCAACAAGGCGCGCCTGCTCGAACAGGTCGACCAGGCACGCGACGCCGGTTTCGCGGCGATCGAACAGCAATTGCAGGTCGGCGTGCGCGGGATCGCGGTGCCGCTGAAGAACCGTCACGGTGAAGTGGTCGCCGCGCTGAGCACGAACATGCCGATCGGCGCGGAGACGACCGACGCGGCCGTGCGGCGCGTGCTGCCGCATCTGCAGGAAGCCGCGCTCGCGATGCTCAACGTGCTGTAGCGACGTGCCGGCACGGAAAAGCCGCGCAACGTCGCGCCCCCGTCACTTGATCCGCCACCACCGCGGCAGCAGATCGCGCACTTCACGCCGCCGGTAGCGGTCGTCGATCAGATGCACGACGCCTTCGTCGTGCTCGGTGCGGATCACGCGCCCGGCCGCCTGCACGACCTTCTGCAAGCCCGGATACAGGTACATGTAGTCGTAGCCGTTGCCGAAGCGCGCGTCCATCGCACGTCGCATCTGCTCGTTGACGTCGTTGACCTGCGGCAGCCCGAGCGTCGCGATGAACGCGCCGATCAGCCGCTCGCCGACCAGGTCCACGCCTTCCGAGAACGCCCCGCCCAGCACCGCGAAGCCTACGCCGCGCCCGCCCGCGTCGAAGCGCGCGAGAAACGCGTCGCGCTCGCCTTCCGTCATGCCGGGCGCCTGCGCCCAGACGGGCACGTCCGGGTGCCGTCCCTGCATCAGCGCGACCACGCGCCCCAGATAGTCGAAGCTGCTCAGGAACCCGAGGTAGTTGCCGGGCCGCGTCGCGTATTGCGCGGCGATCAGGTCCACGATCGGTTCGAGCGACCGGTCGCGGTCGCGCCAGCGGGTCGACACGTGGCTCGCGACGCGCACCGTCAGCTGCTCGGCGCGGAACGGCCCGTCGACGTCGAGCCAGCCCGTGTCGCCGGGCAACCCGAGCGTGTCGCGGTAGAAATGAAACGGACTCAGCGTGCCCGAGAAAAGCACGGTCGCGCACGCGGCTTCGTAGCGCGGCGCGAGAAAACCGGCCGGAATCACGTTACGCACGCAGAGCGTCGACTGGACGCGGCGCCGGCGGCCGGCCGACGCAACGCCGTCGAGCGCCGGCTGGCGCGGCATCGGTTCGCCGTGCAGCGTCGCGTCGAAGATCGACGCGCTGTCGAACGCTTCGGCAAGCACGCCGAACTGGATCGCCTCGAAATGAAACCGCAGCAGCGCGTCGCCGTTCGCGCGCGGCGCGTCGGCCAAGTGCTCGCCGACCGCCGCGACGAGGTTCTGCAACGCCGATACGATCGGGCCCGGTATCTCCGGATACGCGGCATAACGCTCGGCCTGCGCGCGATTGACCGTGCCCCACGCGCGGGCAAGCCGGTCGAAGGCCTTGCGCAGCGCGGCGGGTGCGGCCTCGCGCGCGGCCGCGAATGCGAACGGATCGAGCGATGCGCTGTACATCTTGCGCGCACGATCGAGCAGGTTGTGCGCTTCGTCGACGAGCACGCCGACGCGCCACTGGTTCTGCTGCGCGAGCGTGTGCAGCATCGCGCTGCCGTCGTAGTAGTAGTTGTAGTCGCCGATCACCATGTCGGACCAGCGCGCGAGTTCCTGCGACAGGTAATACGGGCAGACGTCGTGCGCGAGCGCGGCCGCGCGCACGGTGTCGCGGTCGAGCAGCCCTGCCTCGATCGCCGCGTCGCGCGCGGCCGGCAGCCGGTCGTAGAAACCCTTCGCGAGCGGGCACGACTCGCCGTGGCACGCACTGTCGGGATGCTCGCACGCCTTGTCGCGCGCAACGAGTTCCAGCACGCGCAGCGGCAGCGCGGGCGTGCCGGCGCCGAGCGTCGCCGCCGCTTCGAGCGCGAGCGCGCGGCCGGGCGTTTTCGCGGTCAGGAAGTACACGTGGTCGAGTTCGCCCTCGCCGCAGGCCTTCAGCAGCGGAAACACGGTGCCGAGCGTCTTGCCGATGCCGGTCGGCGCCTGCGCCATCAGGCAACGATCGTCGCGGGCCGCGCGATAGACGGCCACTGCCAGCTCGCGCTGGCCGCTGCGGAACTGCCCGTGCGGAAACGCGAGCGCGCGCAGCGCCGCGTCACGCGCCGCGCGGTGCGCCGTCTCGCGTTCGGCCCAGCCGACGAAGCAGGCGCACTGCTCGGCGAAGAACGCAGCGAGCTCTGCCGCCCCCAGCGTTTGCGTCAGCACCGTCTCGCGCTCGGACACGATGTCGAAATAGACGAGCGCGACGTCGATTTCCGCGAGATCGCGCGCATCGCACATCAGGTGCGCGTAGACCTTCGCCTGCGCCCAGTGCAGTGCGCGGTGGTTGGCCGGCATCGCGTCGAGGCTGCCGCGGAAGGTCTTGATTTCCTCGAGGCGGTTCGCCACCGGATCGTAACCGTCCGCGCGGCCGCGCACGGTGAGCGTGCCCCACGTGCCCGTCAGCGCGATCTCGGTTTCGTAGCGCGCGCCGCGGTTCGACGTGACCGCGCCGTGGCCGGCAATGCCTTCGAGCGCGGTGGGCGCGGGCGTGAAGCGCAGGTCGAGATCGCCGCGCCGCGCGGTGAACTCGCACATCGCCCGCACGGCGACGACGTAGCTCATGCGGACAGGCCCGCCGCCTCGACGGGCGCGACGTCCGCGCCGGCCCATTCGACATCGATCACGCGCACCGGAATACCGTGCGCGACGCAGTATGCGAGCCAGCGCGTCTGGTTGTCCTGCAGGCGGTCGCCGGGGCCTTTCACCTCGACGAGTTCGTAACGGCGCTCGCCGGGCCAGAAGCGGACGAGATCGGGCAGCCCCGAACGGTTGCTGCGGATATCCGCGAGCAGGCGCGTGAACCACAGCCGCAGATGTTCCGGCGGCAGGCACGCAAGCGCCTCGTCGAGCAGTGCGTCGCTCAGCACGCCCCAGAACACGAACGGGGATTGCAGCCCCGCTTTCGTCACGAAGTGCCGGCGAATCGTCTCTCGATAAGCGCCCGAATCGAGTTGCGCGAAGCACGCGGCGAATGCATCCGCGCGGCGCGCGGCGAAATCGGGCGCGTGCAGGTCGGCCGGGCCGCGCTGGAACGGATGGAAGAACGCGCCGGGTACCGCGGCGAACACGGGTTCCCAGCACAGCAGCCCGAACAGCGAATTGATCAGCGTGTTTTCGACGTAATGAACCGGCGAAGCCGGTAGCGCCAGATGGTCGCGCACCGCGAATTCGACACTGACGAACGCATCGGGGCGCGCGAGCACGAGCGTTTCGCGCGGCACGTCCGCCGCCGGGGCCGCGCGTTCGACGCGCTGGCCGAGCCGGCGCTGCAGGCGCGGCAGCATGCGCTCGACACGCTGGCGCTCCTCGTCGCTCTCGAAACCGCCGCGCGCCTCGAGCGCCAGCGCGAGCGCATCGTCGTCACGCCCGCAGCGTTCGAGCACGCGGATGCGCCGATGGCGGCTGCCCGGCCAGGCGCTGCGCACATACGCGTCGAGCGCGCCGGCCCAGTCCGCACGGCGCTCGCACGTCTGCCCGAGGGCGAACAGCAGCTTCGCGCGACGCGTCGCGAGCCAGGGCTGCGCGCAGCCGACCGCATCGATCGTGCGCACCAGGTCGTCGAACGGCAGATCGTCGGGCCAAGCGTCGAGCGCATCGCGGCACGTCTGCAGCGCGAGATACGCGTCGACGTCGCCGCGCTGCTGGAACGCGCGCGACGACGGCGCGATCGGCACGCTTTCGTACTGGAACACGCCGAGATCGGCCAGCACGAATTCGCTCCAGTCCTGGTGGAGATTGCCGAAGAACATCAGGCGCAGCCGGTCGCACAGCGCGCCGACCGGCACGCGCAGCACGCGGTCATCGGCCTGCGCGCACCACGCTTCGAGCGGTTGCGCAACGTCGTGCGCGGGCCGCAGCCGTTCGAGCCACTCGGGCTTGCGCTCGCCCGCATGCGCGGCGAGTGCCGGGAAGATGCGCAGCAGATCGGCCTTGGTCGACAGCGCGAACAGTTCGTCGAGCGTCAGCGCGGGGGCCGGATCGACCCAGCCGAGTTCGACGAGCGGTGCGGCCGCGTCGAGCGCGCAGCCGATTTCGTCGTACACGAGCTTGCTCGCGCGGAAATCGGACCCGTTGCGCATCAGCATCCGGACGAGCAGCGCGCGCGACGCCTGGGGCAGCGCGGCGAACTGCCGGACGAACGCGTGCTCGTGCGCATCGAACAGGTCGTCGTAACGCGCGCCGAGCCAGGCCAGCGCGCGTTCGAAATTGGTCAGGTAGTAAAACGCCGGGGGCGTCGGCGAAGCAGGCGTCACGGGGATTGATCACTGTACATTTGTACAGGTCGGAATCATATCAAATGTGACGGGAAATGCCGCTGCCCCGATCGCCTCCCTGCTGCCCGGCCGTGCTCAGAACTGGTAGTTCACCGACATGTCGAACACGCCGTTGGTCGACTGCTGCGTGATCGGGCTGCGCGCGGCGCGGCCGACGAGCTGCTCGATCGCGCCGTCGATCGTGATGAACCAGTGCTTGTTCACGAACCAGGCCATGGTCACGCCCGCACCGTACGACTTGATCCCGGCCCCCGACGAATACGCCGGCAGCCCCGAACGCGCGGCGGCTCCCTGGTTCACGCCGAACCAGCTGTTCATGTAGCGCGAATCGGCGAACGACACGGTCGGCCCCGCGAACCAGAAGAAATGCTCGTTGCTGCCCGGCAGCGGCATGTACGCGGAAAAATCGCCGACCCAGCCGTTCGAGCCGCCGATGCTGCGCCTGATATCCGCGCGCAGCACGAGCGGAAACTCCTTCGAGATCACGTAATCGGCCGCCAGTTTCATCACCGGTGCCGCGTTGATGTTGTCGAGGCCGTTCAGGTGCTGGATATCGTCGGCCGAACGGCGCCCGAGGTCGTAACCGACGGACAGGCTCACGCGCCAGTTCGGCCCGCGCAGCACGTTCGCGCCGAGCCCCTCGCCCGTCGACAGGAAGAACAGGTCGCGATAGCGGATGTCGAGGTTCGGGCCGCCCATCACGCGATAGCGGTCGGAGCCCGCATAGCGCGGCTGCAGCGTCATCGCGGCGCCCACGCTGATATTCCACGTGGAAATGTTCGGGTCGAACAGTTTTTCGAGCGGCACACCCGCCGAGTATTGCCACTCGCCGAGCGGCGAAGGCGTCTGGGCCGACGCATCGCGGGTGCCGGCCGCGGCAAGCGCCGCGCATGCCGACAGGCCGGAAACGAACCGGCGTGCGCCGGGTGACAGCAACAGGCGAGCAACTGTGGCCAAGGTGGTCTCCGTCGGTTGCGTGAAACGAACCTGAGGGAAAGCGCATCGCGCCTCTTCGGCCGCAGCGGCTGCCAGGCTGCGGCGCGAACGTAGCGTGTGCTGAATTAATGGACATCCTACGCGACGCGCACGCAGACGCAAAGCGCCCGCTGCGCGCGGGCACTTTGCCCCGCGCGGGGATAGCGGCGAAGCAGGGATGAATCAGAATCGTTCGACGTGATAGTCGCCGGCCAGCGCGGCCGGACTGCGTGACGACATCATCCGCGAGAAGCCGTCGGCGAGCCGACCGAGCGCCAGTTGCTTCTGGCTCGCATCCCAGTGCGTATAGGTGTCGTACGCGGCATCGTCGAACGACACGGTGACGGCAACCGGGCGCCCGCTGGCGCGAAAGCCGATCTGCAGCACGCCGCCCGGCAGTTCCTCGATGTGATAGCGCAGCGAACGCGATTCGAAATAGCGGCCCAGCACCTGAGCGATCGCGCGCTTGTCTGGCGATTGCACGTGAATGTCCATGACGGTCCTCCTCTTCAAGGTTCGCGCGGCCGGTCGCGGCGCACCGCTTCCGCCCGGCATCCGCATCGGCGGCGGGTTCGACGGCGGGTCGCCCTGCGGCAGCCCGTCAGGCACCGGCGGGTCGACCGGATCGTCGTGTCCGGGCGGCGGCGGGTCCGGGTCGACGTCGGGAGTCGTTGGCTCGGGGCGGTGCAGCATGGATGGTGTCTTCATGTCGGTCCTGCGCGGCGGCGTGCGCATTTCGATGGCGCGGCGAGCGCGCAAGCAGCATGCCTGCTGTCGCGCCGCGCCCGTCGGCGGCTTCGCTCAGTCGTCGTAGGCCGCCATCACCAGCCACATCGTGCGTCCTTCCGCGGTCAGTCGCACCGCGAGCGCGTACGGGTCGGACGGCACGCATTGCCCGACGAGCGCCCGCTGCGCGCGCGCCGGGCTGTCGTAGACGGTACGGTTCAGTTCGCGCACCTCGTCCTTGCCGTCGAACATGCGCCGCTCGGGCCGGTAGACCAGCGATTCGCGTTTCCACGTGTCGAAGCGCTCGCGCACGTGACCGAAATCGCCGCCGCATACGTTCGCGTCGTAACGTATCCTTTCCCTGGATGCATCCATCACGTTGTCCTCTCGTTCCTGCCGACGGCGCGTGCCGCGTGGCCGCACCCCGTCCGCCGCCCCCGGCGCGCAAGCGCCGTACCGCCGATGCATGACGGGCACGGCGCTTGCGCCTTCAATCGTCATCAAGGAGGTTCGACCATGACCGTTCACGCCCCCGGCCGCCACCACGCCGTGCCACCGGCTGCCGGACTGCTCTGGCTCGCCACGTCGCGCCCGCCGTCGAAAGACAAGACGGAGGAGCGCATCGACGAGGGACTCGAGGAGACGTTTCCGGCCAGCGACCCGCCCGCCGTTGGCGGCGCGACCCGTATCGATCCTGCCAGGCCGTCCGGCGAGCACGAACGCCGCGCGCCGCACGTTCCTTCCCCGCCCCGCGATCACGGCTGACGGCGGCACCCGGCTCGCACTGCGCGGCGGCGCAGCGGCGCGCCGGAGCAATCCGGAGTTGATCTGATGAAACGCCTTGAACGCAGATGGCATGAAATCAGCGGCGCCGCCGGCGTCGCGGCGCTGGCGGCAATCGAAAGCGCAGTGGTGCTCGCGATCGTCGCGATGACGGGCATCGGCCACTGACACCCTGTACGGCCCGTTCGCGGCTTGCGCCGTGGAAGATGTACAAGCGGGCTGGCAAATTTCTCCGTCGCATGGCCGTCGAGGCCCGGAGTGTGTCCCGGCGTGTGAGTTACGCGCGCGGCACGCCATCTGCTTGCACATCGTCCCGCTCACGAAGGAGGCTTCATGTATCGCGTCACCGAGATCATGTCGCGCGACGTGGTGTGCGTCGCGCCGACCGACACGATTCGCCACGCGGCCGAGCTGATGCGGCGCTTCGATATCGGCGTACTGCCCGTTTGCGACGGCGACGAACTCGTCGCGATCGTGACCGACCGCGACCTTGCGGTGCGCGGGCTGTCGCACGGCCATTCGTTCGATACGCCGGTGCAGGCGGTTGCGTCCAGGCCCGTGCAATGGTGCGTCGAGGACGACGGTGTCGGCGACGTCCAGCAGCGGATGGCCGACGTGCAGCTGCATCGATTGCCGGTACTCGACCGTCACCGGCGGCTGGTCGGCATGGTGTCGCTCGGCGACATCGCGACGCGCGCGGGAGGCCCCGAGCGCGACGAACTGGCCAATACGCTCGAGGACGTGTCGCTGCCGCGCCGGCGCTGACCGGCGCCGTTCATATCGGCGACCCGCCCGGGTGCCGCTTCGACCAGGAGGTGTTCGATGACAACCGACAGACCGTCGCGCTATGACACGCGCATCGTCGGCAACGACCGCCGCACGGCCGGCGGCGGGCCGGGGCCCGACGTGATGGCCGCCCGCACGCTCGAAGGCGATCGCGTGCTGACGATGGACGGCGACGACATCGGCCAGATCGACGACATCATGCTCGACGTGCGTTCCGGCCGCATCGCGTATGCGGTCGTTTCGTCACGCGGCGAGCCGGGGATCGGCGACAAGCTGCTCGCGGTGCCGTGGAACGTACTCGTGCTCGACGTCGAGCGCCAATGCTTCGTGCTGCCCGTGGCCACCGAACGGGTGCGCGAAGCCCCCGGCTTCGACAGGAATCGCTGGCCGGCAATGGCCGATCCGGACTGGGCCGAAGCGTTGCACGCGTACTACGGCAGTTCGCCGTACTGGCTCATCGAGGAAGGCGAAACGGCGCTCGACTCGCCGCCGTACGAGGCGTCGCCGGAAGGTCCGGAAGGTACGAAAGGCGGCAAGCGGTAACGCGATCGTCGGTCACGCCGGTCAGTGCGCGGCCGCCACCGTCCGTTCGAGTTGCCGGGCGGCCGCCAGATGCGCGTTGAGCATCGGCAGCGTGTTGGCCGCGAACGCGCGAAGCTGCGGATCGCGGCCGTTCCGTGCCTCCGCTTCGTAGAGACGGATCGCCGCTTCATGCGCGCGCGGGCCCGCCAGCGCGACATAGGCCGTGTCGAACGCGCGCCCTTCCCTGGTTCTCAATGCCGTGACGGCCGGATCGACGAGCATCCGCGACTGCACCGGCAGGCCCTTGGCCGCCCCGAGTTGCTGCAATTCGCCGGCGATCCGTCGATGATCGTCGACCATCCGGCGCGCGAACGCCTTCACGTCCGGGTTCGACGAGCGGTCGAGCGCGAGCTGGCTGGCCTGCCGCGCCACCCTGCCGATCATGCCGGCCTTGTCGACGAACTCGGCATCGATACCGGTCGGCCGCTGCGTCATGCCGGCCTCGTCGGCGGTCGTGCCGGGGCGGATCACACCGGGCCCGACCTGCGCCGACGAAGCGGGCGACGCCTGGGCCGGCGGAAACGCGGCGGCCAGCAGGCCGACGGCGGCGGCCAGCACGGCCGCCGCCGGCCGGCGGGTTCGGTTCGCTTTCATCGCGACCTCCGTGTGTCTCGACGGAACGCGCCGGTCGCGCGGGTTCCCGTCACGCCGGGCGCCGCTCCGCGCAGTGTTGCGCCTGCCCGAGCGTCGAAAAACGGCCGGCAATGATGGTGTCCATGTCGATCCCTCCTGCCCGGCAAAGTACCGGGTCGGGCCGCGCGCACGCGGCGCGCGACCGGCCCGGTGCTTTGCCGATGCGTCACGTTGCTTCCGGCGGATCTGCCGCCTGTCGAGCACGCCGCTCACGCCGCCGACGTCGTACGCTGCCGTTCGTCGG
Organism: Burkholderia sp. LK4; assembly: GCF_001043615.1. NCBI lineage: Bacteria > Pseudomonadati > Pseudomonadota > Betaproteobacteria > Burkholderiales > Burkholderiaceae > Burkholderia > Burkholderia sp. LK4. Next base: position 16,336 of record NZ_LDUL01000003.1, read on the forward strand.
ATACGCTGCCCGTCAGTTCGGCCACGCGATGGCGAACCTGCACGTCGATAGCGCCGGATGCCCGGGCTACCTGCCGCTACCGGTCATGCGGGTTCCGATCGTGCCCGGCATCCGGCGCGACATCGGCGATCACGCTCGCCAGCGTCGGCATGTCCACCGGCTTGCACAGATACGCGTCGAAACCGGCGGCCATCACGCGGTGCCGGTCGGCATTGCCGGCGTGCGCCGTGACCGCGACGACGGGCAGACGCCCGCTGCCACCCGGCAAATGACGGATGCGGTCGAGCAGCCAGAAACCGTCGCCGTCCGCCATCGCGAGATCCGACAGCACGACGTTCGGCGCATCCTGTTCCACCACTTCGAGTGCGTCGTGCCCCGATTGCGCGGTCGACACCTGCGCGCCCATCGTTTCGAGTGCCGCGGCGAGGCTCGCGCGCGAGGTCGCGTCGTCGTCGACGACGAGCACGCGCCGGCCGTCGAGCGCCACCGTATCCGGCGTGCCGGCCGCGTGCAGCAGGTCCTCGGCAGGATCGTCGGCATCCCACCGGGCCGGCAGCGTGACCGTGACGGTCATCCCGCGCCCGGTGCCCGCACTCGTCGCGACGACCTCGCCGCCGTGCAGTTGCGCGATGTTGCGCACGATCGACAGGCCGAGCCCGAGGCCGCGCCTCGGCGATGCGAATGCGCGTTCGGGCCGGCTGAACGTCTCGAACAGGTGTGGCAGGTATTCCGGCGCAATGCCCTGGCCCGTGTCGGCGACCGACAGCCGCACGCGCTCGCCGGCCCGGGTCAGCGACACGACGACGCGGCCGCCGGACGGCGTGAACTTGATCGCGTTCGACAGCAGGTTCGACAGGATCTGGCGCACGCGCTCGCGATCCGCCGGAATCACGCAGGTCGCCATTTCGTATTTCGTCGACAGGTCGAGCCCGTTCGCCTGCGCCGTCGCGTCGAGTTCCCGCATGGCATCGCGCACGATCCGCACGAGATCGACCGGCACGCGCTCGAGGCGCAATCGGCCCGTCGCCAGCGACGACGCGTCGAGCAGGTCGGCCACCATGTGCGACAGCGATCGCGCGCTGCGGTCGATCGCGTCGACCGCCTGTTGCGAGAGCCCTTCGCCGTCGACGTTGCGCAGGACCTCGACCCAGCCGTAGATCACGTTCAGCGGCGTGCGCAGTTCGTGCGACACCGTGGCGAGCAGTTCGTCCTTCAGCCGGTTTGAAGCGTCCGCCTGTGCGCGTGCGTCGCGTGCGCCGCGCAGCGAGCGCATGTTGCGCCGCTCGCCGCGACGCCGTTCGTGCGCGTCGCGCAGCGTCATCGACAGCCCCGTGCAGTCGCCCCGCGCATCGACGATCGGCGACGCGGCGAAAGTCGCGCGAAAGCGGCCGCCGTCGCGTCGCACGCACAGCACGTCGAGCGGACCGACCGGCGCACGCAGCGTCGCGAACGATCCGGGCAGCGGATGCCGCCGCAACCAGCGCGGCGCGATCAGTTCGGCGACGTCGAGCCCGATGGCCTGCGCGGCATCGATGCCGAAGATCTGTCGCGCGGCCGGGTTCCAGCTCGTGATCCGGTGTGCGGTATCGACGCCGACGATCGCGTCGGGCGACGCGTCGACCACCCGGCGCAGCAGGACGTCGTCGGGTACGGGCACGCGCGCGGCCGGCGAAGGCTCGCCATGCGGCTCGCGGGCACCGGCGTCGCCATCGTCATGGATTTCGCGGAGACGATCGCTCGCGAGCAGCGGCTTCACGGCCATCACGAGCACGCACTCGACGAAGCTGATCGCGACGAACGCGCCGGCTTGCTCGAGCAGCGTGGCCAGCGGCGCATTGCGCCACCAGAGCGCGCAGATCACGGCCACACTCGCGGCGGCCGCGACCAGGCCGCCGCCGAACGACGCCAGCCATGCGACGGCCGCAACGCCTGCATAAAAAGGCAGCGGCGCAAATGGCGCGTGCTCGCCGACGACGCGAACCGTCCACGCCTGCAGCGCGGACGCCAGCCCGACGGCCAGCACGACCCATGCACCCTGCCGTAACAGCTCACGGGTCAGGGTCCTCATTGCATCCTTGCCTCGCGCCGGCTCCCGTCGCACGGCGTCATGCCGCTTGTCGACCGACCTGCCGTCGAGCGTGCCGGGCGAGCCTGATGGCACCAGCAAGCGACATGCCCGATGCGTGTATCAGGCGCCCGGCCGGCGCGAGCCGGCCGGGCTGCTCCGAAGGCCGCGGCCGGGCGGGCTCCGGCTGGTATCGGGGTACGCATCGACCCAAGGCGTCGCGACCGTCTTTTTCATCGGAGCGCTGTAAAAAAGCACCGATGTGCCCCTGGATCCCGGAAGTGCCGCGATTCGTGCCGTGAATCGATGGCCTGTTTCTTCCGCCTCCGCTACACACATTGGAAATTTCTATTCCGTGGCACCTTCGTGGTCGTTTCGCTGTCGATGATAAATATTGCAATCAACGGAACGGGTGATGCCGATTTTCAAAACGACCCGCTAATGCCGATGGGAGATACCGCAAACCGTTCGAAGCAGCGTGCAGACGGCCGCCGTTTGTCGGGCCGCTCGTCCGCGATGCGCACGCTGCTCGGCCGCATCGAAAAAATTGCGCCGACCCGCGCCAGCGTGATGATTGCCGGCGAAAGCGGGGTCGGCAAGGATATCGTCGCGCGCCGGCTGCACGATCTCAGTGCCCGGCGGGACGGCCCGTTCGTGCCCGTGAACTGCGGCGCGATTCCGCCCGATATCGCGGAATCGCAATTGTTCGGCCACGAAAAGGGCAGCTTTACCGGCGCGATCGCGCAGCGGGAGGGTTTCTTCGAAGCCGCGCGCGGCGGCACGCTGCTGCTCGACGAGATCGCGGAAATGCCCGCGTCGCTGCAGGTGAAGCTGCTGCGGGCGCTCGAATCGAATGCGATCGTCCGGGTGGGCGGCACCGAGCCGATTCCGCTCGACGTGCGCATCGTGTCGGCCACGCGCCACAACCCGGCCGAAGCCGTGCGCGACGGCCGGCTGCGCGAGGACCTGTTCTATCGCCTCGCCGCGTTCGCGCTGTACGTGCCGCCGCTGCGCCAGCGCGACAGCGACGTCGAGACGATCGCGCTGGAGTTCGTCGACACGCTCAACGCACGACACCACGCGCACAAGCGGCTGACCGACGCAGCGATCGCGGCACTGCGCGCGTATTCGTGGCCCGGCAACGTGCGCGAGCTGCACAACACGATCGAGCGCGCGTACATCCTGTCGGACGAAGGCATCGACGTCACGCTGCCGAAGCCGGCGGTGCCGCCCGAGCGCCTGTCGGAGGACACGATGGCGTTGCCGCTCGGCGCGACGCTGCACCATGCGCAGCAGCGCTTCATCGCGGCGACGCTGCGCCACTTCGACGGCAACAAGCCGCGCGCCGCAAAAGCACTCGGCATCAGCCTGAAAACGCTCTACAACCGGCTCGCGCTGATGCGCGACAACGGCCGCTCCTGAGCGGCGCGGCCGTATCGCCCGCGCACCGCATGCCGCGGCTGCGCGTGGCGCAACATGATTACGCGACCTTGAACCGCCCGACCGTGGTCGCGAGCGCGTTCGCCTGCGATTGCAGCGCGGTCGCGGCGGCGGTCGACTGTTCGACGAGCGCCGCGTTCTGCTGCACCATTTCGTCGAGTTGCGTCACGGCGCGATTCACTTCCTGGATGCCGCGCGTCTGCTCGTTCGCCGCGTGCGTGATCTCGGAGATGATCGTCGTCACGTTCGCCACGTTGGAGACGATCTCGCGCATCGTATCGCCGGCCTGACGCACCTGCCCGGACCCGGCCGACACGCTCGCGACCGTCGATTCGACCAGCACCTTCACTTCGCGTGCGGCCTGCGCGCTGCGCTGCGCGAGGCTGCGCACTTCCTGGGCGACCACCGCGAAGCCGCGGCCCTGCTCGCCCGCGCGTGCCGCTTCGACGGCCGCGTTCAGCGCGAGGATGTTGGTCTGGAACGCGATCCCGTCGATCACGCCGATGATGTCGCCGATCCGGCCCGACGCTTCCTCGATCTTCTCCATCGTCGCGACGACGTCCGACACCACCACACCGCCGTGCGATGCGATCCGCGACGCGGCTGCCGCGCGTTCGTCGGCCTGGCCGGCGGCCGCCGCCGACTGGCCGACGGTCGCGGTGATCTCTTCCATCGACGCGGCCGTTTCCTCGAGGCTCGCCGCCGCCGATTCCGTGCGCGACGACAGGTCCTGGTTGCCCGCCGCGATCTCGTTCGCGGCCGTGCGCACCGATTCGCTCGCATCGCGGATCTCGCGCATCACGTCGTTCAGCTTGTCGACGAAGCTGTTGAACGAACGTGCGATGTCGGCCACTTCGTCACGGCCGTCGGCCGGCAGGCGCTGCGTCAGGTCGCCGGCGCCCGAGCCGATCGCGGCCATCGCCTGGCGCACTTGCGACAGGCGGCGGAACGCGGTCGCGGTGATCGCGCCGATGATCAGCGACGCGACGCCGACGATCACGAGCAGCGTGATCAGCGAAGCGGTCAGCAGCGAGCGCATCCCGGCCGTCGCCTCGTTCTTGTCGAGCAGCACCAGCGCGTACCAGTCGGTACCCGGCACGGGGCGCGCGCGCACCAGCTTCGCGTCGCCGCCGACGCTCACCTCGACCGGCGCCGTCGCGGCCGCGATCGTCGCGCCGTTCGTCGCGCCGAGTTCGGGCGACACGTCGGCGACCGGCTTCAGCGTGAGCTTCGGGTCGGGGTGCGCGACCACGTGGCCGCTGCTGTCGATCAACATCCCGAAGCTCGCGGGCGTCGGGTGGATCGACTTCACGTTCGCGATCACGGTGTCCATCGCGACGTCGGCGGCGACGACGCCCTTCAGCGTACCGTCGCGCAGGATCGGCACCGCGAACGTGACGACGAGGTTGCCCGTGCCGGCATCGACGTAAGGCGGCGTGACGACCGGCTTGCCGGCCTGCGCGGCCTGCTTGTACCACGGGCGGCCGGTCGGATCGTAGTCGGGCGGGATGCCGGTCGGGTCGGAGAAGTGGAATGCCTTGTCGGCGTAGCCCGCATAGACGTTCGTGAAGCCGCCGGCCGTGGCCATCTGCTTGAACACCGGCAGCGGATCGGGCGTCAGCGCGGCATCCTGCAGCGACGCGATCATCCGGCTCCGGGTGGCGACCCAGTCGGCGATCCCGACCACGTGTCCGCTTGCGACGGAGGTCAGGTTGCGGTCGATCGCGTCGTCGTTGTACGAGCGCGCGATGAAGTAGTTGATGAGCGTGGTGGCGACGAGCGCGAATACGACGATGGCGACGCACGCGGCGAGGATGCGGGCGCGGATGGACGAGAACATGGCAACGACTCGGTAAGGGAGCGCGAACGCCCGGTGGACGAATTCACCGGGTAAACGGCAATCGCGCCGCTTACTTGAGGCTGCTGTGACAATTCCGTGAAACGTCTGATGAAACGCAATGCCGATCGTCAGCGAATCGTCGGCGAATCGTCAGGATGAGTGCGCCGTCCTGCGCCGCGCGCGTACGCCGCCGGGACGCGACGACGGCACCTGCGAGCCTGGGCAGGAGGCGCCGAAAAGGAGGTTGAGACAGGCCGGTGCTCGGTCGACGGATGCATGCGTGTCGATTGGAGCCCGGCCGTGGCGCGGCGACGGATCGCGCCGCGCCCGCGCCACCAGTCGCGGCGCGCGTCCGTTACAGGCGGTGGCCCGGACGGGGATCGGCTTCCGCGGGCGGCCCGTCGGCCCGCGTGTCGTTGGCGAGTTCGTCCTGCCTGCGCATCCGTTCGCGCAGGTGCCGGATCGCGAACACGTGGATGTAATCGTGCACCCGCGCGTCGGACGACAATGCGCGCACTTCGTCGTCGAGCATCGCACGCAACTGATCCGCGCCGATCGCGCGCTGCCTGGCGGCTTCCTTGAGTGAATCGAGCAAATTGTCCTTGGACATCGACGGACTCCTGACAGTCGAGGAACGAAAAGAGGAAGGTACTGGAAGCTTAAAGACTGAACGGCCGCGCGGCGTGCGATGCGCCGGCACGTGTTTGCGCGCGATCAACGGCACGTTGCGTGCCGCCGTGCCGATTCGTCCCCGAACCGGCCGCGCAAGATTCGCGGCGCAAACGGCCCGCGAACGAGACTGGAAACCTGCCACGCCACCCCGGCGCGCGGCACCGGCGGCGGGCGAACGATGGGACGCTGCTCGACGCCGATGCATTGGCGAACTTAGACCGGCCGAAATCATGCGTCAAGCGCGCTCCGCCACGCGCCTGCCATTCGTCGGAACGAACGGGCCGGATCGTCGCCCGGACGGCCGATCCGGCGCCCCGCGTGTCAGCGGATTCCGATACGCGCCGCGCAATCCCTGACAGCGACTTCAGCGCACGCTGCTTGGCAGGGTACTGGCGCCCCACGATACTGGTGACATGGACGAAACGTTCATACAGGTCATCGCTCAGCCGGCCGTCGAGCCGGCATGCGGGGCCTGGCGCAGGAGACCAACCATGGCACATCGCAACTTACCGGGCCGGGACGGCCAACGGCGCGCGTCGGGCAACACGCGCGCCCAGGCCGCCCGGGCCGTGCCGACCGGCAACCGTCCGTCGGACGATATCGACACCTTGCTTGCGCTTGCTCGCGAAGCCGGGTTGCTCGTCACGCTCGACGGGCAGATCGGCCGAGAGAAGTACCAGAGCGTCGCGGGCTCGGTTCTCGCGCTGCAACGGTTCGCCGCGGCACTGTGCGCACGGGCCGCACCCGACGCGCCGGCCGCGGTCGAGGCACGCCGCAAGGCGCGCCCCGGCTGGCCCCATGCAAACCGCCTGCGCAACCGTGCATGCGGCATATGCGCGCCGCTGCACATTGCGCGCCAGCGCCCGCGCGTTCGCCGCGGCGCAGGCCGGCGACACGACTTGCGGTCGATGGTTCGCACCGGCTGAGCGGGCAAGCGGCCGGCACGGCACGGGGCCGTGCAATGGCTGCTCACCGCGCAACGTCGGCAGCGCCTGCCGCACGCCGTGCCTTTACGACGACGGCGCGGCAACGGTGAGCCTGCCGCGACCTTGCCGATCCGCACCGGCGCCACCGCGCGCCGTCACGCATCACCACGCGCCGTTCCACACGGTCGCAATGACAACGATTCCTGCGGGGAATGCACTTCAGACGGGGCCAACGACAACACCAATGCGGAAAGCGGACGGGGTGACATGCACCCCGCCCGTCCTCCAAGGCAGCCGACGGCTGCCTACCCTCGTGCCAGAGAGTTCTCGGCCGGATGACGCGCCGTGCATCGCACGTCGCGGCTCCGGAAAATGATGTGACGCCTGTGAACGCACCGTCGATCACGGCCTTCGACGCTCGCGCGGCTGCGCGGTGCATGCACGACAGACCGGCCGCGTGGCCGGTTGTTCCGTCAATGTCTCACGCGATACTTGCGCCATTTCTGATGCAGATCAAACCAGGCCGGTTTCGATCTCGACGCCGCGCGATTTACTCGGTACCGCGCACGAGCAGCACGGGCACCTGGGCGAGATGCGCCACGCGACGCGCGACGCTGCCGATCAGCCAGGCGGCGATGCCGCGCCGGCCGTGCGTGCCGACCACCAGCAGTTCGGCACGCCAGTGCACGGCGTCGCGCATCAGTGCGTGGGCCACGTCGTCGCTGGTCGGGCGGGTTTCGACGATACTGCGCTTGGTCGGGTTCCCGGTCGCATGGAACAGCGGGCCGATCTTCGCGAGTGCATCCTCGCCCTCCGCGCGATAGGCATCCTCGAGCGCGCGCACCGGCACGATATCCGTCAGACGAACCGCGCGATCGATCACGTATGCCGCGTACAGCAACGTTGTCGGCGTCGCGAAGCCGAGCCCGACGCGCACCGCGTGCAGCGACGGCTCGCTGCCGTCGACCGCGAACATCAGCCGCTGCAGGCCGCCATTCGACGGCAGCGCATAGGCGGCCGGCACGATCAGCAGCGCGCAGCGCGCGCGTGTCGTCAGCGTGTCCGACATCGCGCCTTCGACGAGCCGCAGCAGCCCGTGATGCGGATTCGCGCCGACTATCAGCACGTCCGCGCGCCATTCCGACGTGTCGTTCACCAGTGCATCGGCCACCGAGCCGCCCGTCACCGACGTATCGACGATGGCCTGCTCGACCTCGATCCCGCTATCGGCGAACAACGCGGCGATCCGCTCGTTGACGGCTTGCGCTTCGCGCATCATGTCCTCGCGCGCGGACGTCAGCAGCGCGTCGATGCGCGGGATGTCGGGCAATACGAGGCGGGGGTTGTCGATTGCGCAGACGATGCGCAATCGCATGCCGGGACGCAGCAGCGTGCGCGCATAGCGTGCGGCGGACAGCGATTCGGGCGTCGGATCGACGGCCAGCGCGATCCGCGCAAGCGTCGGGATGGGCTGGGCAGGCTGCATGGCGAAGGCCTCCGTGCGTGCGCGTCGTCGCGGAACGACGACGGGAGCTTCGCGCGGAAGCGGCGCGCGGCGGCCGGATGGCCGCCACGGTCGCGGGGATCGGCGGGTTGCCACGCGAAGCGCGGACAAGCGATGCGTTCAGCATAGAACGTCCGGCCCGCGCGTGCATGATCGCGATCAAGGGTCGCACGGGCTCCTGCCCGCGCCGCTTACGACTTCGTCGGCACCGATGCCGCCGGACGGTTCGCATAGAACAGCGCATACGCGATGCCGAGCAGCACGATCCACACCGGCCCGATCACGAGCGCGACGCGCGTGTCGGGCGTGAACGCCATCAGCACGACGACCAGCACGAGAAAACCCAGTGCGACGAACGAACCGAGCGGATAGAACGGCACGCGGATCGGCAGGCGCGCGATCTTGTCGGCCGACAGCGTGCGGCGAAAGCGCATCTGTGCGATCAGGATCACGCACCACGTCCAGATCGCGCCGAACGTCGACACCGACGTGAGCCACGTGAACACGTGCTGCGGCGCGAGATAGTTGAGCAGCACGCCGATCAGCAGCAGCGCGACCGAAACGATCACGCCGTACACCGGCACGCCGTTGCGGTTGACCTTGCCGAGCTTGCCCGGTGCCTGGCCTTGCTGCGCGAGGTTGTAGAGCATCCGCGCGGTGCTGAACAGGCCGCTGTTGCACGACGACAGCGCCGCGGTCAGCACGACGAAGTTGATGATGCCGGCGGCAGCCGGGATGCCGAGCCGCGAGAACGTCATCACGAACGGGCTGCCCTGCGTGCCGATCTGGTCCCACGGATAGAGCGACATGATCACGAACAGCGCGCCGATGTAGAAAATCAGCACGCGCCAGAACACCGAGTTCACGGCCTTCGTCAGCGACTTCTCCGGGTTGCGCGCCTCGCCTGCCGTGAGACCGAGCATCTCGACGCCCAGATACGCGAACATCACGATCGGCAGCGCGGCGATCACGCCGTTGATGCCGTTCGGCATGAAACCGCCGTGCGCCCACAGGTTCGACAGGCCGATCGCGACACCGCCGTTGCCGATGCCGAACGCGATCATCAACCCGCCGCCGATGATCATCAGCACGATCGTGACGATCTTGATCAGCGCGAACCAGAACTCGAATTCACCGTACAGCTTGACCGCGATGAAGTTCACCGAGCCCATCGCCATGAGCGCCGCGAGCGCCCAGATCCAGTTCGGCACGGAGGGGAACCACATGTGCATGTAGACGCCGACTGCGGTGATTTCCGCCATGCAGGTGACGATCCACACGAACCAGTAGGTCCAGCCGGTCAGGTAGCCGGCCAGCGGCCCGAGGTAGTCGCGCGCGTAGCGGCTGAACGCGCCGGCGACGGGATTGGCGATCGCCATCTCGCCGAGTGCGCGCATGATCAGGAAAATCGCGATGCCGCCCAGCAGGTAGGTCAGCAGGATGGCCGGGCCGGCGACGCGGATCGCGGTGGCCGAGCCGAGGAACAGGCCGACGCCGATCGTCGCGCCGAGCGCCATCAGGTTGATGTGCCGCTCTTCCAGCCCGCGGTGCAACTGGTCTTCTGGTTGTTTCAAGTCCGTCTCCTGGCAGCCGTGAACGGGCCGCCGTCATTGTCGATATCAATGCGCGACCGTTCATGCCGAACCCGGCATGCCGAAAACGAAATAATCTCCGTCGTCGTTTTCCGAATAAGAAACGACACGAATACTGCGTCAATCCGATGGGAATCGCCGCGGATTATCCGTATCTTCCGGAACAATCCGGAAAACGGATCGGGCCTTTCACGGAATACGCCCGTGCGGCCCGTGTGACGCGGCTGAGCGCGTAACGAACGGCACCGGGATCAATCGCTTTCGGCGCGAACGAATACGCGTCGAATGTGCGCGATCATGCGCACGCAATATGCAGGCGGGATTATATGGAGGATCAGTGGTTTCACGCCAGTCGATTTTCGTGGAAATCGTGGCGGGTTCCGGCTCGCGTGATCGCGACGGCCCATGTCCGTCTGGATCAGTTCGTGGCAAACGCAGGCTCTTAAGGAACCGTTGCGGACTTCACTCATATGACGTTGCCAGACCACCGCACACCGCGTCCTTCCGCAGGAGATACTGATCTAGTCCGGGAAAGCCAATCCGCTGCCGAACGGAGAATCCGTGTCGCAAATAGAGCGGAAGATTTCGTACCTCGCCAGTCTCAAGGAATACATTCTTGTCTGGCTCGATATCTTGGAGATATGCCAGCGTGGCCCGTAGGAGCGATGCGCCAATTCCGTGACCCTGCATCAGTGGAGAAACGGCGATGAATTCAATCCGACTGCAGTCGTGACATGAGAGTTTTGACTCTACGACCCTCCGGAGCAAGTCAATTCTGTGCAAGGATCGCTTGCCACAACCAGATGCGATCTGATGCCCTAGTTCTGCAAGGCTGGATGTATTTTCCGTAGTTGAACCCGGCGTAAAATAGCTGACGGCAACCAGTGCATCCCGCACCCATACACCGAGAACGGGAAGCGAAGCGTCGTGATGATATTGCAAGTAGCTTCTGAGGTAATTCGTCCGACGGGCATCGAATCCCGGGGTTTGAGCAGACAGACACCATGCAAGCGTTGGATCACGCGAGAACGCTGCGTCAATCAACGCGATTGATGACTCAAGAAACTGACGGGATAGCGGCACTACTTTCGATTCGGTGGGATACATGATCGAGTCGGTGAACGTTTCTTGCATCGGGAATACAACGACACGCGAGTTGACATTAGCACGGAGTTGAACGTCACAACATCGACCGTCAACCGCGTTCGATCTACCTCACACGTCCACCGACATGACGTGCTGCGACGGAATGAGTAACGGCGGCGCCGGACACTTGCAAACGCACAGATCATCACTCAGCGCTACGCGGCGACCATCTGGCCCGGTCATCGGAATTCGCGGGCCGATGCATTTGATCTTGCCGATCGTCTTGCATACCGGGCAGAACACATCGTCATCCTCATGCGCGATGTGCCTGCCGTCGAGCGCGAACGGCGTAGCCTTAGCTTGTACCGTTCCGGCCACCGTCGTATGATCGCCGTCGAAAATCATGTATCTCGTCATGATCGTTAGCCGTGTTGTATTTCTCGTCAGGTATCGTACCCAACTGGCTCTGTTCGATGACAGGCGGTGCTCATGCCTTTCTCGAACTGGCACCGACCTCCTGCTTACCGCGAGTACGAGCCAATAACCGACCTCCGGACCGAAACTCTACTCACGTCAATACCTCTTCAAAGCCTCTTCGAGTCTTTGACGGTATTTCGCAGGCACTCCATCATTACCAGCCAATAGCTCTTCAAGTATCAAGCGTGCGTCAATTTTCTCGGTATTTACGTGCCCTTCCACCCACCCATCAAACTTCCCATGAGCAGTAAATTTCCGAAAATAGCTAGCTTTAATCCCGAAAGCAACATTTGCAAGGAGCATTGGAATCCCCCAAGCTAACGTCAGCAAAGACGTTTGAGGCGTAATCGCATGCTTGAAAATGTTCCCCCGGTCAACACACGAGTCTAGGTTTCCAAGCGCCTCGATGAGCCAGTGTCGCTGCGGCCTTACACTCGCAACCATAATGCGATCAACAAGAAAATCCTGAAATCGCAAGTCTCTTTTTATAATTTCCGGGCAAATTCTCTCGCTTGCCCGATGAATTGCTCGAACGCTGGACAAGTTCTGTCCCGCAGCCTCGATAAAGCCATTGTCCTGAAGCTCGACGCACACCGTATTCAAGACAAACGAATCGCAAACACCTGAAATATTTTTCCTGACGATCGCTTCAATCTCACCAGTCATTCTTCCCCCGACGTCGAATATTCAACGCTACCCGTTCTGTTTCTCACTCGGCGACCAGTGCCAGTTTGTCGTACCCCAAGAACTGCCTTCGATCACCGGCATGGTTTCGCCCGCTTCGAAATAGCGACGGCTTCCGGCCTTGGCTGGTGTATGCCACCACCCCGCTTCCGGGCATGTACTGCCGCCCCGCACACTTTGGCGGGCCGGTTCGCGACTCACGGGCGGCGGAACGATAGTCGGCGGCTCAGGGATCGGCGGGGCATCGGGCAAGTCAAAACGGGCTACCCACTTCCGCGCGTTCTTCACATCCGCACTCGGCAGATCGGGAATATAGGTATGCAGCGCATCAGGCTTGGGATCGCGGAGTGTCCGCAGGACGCTATTCACGAACACGTACGGCTCAGGCAAACCCTCTTCAGGAGCGCCAAGGCGCGGGAAGTCACCCGCACGGATCATCAAGCAAGCATTCGCGCGCTCGACGTGAATATCAGGGCGATCCAGTTTTTCTCGAATCACCGCTTCGCCGCCCAAGCGCTCGATGAACAATTCGCCCAGGATCGTGTACCAACTCACTCCTTTGATGAAACCCCATCGAGCAACCTTAGCACCAGGACGCAGGTAGTCATACTGAGCCGTCATTTCTTCGAGAGAATCGCCCTCATACGAGTTTGCCTCGTAATCTGATTTCTGCAGGTGAGCAGTGCTATCAATATCCAATCCACTGAAACGTTCCGCAAGCGCCCATTCCTGCGGCATGTACCGATTATAATTAAATGCAAGTATCGGCGCTAATCCACCGTAACCAGCACGCACAACGAGTTTCCCGCAGATATATCTCAAAAAATCCTCGTACTGCGCAATTCCTTCACTGGTCGCCATCAAGTTCATTGGTACATTGAACTTCAGATACGACAATCCAGATTCCCTCCCTTTTGCCACGCGCAGCAACCCGTTGGGATGAACATAGTCCTGTGCCAGTGCCGACCCCGTGAGCGTCTTGATGCTATATTCAGCCGCAGTGTCTTGATCCATCGCACTAGACAAAACAACACTCACTTTCAAATGCGGCGGCGAATCGATGATCGCACGGCGAATTTTCTCAATACCCTTGTCGTTCCGCTTCGTAAACTTACCGAGGTCAGTGTCCTTGCCTCCCTTCAGATGCTCACCGAACATTTCGGTGAAGCGGTCGAAGCAGTCGAGGATCGCCTGTCGCACCTCAGGCTGCGAACCACGCTCGAAGAACACCGTACCGATGACACCCGGCAACACACCCATCGAGTTGTCGGCAAGGCGCACGCTCAAATCTTCTTGATAGCGGGAAAGCGCCTGCAACGGCGTCAAGACAGGTTTCGGATCACTCAAAGTCATAATCGGGTCGTCTATTGATCAGTCGGGCATAAATTCAGTCAGTTCGCAGCCAGCGCTGCCACTGCACTCCCACCGCCAAGCACTACGCCAAGCGCCGCAGCAAGGCCCGCGGCAGCTTCCGCGCCAGCCGCGATAATCGCACACAGAGCAGCAAATATCGCAATCAACTCAGGCAACAACAGGATCACGATCGCAACGCCGACCACAATGGCTACCGCTATCGCGGCCCCCTTCAGCATCGTCACGCCGACCTGCGCCCAATCGATATGCGTGAGCACATCCCACGTCATATCGGTCATTTGCACAATTGCCTCCCATCCGGCCTTGAGTTGCGCAGCCGTGTAGCGGAATATTTCGTGCCCTTTCTCGTCAACCCATACCCAAGCGCTATGCGCCTTGTCAGCGACCCACTGACCCGCCGTAAACATCCACGCCGCATGCTGACGCAGGAACGCACTGGTTTCAGCAGACACGTATGAATATCCACGATGAACGGCATCCCAGACAGGGGCGACCGCATGTTCGACCTCTTCGCCGAACTCGTGCGCCTTTTGCCACCAGTCCTCATACCAGACATGGTGCGGGACAGCGGTAACACTGCGGATGGGTACAGTCTGCCGCTCTTTCTCATCATTGGTTTTCGGTGCGGGAACGGGCACGGGCTGGGGGATCTTTTGTAGTTCACCGTTGCAATCGGTCACGTCGATCACGGTCATGCGATTCTTGTATTCACCAGCGATCAGCTTATAGGCTTCTTGCTGAGCCTCACCCAAAGAGTCACCCGGAAACTTTACTTCGACAAGCCGCAACAAATTCGGAACATGGCGGCCGCCCTCGCGATCAATCGTCCCACGCCCCGGCCAAAGAATCGCTTCCTTATCAACAATGATTACATCAGGACGTCGTAGCAGACCGACAGTTGCCCCCGGTGGAAATGGATTCAAACTGCGGCGACGTTCCGCCCCGTAGGGGTTCTCGTTACTTAGGAACGGAATAGGAATACCACCGATCATTGCATCTGCCGGTGTCATATCGAAGCTGACTTCGGCCTTGTACTTGAATATCCACTTCCATTTGAACTCTTCCTCGATGATCATCGGCACACTCATCGCGGACTGCATGAGCAACCGGTGAACGATCGATCCATCGCGCAACTTGACGGGAACATATTTCGCCGTTTTCAGTGCTTTCTCGACCTTTTCCTGCAAATATCCCTTGGTTCCCGGCGGCAAATATGCGTACTCAGGTACGCGCTCTTTGATCGTCTCGCACGCGCCTGCCGGTTGAAGTGATCCGCCCATTTTGTTCTCCAAGTATCGTCGGCGCTCACGTGCGCTCGTCAGGGTCAACCTTCAGGTAATCGGCCCAAATGTCAGGTTCCCCACCACCCGCATACTTCCACGGCTCCACGCCCTGCTTTTCCTGCTTGAACGCCTTGAGGCTCACGCTCTGTGCATTCGGCGTAAAGACCGGTACTGTCTCGCCAAGATCGTTCGTATGGCCGAGCACGGTCCGCCCTGATGGCAGCTTCAGTTCGTACGCGTGTCGAATCATCGGCGTGTCATCTGCTTCGTTCTTCAAGACGTATTGCGCCTGATACGACGGTTTGAAGTGCGGCATCGTGTACGACTCGCTAACCGGCCCCGCGAAACTGAACGACGCGCCCTTGAAGTCAACGTTACCCGGTGCATGTATTGAGACGTTGCCGCCCTTGACGCGGATCGTCGCACCGCCGCAGTACAAGACAATCTCTTGATCCGCTGCGATTTCCATCCGTCCGGCCACCGACAGCAATTTCACAAGCTGCTGCGCGATCATTTCCAGATCACCAGCCTGCGCCTGTATCTCGACCTTGCCGTTACCCGCAACGGCTTTGATGCCTTGATTACGTGCGAACAGGCTCAGATGATTTACCGTAGCCGCGTGCATCGATCCGCCCGCCGCGAAATATGAATCTTGTCCGCTGATCCAGTTCGCCTTTTGGTCGGCACTCGCGTGAAGCGATTGATGTGTGGACAGGCCGATACCGGCCGGACTGCCGAGCAGCAGCAGCGGCGCAGCGAACGCGTTGGCGTTACCCGTGCCACCGCCCGCCGTACGTCCGCCGGTAGATTCGCCGGATGCAGACTGCTTCGTTGCATCGGTGAACGCCGTCAGCGCCTCAACGCCGGGTTTCAGGCTCTCGGCCTGATGCTGTTCGCTCGCATCCGAGATGCTGCCGAGCAGGTCTTTTGAGCGCGTAAGCTGCTCGCGTGCTTCGTCAACATCAAGCTGATCGCTGTCGCGCGAAACAGGGTGCGCACTGATCGACACGCCACGGCCACCACGTACCGATGCGTAATGGTCGGCGTGCAACAGCAATCCCGAACCGAGATATCGCCCGCGCGTGTTTCCGCTCTGCTGAATCAAGTATCCCTGCGCGATCGATGCGTAGCTGCTGCCCGTGTAGCTGACGAGCCGTGTACCGCCTTGGTTCGTGGCGTCGTCGTGGACGAACGAATTGAACGCGCCCGTACCGCCGAACCCCTGCGACTGGAATCCCGACAGCAGGACATTCGAATGCCATTGCGAAGGCGTCGTGCCGCCGTTGACGCGCCCCAAAATGAACGGCTTGTCGCAATCGTTTGCCCAGTAGGCTATTAAAACCCATTCACCTGCCCGTGGCACGTGCACCGAGCCGTAGCCGTTGCCCGTGTCGGCCTGCATGGTCGATAGCAGCGGCGACGATGCGAAGGTGCCGTCCGGGTTCTTGCGGTCCCATGCGAAATGCACACGTACCTGGTTCCGCTCGTTCGTCCACGCTTCCGATCCTTGCTGCGTCACGACGATCGCATGCTCGATGGTCATGTTCGGCTTGGAATGCGCGAGCGGGCTGCGATATTCGACACTCGCCTCTTGTGCCTCAACCTCGATGACGAAAAACCCGGCCGTCCCGTCCTGCGGGTGCTCTGGTGTCTTGAAGCGCGTCCCCTGTGCTGCCTGCTGCCCGGCCAGCGTTGCGCGCAGACTGCGCGGATATTCCGTCGCCTGTCGACCAATCGACACGTTGTTTTCGATGAACCAACGCGCCTCAATGACGAGGAATTCCCGCTTCTTGGGATCGCTATCGGGGTGACGCGGATGATTGTCCAACGTGAATCGCGATCCGGCATCGAGCCATCGCAGACCGCCGACTCCGAAATAGCGACGCGCACGCGAATCCCACTCTTCAACACGACGACGGGCACGGCCTTCGCCGCTGTCTGAATCCGGATAGCCGTACGCCGTCGGCTGATAAATCGTCATCGGTGCAGCAGGGATGCTGCGCGATTCCGACTGCCGCCCGCCGTCCATTACATATGTCGTGGATTGCAGGGCACTTTCCGTCTGGAAATGGGATGTCGGGCGCTTATAGTCGAACGCACACGACATATAACTCAGGCTCTGCAGGGTCTGCATGACCGCCCACTGAGTGAACCCGTCCGCCTCGTGATCACCGTTCCCGCGATAATATTCGGCCGGTTTTGCTTCCGGCATCGACGATACTCGGTCCACGATAACAAGCGTTGTTTTCGGCGGCTCGCCTTCCTTCGTCGGTTCGTGGACCCAACGAAGATACATGCCCTCATCTTCGAGAAGGCGGTACACGAAATGAAGATCGGATTCGCTCTGACGGCACCATGAGCGCACCGCAGGTTCGCGCGTCAGGTCGAACCGGAACCGCCCCTGCAACTGCGAATAGCGGTTGAACACGTCGGAAATGATTTCGCGCGCGTCCTTTTCGAGCCAGCCTTCATCGTTGCGGGTCTTGCTCAGGAAAATCAGCGCGGATGAAAATTCAAGCTGGTACGTTGATACGCTACCGTCACCGCCCAAATATCCAACCTGATGCACGAAACCGTGCACGGGTCGATAGACCGAATCTGCATACAGTGCCGTACGCTGTTGAATCCACAGGATGACGGGCTGATGCATCAGCGACAGCAGCGCCGTATCGTCACGCAGCGACGCAACGTCGATTGTCCAATGGTAGTCACCGCCAATCCCGGACGATCCGCGTGCCCGCAGCGGGGTCAACGCGTTCTTGCCGAGTGGTGTATCCAGCATCAACAGCCGGTCGTGCTGCAACAACCCGCGATGAACGGCCTCGTACAGGTCGCGATTCTTCAGATCCCTGGGCGCGGGTCGTCTAAGCGCCATTTTTTGTCGTCCTTCTCTCAGGTTCGCTACCGTCAGTGGAACAACGCAAAGACAGTCAGCCGGCGGCGACGTCAGGTCGTTCGGGCACGATTGTAGTTAAAGACTGAGGAATATTTGCCGACTCGACACGCACTTACGCAGGGCCGCCGGAAGCGGCGCGCGCATGCATGCGTCACTCGACCTTGTCGGGAGGCATCGCCAATTGTTACCAAGCGTGCCAAAGGAGGTAGGGACTCCGTCCCTAAGGGATGGCATAACAATGGAGCCGGATCGATTTCCAGCGCTATCGCGATTCGTTCGACATGGTCGACCGATACGTTTCTTTTAACCTGATGGATAGAGGTCCGATCCAGCCCGGCGGCGAAACCAAACTCTTCTTGAGATAGCGCCCTTGCAACCCGCTGAACGCGAATGTCGTATGCCAATACATCTCGCAACCAGACGAGTTTGGCTTTCGGATTGGGACCTCTGAGCGCAGCAGGTCAGCTTACCGCCCACCCGAAATTGGGCACGCTTTCTTCGTCAAGCCCCTCTGGGCGTCACTTCGACAGCGTCGCGCGCACCGTATATTCGCCTTCGAGCGCACCGTGTTCCGGCCGCACGAAATAACGCGACGCGTCGAGATCGGCCGGCATCGGCTCGACCGGGTAGCCGTGCTTTTCCCACGCATCGAGGCCGCCCTTCAGCGCCCGGATGTTGTGGATCATCTTCTTGCGCTGCATCTTCGCGATCAGGCGCTTCGCGGTGGCTTCGTTCGGACACACGCAATAGACGACGATCGGCCGTTTCAGCAATTCGGGGTCGAGCAGGTCCGGCGAATCGAGATCGACCGGCACCGCGCCGGCGATCCGGTACGGTTCGCGCTCGCGGATCGCCTTCGGCCGTGCGTCGAAAATCAGCGGCGGCTCGTCCGACGTCATCATCTCGACGAGCTGCGGCGGCGAGATGCGCACCTGCGCGAGATAACGGCGGAACTGCACGCGACGCACCCAGCGGTACAGCAGGAACGTGATGAAGATCGCGAGGAACGCGTCGAGGATCGTGCCGCCGCTCGCGCGCACCCACAGCACGAACTGGACGATCTGGTCGTGAATGGCCGCCCCGCCGACCAGCCAGAACGCGGCCCACAGCGACGCGCCGGCCAGGTCCCAGAACAGGAACACGCCGACACCGATCGCGGTCGTGCCGAGCAGCGGCGCCGACACGAGGCCGAGGCCCGGCAGGAACTTGGACAGCACGAGCAGCGGCGCACCGTATCTTTCGAATACGTTACGCGCGAAACGCAGCGTGGTGTCGAGCGACAGCGAGAAGCGCACGAGGCCGTTCAGCAGGCGCCGGCCGCGCGTGCGGCCCATGAAGAACCACAGCGAATCGGCCAGCATCGTCGCGCCGATCGCCGCCGCGAACATGCTGACCCAGGATGCCTGCCCCATTGCCGCCATCGTGCCGCCGAGAATCAGCATCGGCACGGCCGGCACCGGCACGCCGAGCTGCGTGATCAACACGCTCGCAAACACGGCCCACGGGCCGAGCGACGATGGAATAGCGATGGGAAAGTGCCACACGGCGGCGCTCCTGGAAGACATGCGGCCGCGCGACGAGGGCCGTCGGACCGGCTGGGCAGCGGCCGCCGCGGCACGTCCGCAGCCAACCAGTGCATGACGGGCATTCTAAACGGGTTTGGCCGCGATCGCGCGGAACCCGCGCCTTCGGCGCGGGCTTCGGGAGGTTGCCGGCACCGCCGTCGCGCTCACGCGTCCGGGCGCTGCGCAAGCTGCGCGACGTATTCCGCGTAGTCGGGAAACGCGGCGGCCAGCGCGGCTGCGTCGGCCAGTTCGAATTCCGCGAACTCGAAACCCGGCGCCACCGTGCAGCCGACGAGCGCGACGTGCTCCGGCGCCGCGCAGCGCGCGCCGAACCAGCTCCCGGCCCGCACGACCGCCTGGAACACGGTGCCCGGATGCGTGAGCGGGTTGCCCAGCCGGTGGATCGTCAAGCCGTCGCGCTCGTCGAGCACCCATACCTCGATCGGATCGCCCGCATAGAAATGCCAGACTTCGTCGGAACGGATCCGATGCCACGACGAGTAAGCGCCGTCGCACAACAGGTAGTAGATCGCCGTCGACGCGGCGCGCGGCGCGCCGTCGGCAGGTCGCACGACCGAATCGGTCGCACGGTAGGTTTCGCGGAAATAGCCGCCCTCGGGGTGCGGCTGCAGGTCGAACTGGCGAATCAGGTCGGTAGCGGAAATCGGCATGGCGGATGACGTCGGTTAGGTAAGGAACCGGACACCCGGCGCACCGGATCGCTTCGCCCGTCGCGAACGCGACCGCATGCCGCCGGATGCCGCTGGGTCGAACACCGCGGCCATGCGCGCGGCGAACAAGCGGACACCGGCCGATGCTGCCAGAACTGCGTATCGGGATGCAACCATGCCCACGCGACTGCGCCCATCGAGCCCATCGGGTGTACCGCCCTCGCCCGGCCGGTGGCCGGCGCGGCAGAAACGGCAGCCGCGCTCACACGCCGAGCGTCGGCCGGCGCGTCGTGCATTTCCGTTTCGTCAGGCCGTCATCCGGCGAATCCGCGCGACCGCCGCCGCCCATGCGTCAGCGCCGCGCCCGCGGACGTCACGCAGCCGACGGCGCGCCGGGCTCGCTGTGCCGCACCAGCAACACGGGCCGGTCGGCCGCGCGCAGCAGCGATTCGGCAACGCTGCCGAGCAGCAGCCTGCGCAGGCCGTGCCGCCCGCTCGTGCCCATCACGATCAGGTCGGCATCGGTTTCGGCCGCCGTGCGCATCAGCACGGTGGCGACATCCTCGCCGTAGGCGTCGAGCGCGCGCACGGTGCCCGGCACATGCTCCTGGGCGAGCACCGCTTTCGCAGCGTCGAGCACCGGCGTCGCGGCATCGGTCGCGGCCGCATCGCCATCGCGCTCGGCCGCGAAACCCGCGTCGACGTCGACGAGCTGCGGCCGGTGCTCGACGACATACGCGCAGGTGACTTCGCCGCCTGACGCCGCCGCGATCCGGATCGCCTCGTTCAGCGCGAGACGCGCGCTCGGGCTGCCGTCAAGCCCGACGAAAATCCGCTTGTACATGGTCCGTCCCTCCGACCGGGCACGCCTCGCGCGTTGCGCGACAGTGGCCCGTTATCGCCACCCGGCCCGGTGCCGGGTGGCCTGCCGAACAGTCTGCCCCACGTGCCGACGCGCCCGTTGATGCGCGTCAAGTGCGGCCGGCGCGCCCGCTGCTTCACGCCGGTTGCCGCAAATTCTAGTGACCCCATTACAAAAAACGTGTAAATCGCGCACAATTTCATCTTGAAAATAGACGTTGCGTGCACCCGGTGCGAGTTTTGCCCGGTTTTGCTGCGCTGCCCTCGTGCCACGGGGCGGCCCCCGACAACAGAATGGCCATCGAATGACCGCCAGTGGAACCCCGACGCGTGACGCCCGAGGGCCCACGCGCCTCCAGATCATGTTACGCCAGCCGCTCGCGGCCGGCGTCGTTGCGCTGTGCGCCGGCGCGGCGCTGTCGCTCGGCGTTGCGCTGCTCGTGCGCGAGCAGTGGCAAGGCGCCGTCCATACGCGTTTCGAACGCCGCACGTCGCACGTGACGGCCATGCTCCGCCACGAGCTGCAGTCCGGCGTCGCCGTGCTCGAAGGCGCGCGCGGCGCGTTCAGCCTCGTCCCGGACATGACGCCCGAGCAGTGGCGCCGGTACGCGGACACGCTCGACCTCGACAGCGGCCGCTCGCCGGTTCGCCAGATCGGCTATGCGCCGCTGCCGCCCGCGACCCGCACCGCGCTCGCCGGCACGAACCCGATGCCGGCCGGCACGCTCGCGACTGCGGTGCTCAGCGCGCCCGCGTCGAATTCGCCCGTCGTGCGCTTCGGCGCATCCGACGCGGCACCGCTCGCGCGCGCGCTGCAGACCGGCGACATCGCGCTCGGCGTCCACCCGGCCGACGACGACACATCCCGCGACGCCCGCACCTTCACGCTGTTCGTGCCGGTCGCCGCGTCGCCGCATGCGGTCGCCCCGCCGTCCGGCACGCGCGACACCGCCGCCGACGGCGTGCTGTTCGCGGCGTTGAGCCCGCGTCGCCTGATCGAGCGCGCGCTCGACGCGGAACGCGGAATCGACGTGTCGATGACCGACGGCGGCGACCGGCGTGCGATCGTCGCCGTCGAAACGACGACCGACGAGGCGTCGGCATCGCCCGACCTGATGCGGCGCACCGACGAGCTGAGCTTCGGCGGCACCGTGCTGACGCTCGCCTATTCCGCGGACGGCCGCCCGAGCGCAACCGGCGCGCAACGCGCGGCCGGCACCGTGCTCGCCGCCGGGCTGATCGCGTCGATCGCGTTCGCGATGCTCGTCCATGCACTGCTGCGCCGCACCGGTGCCGCCGATTCCGGTGCGAGCAGCCGCGGCATCCTCAACGAGGCGCGGATGATGGGCATCATCCGTTCGTCGATGGAAGCGATCATCACGATCGACGAGAAGCAGACGGTCGTAATCTTCAATCCGATGGCCGAGCAGGTGTTCGGCGTGTCCGCGATGGAAGCGATCGGCGCGCCGCTGTCGCGTTTCATCCCCGAACGGTTTCGCGCCGCGCACGCGAAGCACGTCGACCAGTTCGGCGTGACGGGCGTGTCCGAACGTCAGATGGGCCGCCAGCGGGTGCTGTTCGGGCTGCGCGCCAACGGCGAGGAGTTCCCGATCGAGGCGTCGATCTCGCAGATCCGCGACGCGTCCGGCAAGCTCTACACGGTGATGCTGCGCGACATCACCGAGCGGCAGCGCGCGGAGAATGCGCTGAAGCTGTCGCGCGAGGAATTGCGCGAACTGTCGGCGAACCTGCAGAACGTGCGCGAAGAGGAAAAGACCCGCATCGCGCGCGAACTGCATGACGACCTCGGCCAGCAGCTCACCGCGCTGAAGATGGATCTGTCGGTGGTCGAACAGCAACTGCGCGTGCCCGGCCGCGCGCTGCCCGACGAGGGCGTGCTGTCGCACCTGCAGGGCATGCGGCGGCTGATCGACGCGACGGTCGCATCGGTGCGGCGCATCGCGGCCGACCTGCGGCCCGTGATGCTCGACGATCTCGGCCTCGTGCCGGCGATCGAATGGCTCGCGAACGATTTCACGAACCGCTACGGGATCGACGTCGAGCGGCACATCGAAACGGGCGGCCTCACGTTCACCAGCACGGGCGCGACCACGTTGTTCCGGATCGTCCAGGAAGCGCTGACGAACGTCGCGCGCCATGCGGATGCGACGCGCGTCGCGCTGCGGCTCGACGTGGAGGAAGGCTACTGCGTGTTGCGCGTCGCGGACAACGGCCGCGGCTCGGCACCCGGCGGCCCGGCCCACGAAGACAAATCGTTCGGCCTGATCGGCATTCGCGAACGCGCCCACATGCTGGGCGGCACCGTGACGATCGACACCGCGCTCGCGCGCGGTTTCTCGATCACCGTCGCACTCCCGCTCAGCACCGTACAACAGGAAACGCTCATCACATGATCAAGGTGCTCATCGCCGACGACCATACGCTCGTACGCGACGGTCTGCGGCACATCCTCCAGAACGCCACCGGGTTCGAAGTGGCCGGCGAAGCCTGCGACGGCCCGTCGACGATCGCGCTCGTGCGCGCCACGCCCGCCCAGGTGCTGGTGCTCGACCTGTCGATGCCGGGCCGCAACGGCGTCGAGCTGATCAAGCAGATCAAGGACGAGAAGCCCGCGCTGCGCGTGCTCGTGCTGACCATGCACGCGGAGCAGCAGTACGCGGTGCGCGCGTTCCGCGCCGGCGCGTCGGGGTATCTGACGAAGGAAAGCGCGAGCGCCGAGCTGGTCGGCGCGGTCACGAAGGTGGCGTCGGGCGGCGTCTACGTGAGCCTCGCGATGGCCGAGCAGTTCGCGCAGAGCCTGAACGAGCCGGCCGAGACGTTGCCGCACCAGCGGCTGTCCGATCGCGAATTCGACGTGTTCCGGCGAATCGCGGCAGGCCAGACGCTGACCGAGATCGCCAACGCGCTGTGCGTGAGCGCGAAGACGGTCAGCACGTACAAGACACGGATCCTGGAAAAGATGCAGATGCCGCACGAAGCGGCGCTGGTGCGCTACGCGATGCGGCACAAGCTGCTCGACGAAACGGACGACGTCTAGCGATGTCTGGCCGCGGATGGCGTGCGCCGCCCGGTCGCGCGCCGTGCGCCCGGCCGTGGGCGGCTCACCACGCCTACTTCGCGGGCACCGGGCACGCGAGATCGCCTTCCTCGCACGACAGATAACCCTTCAACGTTTCGGTTCGTGCTTTCGTCAGATCGTCGAGGCAGGTCGACACGACCATCGGATACGCGCTGCCGCCCTCGGCGTTCGCGCTGGAGAAGCTGCATTCGGCATCGCGGTATGCGATCCACGCACGCTGCGCGTTCACGAGCTTGTCGGCGAGCGGCCGCGCATCGCGCAGGCGCGCGGTGACGGCCTGGTAGATCCGGTTCAGTTCCCCGTCGGATTTCCTGTACGCGCGATCGGCGCATGCCGTCATCGCCGCCTGGTCCGTCGCGTCGGCACAATTCGCCTGTGCATGGGCGACGTTCGCCGCCAGCGCCAGTGCGCACAGCAGGCCGGTCAAGACACGCATGGATGCTCCTTGTTGTTCGTTGAAGTCGTGGAACCCGGTGCCGGGCCTGTCGTGCTGTCGCGCATCGGCCGCCGTGCGGCGGCGATACCGATCGCGATGCTAGCGCACGCGCGCCGGCTTGTCAGCCGGCATCGCAGCGCCCGCGACGGCTTGCATATCGTCCCCGCGCACCTACACTGGAAAATCGATACGCCGCTTCAGGCCCGCGCTATCGCATCCATCCCGTCTCCGCTTCCGCGCATTCCTCAGCGCATTTCGCGTTCGCATCGCCGAGCGGGGTGACGACTCGTCAGTCAGGTTCCTCCACCCGGCCCAACGTGCTTTCGCCGTCGCTCCCTGGAGGGAATCATGAGCTATCACCTGGAAGGCCGTCTGCTCGAGGTCTGCAACTGTCGCGTACTCTGCCCGTGCTGGATCGGCGAGGACCCGGATTTCGGCGTCTGCGACACGATCGTCGCATGGCATGTCGACCAAGGCACCGTCGACGGCGTCGACGTGAGCGGCAACACGATCGCCGCCGTGTGCCGCGTGCCGGGCAACATCCTGCAAGGCAACTGGACGGCCGCGATCTACGTCAGCGACACGGCATCCGACGCGCAGGAGCAGGCGCTGCTGAAGGTCTACACCGGCCAGGCCGGCGGCCCGATCGCGGAACTCGCGAAACTGATCGGCACGGTCGTGTCGATCGAACGCGCCCCCATCACGTTCAACGTCGAAGGGGCACGCGGCACACTGTCGATCGGCACCGACTACCACGCGGAACTCGAGCCGTATCTCGGCCCGAGCGGCGCGCAGACGACGCTGACCGACACCGTGTTCTCGACGGTACCCGGCGCACCGGTGTTCGTCGGCAAGGCGCCGGTCTACCGGTCGAAAAACGCGGCGATCGGCATCGACGTCGATCTGAAGAATCACAACGCGCTGCAGAGCACGTTCCTGTTCGACGCGTGAAGCGCGATTGCACGCCCACGGTCATGGCCGCTTCGCTGCATCGGCGCCTGTTTCCGCTCGTGCTCGCGAGTCTCGTCGCGTTCGCGTGGCTCACGCTGTGGGCATGGACGCGCAGCCCGTACGGGCGGTACCTCGACCACGGCGACAGCGCATTGTCCGCACCGTTCAGCGCGCTATGCCGCGCGCTGCCGGGCGGCACGCTGTGGCTGCCGGCCGCGTTCGACGCGGCCGGCTGGACGCTGATGATCCTCGCGATGATGCTGCCGACGACGTTGTCGCTGTTCGATGCGTTTGCCCGCGTCGTCGCGAGCCGCCCCGACCAGACGCGCCTGCTCGCACTCGTCGGCATCGGCTACGTCGCCACGTGGAGCGGTTTCGGCCTCGTCGCGCACGGCCTGCACGGGCTGGTGCTGGCAGGTGTCGCGCGCGTGCCGGCGCTCGCGTGGCGCGGCTGGCTGATCGGCGCGGCCGTCTTCGCGCTCGCGGGCGCGTTCCAGTTCAGCGGACTGAAGACGCATTGCCTCGATCGTTGCCGCACGCCGTTCAGTTTCGTGATCAGCCGCTGGCGTGGCCGCACGCCGATGCGTCACGCGTTTGCGCTCGGCGTCAGCCACGGGCTCTTCTGCGTCGGCTGCTGCTGGGCGCTGATGCTGCTGATGTTCATCGTCGGCACCGGCAGTCTCGGCTGGATGCTGGCGCTCGCCGCGTTGATGGCACTCGAGAAGAATGCGGCCTGGGGGCAGGCGCTCACCGCGCCGCTTGGCGCCGCGTTGTTCGGCGCGGCCGTGCTGATCGTTGCCAGCCACGCGTGAGGCCCGCGATGCGACCGCTTGCCTCCACGTTCGCGCTGCATGTCCGGCCGGGCATGCGCGTCGCCGCGCTGACGTCGATCGCGATGCTCGCGTTCGCGTCGAATTCGCTGCTGTGCCGGCTCGCGCTGCAGGCCGGACGGATCGACGCGGCCAGCTTCGGCAGCCTGCGTCTCGTATCCGGCGCGCTGATGCTCGCGATCGTCGCCCGCGCGGGTGCGCGCCGGCCCGCCCCGCCCGCGGACTGGCCCGCCGCGGCGATGCTGTTCGTGTACGTCGCGTGCTTCTCGTTTGCGTACCTGACCGTCAGCGCGGCCACCGGCGCGCTGATCCTGTTCGGCGCGGTGCAGCTGACGATGTTTGCGGCGGGATGGCACGCCGGCGAACGGTTTGCCGCGGCCGGCTGGGCCGGGTTCGGCGCGGCGCTCGGCGGACTGGTGTATCTCGTGTCACCGGGGCTCGCCGCGCCGACGCCGCGCGGCGCCGCGCTGATGACGGCCGCGGGCATCGCATGGGGAATCTATTCGATACGCGGCCGTCGGCCCGTCGATCCGGTCGCGGCGACCGCCGGCAATTTCTTGCGCGCCGCGCCGCTGGCGCTCGCGCTGAGCGCCGCGCTCGCCGCCCGCTTCCACGTCACGCCGGCCGGCGTCGTACTCGCCGTGCTTTCCGGCGCGCTGACCTCGGGCCTCGGCTACGTGCTCTGGTATGCCGCGCTGCGACACCTCACGGCGATGCGCGCCGCGGCAGTTCAGCTCTCCGTTCCCCCCATCGCCGCGTGCGGCGCCGTGCTGTTCCTGTCGGAACAGCCGACCTGGCGGCTCGCGCTCGCATCGGTCGCGATCCTCGGCGGTGTCGCGGCCGTCCTCGCGACACGCGCGCGCCAGGCGGGCAGCCGCCGCTGATGCGCATCGGGCGCAACGCTCTCGCGCCCGCCCCGACGATTCAGGCAGCCCAAATGCAAAACCCGCACACGGACACCGTGCACGGGTTTCGGAAGAGACGGCAAGCGCCGGGCGCCCTTGCGGGCGCTGCCAGGCTTAGTGGCCGAAGAACACCGACGAACGGTCGGTGGCGGCCGGCACCAGCACGCGCTGACCCGACTGCGACGTCCCGACAGGGTTCGAGCCGTAGCCCGTTGCGTCGGCTTGCGCGCCGGTGTTCTGTGCCGCGGCGATCTTCGCCTGCGCGGCCTGGATGTTTTCCGGGTAGTTGATCCAGTCGTTCGGGTTGTAGCCGGCCTTTTCGAGCTGGACCAGCTCGGCGCGCACTTGCGCGCGCGTCAGCGGCTGCTGGCTCTGGGCGAACGAAACGACCGGTGCGGCCACCAGGGCGGCCAGTGCAACTGCCTTGATCAGCGATTTCATGATGCATTACCTCCAGGATTGTTTTGTCAGGCGCTTCGGACTCGGGGTCGTTGCGCATGAGTAAAAGTCTAGGAGGCGGCTCTATCAGGGTAAATACTTAAATCACGAATTCACTGTTGACGGAAAACATACAATCGTCGCGGAATTCACTGAATCGTCAGATGATTATCGGCGTTCGCGCACCGAATGCCGCGATACGGTGCCCGGCGCGCCCCGCCGGGCATCAGCGCCCCGACGATGCCATCAGCCGGTCGAACAGCAGCGCCTTGAGGCGAATCAGGTCGTCGGCGCCGATCTCGCCGAACGCCGCGTGATGCAGCGTCAGCGCGGGCGCCGCCGGGTCGGCATGGACGGCCCGCACCGTGCCGTCGAGCGCCAGCAGCTCGACCCGGCCGCCCGTCGCGTACGGCAGCAGCACGCGCAAGGGCTCGCCGATGGCGGCAATCGGCCGGTCGACGGCAATCGACAGCCCGCTCACGCTGATGTCGTGCACCATCCCGATGCCTTCCGCGCCCTCCGCTCCGCCTGCGCAGCTGGCGGCGATCCGCACCGGCACGCGCGGCTCCGCGCGTGTGCGCAGGCGGTCGACGAAACCCGGGGGCGACAGGACCAGGAACCGCGCGCCGCCCGCCCCCTGCACCGACTCCACCGTCGCACCGAAACGCGACACCGCGGCACGGCCGATGGCCACCGCCTCGATGTCGTCGCCACTCGCGAAGTCGAACGCGGCCGCCGGCTGCGGCTCGACGAACAGTGCACCCGATGCGGCAATGCCGATCAGCCGGTAGCGCTGCAGCCCGCGGGTCGTGCCGACCCGGCGGCGGATGCCGATCGCGGCGCCCGCCGACAACCCCATTCGCGTGGCGTGCGGCACCGCGTCGGGCGCGCGCGGCGCGGTTTCGGTTTCGGCTTCGGTGTCGTCGCGCCGGCGTACCGGCCGGAAATGGTCGAACAGGAATGCATGCTGCACGGCATCGCGCAGCGTCGTGCCCGCCGGCAGCAGCGCGGCGCCGTCGGCATCGTAGAGATCGAAGGCGAGCGGGACACTGGCGGCGAGATCGTCGCGCGCGAGCGCGACGTAGTCGGAAAATAGCCTCATCGGAGAGGCGCGGAGCGACCGCGCGATCTGTCATGACACCATGATTACGGCAGCCGCGCGCGAAATCTGAACGGCTCCGTTACTGCGAAGCGCCGCTCGCGTCGGGAGCGGCCGGCACGGGCGGCTGGGCCGGTGCAGCCGAAGGCGCGGCGGCCGGTGCGGTACCGAGGCCCGAGCTGCCCCCGCCTGGCGTGCTCGCCCCCGCTGGCGGCTGAGCAGGCTGCGGTTGCGACGCGCCGGCCGACAGCGCGGCAGCCGACGCGGCCACTTCCGACGCCGGCACCCATTCCTCGACGATGCCACCCGATGCCGCCTCCGGCGCGGAGGCGGCCGAGGCGGCCGATTCCGTGCCGGTGTCAGCCTCGGGCGCGCGCTCCACCCGCTGCGTCCTGGCCGGCGCGGGCGCCTTCTCAGGCTTGGGCGGGAACCATGTGTCGAACAGATCCGTCACGCGCTCGCGCAGCGACGCGAACCAGCCCGGCGACGGCTCGGTATCGAATTTCGCCTTCGTGTCGACGATCCGGGCGCGCTGCGCACGCTGGAAGAAATCGCCGACGATCGGCAGCGCGCTGTGCGCACCCTGCCCCCAGTAATCGCTGCGCAACGTCACGCGGCCGTCGTCGAAACCGACCCACGCGCCGGCAACGAGGCCGGGCTGCATCAGGATGAACCAGCCGTCCGCGTTGTCCTGCGTCGTGCCCGTCTTGCCGGCCACGTCGCCGCGAATCCCGAAGCGCGTGCGGATGCTGCCGCCCGTGCCGCGCGTCACGACGTCGCGCATCACGCTGAGCAGCGTCTTGTCGGTTTCGGCGTCGAGCGCGCGCTCGGGCGGCGCCGGCGCGTATTCGGCGAGCACGTCGCCCTGGCGGTTCTCGATGCGCGTCACCATCTGCGGCTCGACATACAGCCCGCCGTTCGCGATCGTCGCGTACGACGCGACCATTTCCTTCAGCGTGACCGGGCTCGTGCCGAGCGCGAGCGACGGCACGCGTTCGAGCGGGCTTTCCCGCACGCCCATGTCGCGCGCGAGCCTTGCGACGGAGGCCGGCCCGACCTTCTCCATCACCTGCGCGGTGATCCGGTTGCGCGACAGCGCGACCGCGTCGCGCAGCGTCATCGGCTTGCCCGTCGGCGGCACGTCGTCGTTCGGCCGCCAGATCTCGCCGCCCTTCAACGGGATCTCGACCGGCTGGTCGATGAACGTGTCGTCCGGCTTCATCCCGTTCGCGAACGCGACGCCATAGACGAACGGCTTGAACGTCGAGCCCGGCTGGCGCCGCGCCTGGGCGACGTGGTCGAACGGCTCGCTGGTGAAGTCGCGGCTGCCGACCCACGCGCGGATCTGCCCGTTGCGCGGGTCGATCGCGAGGAAGCCGGCCTGCACGTCGGTCTTGGTCTTGCACAGCGCACGCATGAACCCGCGGTCGGCCGCGAGCAGCTTCATCGCGGCCGCGTCGTCCTTGCCGGCGTCCTGCGCGGCCTTGTACTCGGGCGACTCGCGCATGAAGGTGCGGAAGACCTCGTTGTCGGTGCCGCAGCCGTCGCGGCCGCTCCACGCGTTGTTCGCGATGCCCTGCAACTGGTTGCCCTGCAGCGTGAGCGCCTGCGTCGCCATCTGCTGCAACCGCGAGTCGATCGTCGTGCGCACGATCAGCCCGTCCGCGTAGATGTTGTAGTCGTTGCGGTCGGCCCACGCGATCAGCCATTTGCGGAGTTGCTGCGCGAAATGCGGCGCCGGCCCGGGCGGCTCCTTCTGGCGCTCGAAATCGATCCGCAACGGCCGGCGCTGCAATTGCGCGAACTGCGCGGGCGACAGCTTGCCGTACTTCACCATCTGGCCGAGCACCGTATTGCGCCGCTGCAGCGCGCGCTCGGGGTTCAGCACCGGGTTGTAGTAGCTGTTGCCCTTCAGCATCCCGACGAGCGTCGCGCTGTCGAGCACGTCCAGCTCGTCGGCGGACTTGTCGAAATAGGTGCGCGCGGCCATCTCGACGCCGTACGCGTTGTACAGGAACGGCACCGTGTTCAGGTAGGTCTCGAGGATCTGGTCCTTGCTGTAGACGGCCTCGATCTTCAGCGCGGTGATGGCCTCCTTCACCTTGCGCGTGAGCGTCGGCGCGCGGCCGATTTCGTCCGGATACAGGTTGCGCGCGAGCTGCTGCGTGATCGTCGAGCCGCCCTGGCGGCTGCCCGAGAACGTATGGAGCGCGGCCGATGCCGTGCGCTTCCAGTCGAGGCCGTGGTGCTCGTAGAAGCGGTGATCCTCGGTCGCGATCAGCGCATCGACCATGTGCGGCGAGATCTGCGTGAGCGGCACCCATTCCCGGTTCGACGGCTTGAATTCGGCCAGCAGCTTGCCGTCGGCGGACAGCACCTGCGCGGGCTGGTCGACACGCGCCTTGCGGATGTCGCCGATACCCGGCGTAAACGGGATGAGCACGACCACGTACGCCACGAACAGCGCCGGCACGGCGGCGCCCGCGAGCAGCACGCCGCGGCGCGTAGGATGACGCAGGTGGTGCCACGCAACGGCGGCGAGAGGCTTGACCCTCGCGGCGGCGGCAGCCGCGACGGGTTGGGCGCGCGCGACCCATCTGGCACAGAAGTCACGCACTGACGACACGTTTCGGCGATTCACGCGGGTGGAGCTCGGCTGAAAAGGGTGCATCGTACCAAACTCGCGCGGCCGGCCGAACCGCGACGGCGTCGCGCCCGCCTGCGCGGGCGGCCGGGTGCCGGCTCACACGCAAAAAAGGCGCGCGCTCCCTGACGGGAACGACGCGCCAAGCCTGGTACGACAAACGGGAAACCGCGCAACGCGCGGCCGATCGGCGCGGCGACTCAGCGCACGAGAAAACCGTAGGTCAGCGGATCGCGCTCGTCGACGATCCAGTTCGCGAACCCGCAGATATGCGCGCTGCCTTCCACTTCCGGAATCACGGCCGGCATCCCGCCGACCGTCGTTTCGCGCAGTACGCGCCCCTTGAAGACCGTGCCGACGATCGATTCGTTGACGAGCGTGTCGCCGGCCGCGAGCAGCCCGCGCTGGTAGAGCTGCGCGACCCGGCCGCCGGTGCCGGAGCCCGTCGGCGAGCGGTCGACCTCGCGATCCGCGAACACGCAGCAGTTCGCCTGCGTCGAGCCCGGATGGCGCGGCGCGTTCGCGATGATCGTGCCGTAGATGTGGTTGATTTCCGGAATCTCCGGATGCACGACCGGGTATTTCGCGTTCGCGGCGGCCTTCACTTCCGCGCCGAAGCGGATCAGCCTTTCCACTGCCGCTTCGCGCACCGGCAGGTCGAACGGCGCGCCGTCGACGTAGAAATAGAACGCGCCGCCGTACGCGATGTCGCCGGTCACGGTGCCGAACGACGGCGTCTCGACCGACACGTCGCGCTGCCAGATGAACGACGGCACGTTGACGAAGCGCACCGGCCCCGCATGCTCGCCGTCCCACTTCACGAACGCCTCGATGAAGCCGCACGGCGCGTCGATGCCGACCCGCGTTTCCGGCACCGTGCGCTGCACCCAGCCGAGCTCGACGGCGGCGGTCGACAGCGCGATCACGCCGTGCCCGCAATGGTCGCTGTAGCCTTCGTTGTGCACGAAGATCACGCCGAAATCGGCATTCGGCGACACCGGCTCGGTGAGGTAGCCGCCGTACATGTCGGCGTGGCCGCGCGGTTCGAACATCAGCGCGCGGCGGATCTCGTCGGCGTTCTCCTTGAGCCACGCGCGGCGCTGGACGATCGTGTCGCCCGGCAGTCTCGGCAGCCCGCTCGTGACGATGCGGAACGCTTCGCCGCCCGTATGCACTTCGACGGTGGAAAGGGATCGGGAAATTTTCATGGTCGATCGGATGCGTGGAAACGAAGGACGGCGGTCGCGCCGCCGTCCGGTGACAGGCTTGTGCGGCGCCTGGTGCGTCGCTGGGTCGCTTACTTCGCGTACGGCTCAGGCAGGCCGTTGCGGATCACGTAGACGGTCGTCGGCGCGCCCTTCAGGTCGCCGTTCGCGTCGAACGAATAGGTGCCCGCGACGCCCGCGTAGTTCGACTTCGCGAGCTGCGCGATCAGCTTCGCCTTGTCGGTGGTCGTACCGGCCTTGACCATCGCGTCGGCGAGCAGCTTCATCCCGTCGTAGTAGTTCACGCCGTAGACCTGCGTATCGGTGTGATACGTGTCGTGGTACTTCTTCAGGAATTCGCGGCCGGCCGCCGTCTTCTCGAGCGCGACGCCGCCCTGCGCGCAGTAGACGATCGATGCCGCGTCGCCCGCGACCTTGCCCATGTCGGCCGAGCAGATGCCGTCGCCGCCGAGCAGCTTCGCGCGCAGGCCGCGCTGCTTCATCTGCTTGGCCATCGGCGCGCCCTGCGCCGCGTAGCCGCCGAGGAAGATCACGTCGGGGTTGCTGGCCTTGATCTTGGTGAGGATGCCGAGGAAGTCGGTGGCCGACGAGTTCGTGTATTCCTGGTCGACGATCCTGATCCCGTTCGCCTTCGCGACGTTCATGAACTGTTCGGCGACGCCCTGCCCGTACGCGGTGCGATCGTCGATCACGGCGGCGGTTTTCGCGTTCAGCGTCTTCGCGGCGAACGTGGCCATCGTGCCGCCGAGCTGCTCGTCGCTCGCGCCGATCCGGAAGATGTTCTTGAAGCCCTGTTTGGTCAGCGCCGGGTTCGATGCAACCGGCAGCATCGGCACGCCGGCATTCGAGTACACGCGCGATGCGGGAATCGCGACGCCCGAGTTGTACGGGCCGAGCACCGCGACGACGCCCTTGTCGACGAGGTTCTGCGCCACCTGCACGCCCGCTTTCGGGTCGGCCTGGTCGTCGTCGGAAACCAGTTTGAACGTGACGGTCTTGCCGGCGACCTTGATGCCGGCCTTGTTGAGTTCGTCGACGGCCAGCCGCGCGCCGTTTTCATTGTCCTTGCCGTTCGCGGCCTGCGGGCCGGTCAGCGGCGCCGAATGGCCGATCATCACGACTTCCTGCGCGTGCGCGGAAGTCAGCGCGCCGGCGGCGATGGCCACCGAAAGCGCGGTAACGAGGTGTCGCATGATGTCTCCTGATTGGTTTTGTGTGAAACCAATGTAGGACACGCGTGGTCACCGCGCAAGCAATTTCAAAATAAAGTGTTCGATTCTGGTCATTTTTCAGACCAGAACGATTTCGACGCGGTCACTTCGGCGCGATGTCGCGCCGCACGCGGCGGATGTGCTGTTCGACATAAAACGCCGCCGCATCGGCGTCGCCCGACACGATCGCCTCGTAGATCAGCCGATGCTCGGACACGTAGAGCCGGATCCGGCCCGCGTCGTAGATGCCGTCGTCCTTCAGCCGCTTCCACAGCGGCTGGTCCATCGTCTTCGCGACTTCGTCCGCGATCTTCACGATCAGCGGGTCGCCGGTCATCAACGCGAGTTGCCGGTGGAACAACCGGTCGCTCTCGTTCCACAGCGCCCGCTGATGCGGATCGTCGACGTCGGTAATGGTTTCCATCTGGGCCAGGTAGCGTTCGGCGCCTGCGTCGGCCCGGCCGTGCGCGGCCGCGAGGCGCGCGATCGCCGGCTCGAGGATCAACCGCACGTCGAGCGTCGACGTCGGGCTGAAATCGGCTTCGGACGCCTCGTGCGTGTCGCCGCGCTGCGCGAGCACGTCGAGCGGCGCCGCGACGACGTAGGTGCCCGAATTGCGCTTCGTGAACACGAGCCCTTCGTTCTGCAGCGCGCCGAGCGCTTCGCGCACGGCCGGCCGGCCGACCTGGAACAGCCCCGCGAGCTCGCGCTCGGACGGCAGCCGCGACTCGGCGGCGTAGCGCCCCGCGCGGATCTCGTCGCGGATCTTCTCGGCCACCTGCTCGTAGATCTGCAGCGGCTTGAATCCGCCTTCGAGTGAGTCGGGACGCGCGGACATCATCGTGTAGCTCCTGCCCGGTCGCGGGCGTGAATCTGGAATGGGTTCGCACTATACCGGAGCACGCCGGCATCGAGGCCAAGGCAGCCCTTCTGGACAGATATTAGAACCAAAAACGGCGAGACGCTTTATTTTCTGGGTTGCGGGCAGGCCAGAAAGTGGTATAGATTCGATCCACACTGCCCTGTGCCACGGTATCCGGCAGCTTTGTGGCGGGCGCGGCATGCGCCCGTCGTCCACGCTCACCGACGCATGCGACGTACACGATGACCGCGCTTTCCCCGATTCCCGTTTTCGATGCGGCCGACACGGCCGCGCTGCTCGACTACCCGGCGCTGCTCGCCACGCTCAGGCAGGCCGTCGCCGACTATGCGGCGGGCGAGATCGTCAGCCCCGAGCGCCTGGTCGTGCCGCTGCAGGCCGGCGGCGTGATGCTGTCGATGCCGTCGAGCGCGCGTGACCTCGCGACCCACAAGCTCGTGAACGTGTGCCCGGGCAACGGCGCGCGCGGGCTGCCGACGATCCTCGGCCAGGTGACCGCGTACGACGCGACCACCGGCGAGATGCGCTTCGCGCTCGACGGCCCGACGGTCACCGGACGCCGCACGGCGGCCATCACCGCGCTCGGCATCCAGGCGCTGCACGGCGCCGCGCCGCGCGACATCCTGTTGATCGGCACCGGCAAGCAGGCGGCCAATCACGCGGAAGCGCTCGCGGCGATCTTTCCCGACGCGCGCCTGCACGTGCGCGGCAATCGCGCCGACAGCGCGGCGGCATTCTGCGCCGCGCACCGCGCGCACGCGCCGCATCTCACACCGCTCGACGGCGACGCGGTTCCCGATGCGATCGACGTCGTCGTGACGCTGACGACGAGCCGCACGCCCGTCTACCGCGAAGCCGCGCGCGAAGGCCGGCTGGTGGTCGGCGTCGGCGCGTTCACCGCGGACGCCGCGGAAATCGACGCGAACACCGTGCGTGCCAGCCGGCTGGTCGTCGACGATCCGGCCGGCGCCCGCCACGAGGCCGGCGACCTGATCGTCGCGCAGGTCGACTGGCAGCAGGTCGCGTCGCTCGCCGACGTGCTGGGCGGCGCATTCGACCGTACCGGGCCGCTGCTGTTCAAGAGCGTCGGCTGTGCGGCGTGGGATCTGGCCGCGTGCCGAACCGCGCGCGATGCGCTGGACGCGCGCCGGGCCGGCTGATCCGGCAGGACGACCCGCCCGCCCCGCACACGGCACGTCACACCGGGGCCGCTCCGGCGATTTCCCGTACGCGTTGTAGGAATCGCCCTACAACGCGTCGCCGCGGCCTACATCAACTTCCAATTCGGCCGATTTCATTTTCGGCGGCACAACACGATACTGCCGGCATGAATGCCAGCCAGTTGCCCGCCGCGCTCCGGGTGTTTCTCGTCGATCACGCCGTCGCCGTCCGACAGCGGATCGCGCTGCTCGTCGGCGCGATCCGCGGTGTCGCCGTCGTGGGCGAGGCGGAAGACGGCCAGGACGCGTGGACGCACATCCGCAGCAGCCAGGCGGATGTCGTGATCGTCGACCTGCGGCTGGCGGACGGCAGCGGCCTCGACCTGATCGGGACGCTGTCGAAAGCCGCGCCGCGCATCGTCACGATCGTGCTGACGAATCACTCGGCGCCGGCATTCAGAGAGGCATGCGCGTCGGCCGGAGCCGACTATTTCTTCGACAAGACCGTCGAATTCGACGCCGCATGCCGCGTCATCGAATCCCTGGTGCACGCTCGCGTGCACCACCCCTGACGAGCCGGAGTGACTCATGTCCACAGCCACCGCCTGCGCCGCCGACGTATCCATCACGCCCCGGCCGACGATTCCGCTTCGCGCGGTCACGCGTGCCGACGCCGCCAAGCATCCCGCCGCGCGCTGCTCGGCGTGCGCGATGCGCTCGATGTGCCTGCCGCCGCAACTGACGGCCGCCGAATACGGCCGCCTCGACGCGATCATCTGCACGACCCGGCAGGTGCGCCAGGGCGACGCGCTGTTCCGCACCGACGATCCGTTCCAGAGCATCTATGCGGTGCGCGCGGGTTCGTTCAAGACGGTGATGATGCATCGCGACGGCCGCGAACACGTGACGGGCTTCCAGATTGCCGGTGAAACGCTCGGGATGGACGGCATCGGCAGCGGCCAGCACTGCTGCGACGCGATCGCGCTCGAAGACAGCGTCGTGTGCATCATCCCGTTCGGCGCGCTCGAAGCGGCGTGCCGCGAGATCAAGCCAATGCAGCACTTCCTCTACCAGATGCTGAGCAGCGAGATCGTCCGCGAATCGAGCCAGATGCTGCTGCTCGGCACGATGTCGGCCGAACAGCGGGTCGCGCAATTCCTGCTGAACCTGTCGTCGCGCTTCGAGGCACGCGGCTATTCGGCGACGGAATTCAACCTGCGGATGACGCGCGAGGAAATCGGCTGCTATCTCGGGATGAAGCTCGAAACCGTCAGCCGGATGTTCTCGCGGTTCCATCGCGAAGCACTGGTCGAAACGCGCGGCAAGCGCGTGCGCATCATCGACTCGCAAGCGCTCGCCCGGGTCTGACCGGCCGCGCCGACGCCCGGCCGCCGGCGCGGCATCGCGTGCGATGCCTCATTGCGCCGGGCTGCCTGCCGCCGCATCGCGCAGCCCCACCCTCGCACCGCCCGCCTGGCATGCGATCAGCGCCTGTTCGGCCTGCTTGAACGCGCGGCGAAGCGTGTCGTCCAAATCGTCGCCGACACACGCCGGCAGCAGCCAGCGCGACGTGTCGTGCATCACGAGGTCGAGCCGCACGTCGAACCGGCGCGCGCCATCGGCCGCGGCACGCGATTCGATGGCGAGGTGGCAGCCGCCGATCAGCGCGCGGAAGCGCTCGAGCCGCACCAGCAGCGCGCCGGCTTCGGCTTCGATCGCGGCGGTACCCGCGAATCCATGGCAGGCGATCTGCATGCCCACGCCCATGTCGTGTCTCCTGACGGGGCCGCCCGCTCGTCGACCGCCTTGCATATGCCGCCCGCATCGAAATGCGGCGGCAGGTGTTGCCCGTGGCACGGCGCGATTTCTTCGATCGCTGCCCGGCCGATAGTCTGCCCGCGCCTTCGTCGGCGCGGGATCGTTCATACGTTGAAGGTCTGTGACGCCTTCATCTCGATCCACGTCATGCCTGCCCGCAGCCCTTCGATCATCGCCTCCCGCTCGGTCGGATACGCATGGCTGTGCTCGAACGTATGGTGAAAGCGCGCGGCACCGGCGCCATGCTCGACCGACACGCGGCAGCGGAATTCGCCCGATTCGCACGGGCGCGTCTCGACTTCGACGGACCAGTCGCGTTCGTGAATATTGCCCTGCAGTGTCATGCACCCTCCTGCTGTATCCGTCTCAGAGCCGGAAGTGGCCGCTGTGCAGCAGCACCGGCCGGCCGCCGATTTCCTCGAGCATGCGTCGCGCCATCGCCTCGATCGCCGACCGGTGCGCGTCGAATGCGGCCAGCAGGTCGCGTTCGAGCAGCGACGGCGCGCCGAAATGATCTTCCAGCGCCTCGGCCGTGACCGCGCACTGCACGCAACGTCCGTCGACCAGCGCCGAAAACGCCACGACCAGATCGCGTGCGCAATATTCGGGCGGTTCCGGCGGGAAGGCAATCTGCATCTGTCCGCCTGTCATCGTCGTGATCGCTCCATGACAAGAGCATAGTGGCGCGCGCGCCTCCACGCTTGACCCACGTCAACGGGTTCGCTGCGCCGCACGATGGACGGCGGCAGCGTGCCGCCGCGGCTAGCGACGACACGCTCGCTCGCTTTCAACCCGCCTTCAACCGACGCTCAACCCGCGTCGGGCTCGATCGTCGCGCCGCGTTCCGCGAGCAGTTCGCGCAGCACGCTGCGGTGGCAATGGCGTTCGTCGTCGCAATAGCAGCCGATCGAGAACGCGGTGGTCGCCGACAGCGCCGCCAGCAGGTCGAGCACCTTCGGCGCATCGCCATGCGCCATCTCCGCGCGGAAGTGACGCCGGAACGCATTCCACTCGGCGTCCGTTTCGGCGGCCTGCGCCTGCGCGACGAGTTCCGGGCTCGGCGACAACGTCGGCAGCCATACATCATAGTAGTTGCGCGACGCGAATTCCGCCTTCGGCACGCCGCGCGGCGGCCGCCGCACCGTGCCGATCCGCAGGCCCTCGCCGGCCGCGCGCGGCGAGCCGAGCTGGATGATCCGGATGCCCATGTCGCTCCTGTTCGTGTTGCGTCCGATTGCGTGATCGTACCGCCACGCCTGCGCCCGCGTCAGCCGGGTGGCGGACATTGCGGCCGCACAACGAAAAACCGGCTGCCCCCTTGCGGGAGACAGCCAGTTCGGCCAGCCGCGCGGCGCGCCGGGGCGCGCCGCGATCAGACGCCGCTCTTCAGCACCTTGCCGATCGCATCGGCCACGATGGCGACGTTCGAGTCGTTCAGGCCCGCGACGCACATCCGGCCCGAACGCAGGATGTACACGCCATGCACTTCGCGCAGCGCGTCGACCTGCGATTCGGTCAGGCCCGTGTACGTGAACATCCCGCGCTGCTTCACGTAGCGCGTCAGTGCCTCGCCGCTGACATGGTCGCGCAGGCCGTCATGGATCGACTGGCGCATCCGCGCGATGCGGCGGCACATCGCCGCCAGTTCCTCTTCCCACTGCTTGCGCAGCGCCGGCGTGCCGAGCACGGCGGCCACGACCTTCGCGCCGTAGGTCTGCGGGTTGCTGTAGTTCGAGCGCACGGCGCCGGCCAGCTGGCCGAGCACGCGGTCGGCCGCCGCGGCATCCTCGCAGACGACGCTCAGGCCGCCCACGCGCTCGCCGTACAGCGAGAAGTTCTTCGAGAACGAGTTCGCGACCAGCGCCGACACGCCGCGGCGGGCCAGTTCGCGCACCGCGAACGCGTCCGCGTCGAGGCCCGCGCCGAAGCCCTGGTAGGCCATGTCGACGAACGGCAGCAGCCCGCGCGCCTCGATCACGTCGATCAGCTTCTCCCACTGGCCTTCGTCGAGGTCGACGCCGGTCGGGTTATGGCAGCACGCGTGCAGCAGCACGATGCTGCGCGCCGGCAGCGCGTCGATCGCCGCGAGCATCGCGTCGAACTTCAGGCCGCCCGTCGCCTCGTCGTAGTACGGATACGTGTTCACCGTGAAGCCGGCGCGCTCGAAGATGAAGCGGTGGTTTTCCCAGCTCGGATCGCTGAGCCACACCTGCGAATCCGGGAAATAGCGCTTCAGGAAATCGGCGCCCACCTTCAGTGCGCCGGAACCGCCGAGCGTCTGCAGCGTCGCGATGCGGCCGGCCGCGCGGGCCGGGTGATCGGCGCCGAACACGAGCGCCTGCACGGCGTCGCGATACGCGGCGAGGCCGACCATCGGCAGGTACGGCTTCGCGCCGAGGTCGCGCTGCAGCGCGGTTTCGGCTTCGCGCACGGCGCCCATGACCGGAATCCGGCCTTCGGCGTCGAAGTAGATGCCGATGCTCAGGTTGACCTTCTGGTCACGCGGATCTTTCTGGAAGTTCTCGTTGAGCGTCAGGATCGGGTCGCCCGGGTACGCGTCGATGTGTTCGAACATGGCTTGAGTCTGTCTCGTTTGGAAGAATGATCGGGCCGGCCTGCGTCAGCGTGCGGATGCGCCGTCGTGCACCGCATAGCCTGCATTCTTCTGACGGAAGCGATACCCGACCGCGAGCACCGCGAGCCATACCGGGATCAGGTACACCGACAGGCGGAGATCCGGCGTCAGGTACATCACGACGAGAATGCCGGCCATGAATGCCAGGCACAGGTAATTCGTGAAAGGATAGCCCAGACTGCGGAAGGAAGTCTCCTCCCGGGCCGCACGCTTCGCCTGGCGGAACTTCAGGTGGATCAGCGTGATCATCGCCCAGTTGATGATCAGTGCCGACACGACGAGGCCCATCAGCACCTCGAACGCCTTGCCCGGCATGAAGTAGTTGACCAGCACGCACACGCCGGTCGCGAGCGCCGACGCGCCGAGCGCGGCGAGCGGAATGCCGCGCTTGTTCACCGAGCACAGCACCTTCGGCGCATTGCCCTGCTGCGCGAGGCCGAACAGCATCCGGCTGTTGCTGTACACGCCGCTGTTGTAGACCGACAGCGCGGCCGTCAGCACGACCACGTTCAGCACGTTGGCCACCAGGTTGCTGCTCAGCGCATGGAAGATCAGCACGAACGGGCTGCCGCCGGTGACGACCTTTTCCCACGGATACAGCGACAGCAGCACGGCGAGCGCGCCGATGTAGAAAATCAGGATCCGGTAGATCACCTGGTTGGTCGCGCGCGGAATGCTGCGCTTCGGATCGTCGGCCTCGGCCGCGGTGATGCCGATCAGCTCCAGCCCGCCGAACGAGAACATGATGGCGGCCATCGACATCACGAGCCCCGA
Source organism: Burkholderia sp. LK4 (assembly GCF_001043615.1). NCBI lineage: Bacteria > Pseudomonadati > Pseudomonadota > Betaproteobacteria > Burkholderiales > Burkholderiaceae > Burkholderia > Burkholderia sp. LK4. The sequence continues at coordinate 57,379 of NZ_LDUL01000003.1, forward strand.
CACGCCGTTCGGGAAGAAGCCGCCGTGCTGCCACAGGTTACGGACGCTCGCCTCCGGCCCGGCATGGCCGCTCGCGAGCAGCCAGCCGCCGAAGCCGATCATGCCGACGATCGCGGCGACCTTGATGATCGAGAACCAGAATTCCGTCTCGCCGTACGACTTCACGCTCGCCAGGTTGAGCAGGTTGATCGCGACGAAGAACACCAGCGCCGACACCCAGGTCGGCACGCCGGGCCACCAGTACTGCACGTAGATCCCGACGGCCGACAGCTCGGCCATGCTGACGAGGATGTACAGCACCCAGTAGTTCCAGCCCGACAGGAAGCCGGTGAAGTGGCCGACGTACTTGTTGGCGAAGTAGCTGAACGAGCCGGCGACGGGCTCGTCGACGACCATCTCGCCGAGCTGGCGCATGATGAAGAACGCGACGATGCCGGCCACCGCGTAACCGAGCAGCACGGACGGGCCGGCCATCTTGATCGTCTGCGCGATGCCGAGGAACAGCCCCGTGCCGAGCGCGCCGCCGAGCGCAATCAGCTGGATGTGCCGGTTCTTCAGCCCGCGCTTCAGGCCGTCGCTCTCGTTTCCAGAAACCATGTCTTCTCCACTCTGTCCGCCTCCGCCTGAAGCGGGGTGCGGTGCGCCTCGGTGTGCCGGGCGCTGTTTTGCTGTGCCGGGGCCGTTCGTGGAGCCGCCGGGTTGGGGACTGCAATCTTCGCGTGGCGGCGCCCGATTCGCGTCGGCGTCCCCGCCAGACCGGCCGCCGACCGTCGCCGCGCCCGCCTTGCTGCGATCGCACACGAAAATCCGGCGTCAGTTTAGCGTCGCGACGGCGAAATCGGGTTTCGTAACCCGTTCATGCAAACCCTACATTATGAGATAAGATTGCATCCAGGAGACGGATGAGGAAATAAAAATGCATGAACCGGTTCTGGATCGCCTCGATCGGCACTTGCTTGCGATCCTGCAGGAGAACGGCCGCGCGTCGAACCTCGATCTGGCGAAGGCGGTCGGCCTGTCGCCCGCGCAGACACTGCGCCGCCACCGGCGGCTGGAGGAAATCGGCGCGATCCGCCGCTACGAAACCCGGCTGTGCCCCGACACGCTCGGTTTTGGCGTCACCGCCTTCGTGCACGTGACGATGGAGCGCGGGCATATCCGCGACCTGTCGAAGTTCCAGAAGCTCGTGTCGGATCTCGCGCAGATCCAGGAGTGTTTTTCGGTGACGGGCGATATCGACTACGTGCTGAAGGTCGTCGCACGCGACCTGAAGGGGCTGTCCACGTTCCTGCTCGAGACGCTGATGCGCATTCCCGGCGTGAGCGGCGTGCATTCGAGCGTGTGCCTCGACGAGATCAAGTGCACGAGCGCGATGCCGGTGGAAGGCTGAGGCCAGCGGGCGCCCCAGCGACCGGCCACTCGCCGAGCATGAACATCTCGATACCGCGTCACAAGCTCTCGCCGTTGTGCAACGATTATCGTGCATCCCTGTTGGAGAAATGCATCGATCATCGCTTTCCCCATGCCTCCGCCGCCACCCGTGATCAGGGCGGTGCGCCCCGCCAGTGTTTCGTCCACGAAGTAGCTATCCGATTCGGTGCTCATCGCGTCATTTCGACGAGGCATTGTCATCCCATGGATCTCGTGATTTGACGTATGACCCAAGACATCGAACGAAATTGTGATTACCCAACTCGTCCAAGGCTGCCTTGAGGTCGGCGTCCGCGGCGTGCCCATCGGCGTCGACGTAAAAGCTGTACTCACCAAAAATATTGCCCGTTGGTCTGGAGACGATGGACACTAGATTGATGCCCCTGGATGCAAAGCAATTCAGTATTTCGCTCAACGAGCCTGGACGATTCTTCGCGTCTTTGATGAGTATTGATGTCTTGTAGATCCGCCCCGCGTGCAAACTACTCAAATCATCGCGCGACAGCGCGATGAACCGCGTGGTATTGTTGAGACGATCCGTTACATTCTGTATCTCTATCTCGGTGCTTCCCGGTTCGTAAGAAATGCTGGGGACTATCGCGCCGCAGGGCTGTGAACTTTCCATTAAGCGATTCATAGATTCACTATTGCTTTGCGTGGTCGTGATATGAACATTTTTCAATGAATTTATAAATCTGGAGCATTGTCCGTGTGCGACAAACTGGACGTACACCTCGCTTACCTCAGAAAGATCTGAGCATTTGGAGATGAATGAAAATCGTACAGGCAACAAGTGTTCCCATACGATAGTCAGATCATGGCGCTCAATGTTTCCGAGCACCAAAGGTATACAGCCTTCTGAAAGATTCTCGATCGGGACGACGCAGTAGGCGGCACTTTCGTCAAATGCAGAGAAAACTTCGTCGATTGAAGGTTGATATTCTATTTCGAAGGCACCTTCCTGCTCCGAAGCGAAGATTCTTGATGCCGCCTCGGAAAACGTCCCGCGAGGCCCCAAAGTGATGATTTTTTGACTCATGCCAAAGTGATTGTCAATAAAGGTTTCAAGCTCCGAACCCGTTGCGCCTATTCGGGTCAAAAGTCCTTTTCTGGCCACATCTTGTAAGTCCGGGTCGGAATCCATACCATTTCTTTGCCAATTATCCTCAACGCACATCGAGCCGCGTCGTCGGGATGCGGCTCCGTTTCGAACATTGGGCGACCATGCCAATATAGCGGCAATTGCTCATTCCACATCACACAATGAGTGCAATATTCAAAATGGTTGCATCGGTTTGCGAGCTTGGATCGATCGCCCGGATCGACATAACCGAGAGAAGGTACGTCCGTGATGAGCTTTTTCTGCAACAACATACCGCCGCTGGCGCAACTGTGGATATCGAGCATAATCGAGCCCGCATCCCGGCGAACGGAAAAGCGGGATCCGTGCGCATGCAACAGTTTCTGCAGGACCGAAAGCAATTCCTGGCTGGACATCGCAGACCACGTGTCATAGGCCGGCTTGCTGAGCTCGGCGGTTTTCCACAACAAGCGCATCACCGGCGCAACACCCTCGCGGCGGGCGATAGCGAGCATCTCTGCCATCGCCGTCACATATGCGTCGTGCAACGCCATCCACGCGTTCCAGGCTGCCTGAACACGGCTCCGCGCCACCTCTATTTCGCCCGCCGCCAACGCGGCGCCGACCTGACTGAACTTGCCTTCGTACCAGATTTTCGTCAAACGCCAGAGCTTCGAGAGGCAATCGGGAATCTCGGTCAGCCTGGTAAACGGACCGAGCAATGGCGTGGCCGAATCCAGTGTCACAATGCCCAATTCGCCGGCCGTCGCGAGAACCTTCGAATGAACCCGGCACAGCTCACCCACCTCGGGTACAGGCAGGACGCTATCCCCGGCCAGCACCTTCAGCATGTCGCCCAGCAGAATCGGATAGCCCTTCATCAGCACGTAGGTGCTGGCTCTTGGCCTGTGCCACCAGTTCCAGTTCCGACGCGGCGTGCACTTCAGCCAGCCTGAACAATAGTTCTTCCGTGGCGCCGCGCGAAGGCCCCTCATTGGCATGCACAGTCATAAATCCATCCCGCGCTTTCCGTTGCGCATTGCGTCGCGAAGCAAGGCGATTCAGTGATCGCCCATTGACGATTTGACGACAGTGGGTAGCAGGTCGCATCGAGCTTTATCGCAGCGGCCAGCGTAGCGTCTATTATGAGTTGTGGACAGCATTCAACAAGGCCCACATCACGCGGGCGCGTTTCATTCGTCACACTTGGCCTTCGACCTTCGAACCCGCGCGCTCGCCTCTGCATGCCCTTCGACGTAACGCCACGTCGGATCCGCGCTCGCCGCTGCGACGACAGCGCAGACGAGTGTTTGCGACATTGTCATTGTGCAACCAGGCGCTGCTGTTCAGCCCACCGCCTCGAACGCACTGATCAGCAACGCCCCCGCCGCGATCACCAGGCAACCGGCCGCCCGGCGCGGCGTCAGCCGCTCGCCGAGATACACGCGTGCGATCAGCGCCGCGAACACCACGCTCGTTTCCCGCAACGCCGACACCGGCCCCATCGGCGCGCGATCCATCGCCCAGATCACGATGCCGTACGCGAGCGCCGCGAACACGCCGCCGCACGCGGCCTTCGCCGTCTCGCCGACATCCTGCGTCAGCCGTAACGGCCCCGCCCGCAGCCGGTAGTACGCGGCCATCATTGCGCCCGTCAGCACGAACATCCACGCGGTATAGCCGACCGTGTTGCCGCTTTCCCGCACGCCGATTCCGTCGACCACGCTGTACGCCGCGATCGACACGCCGGTCGCGAACGCGGTCGGCAGGACCTGCATCATCCGGTGCTTCGCGTCGCGCCCGCGCTCCAGGCCGATCGCCAGGATGCCCGCGCAGATCAGCACGAGCCCGCATTGCGCGCCGGCATTCAGGTGCTCGCCCGCAAACGCCGCCGCGCCGAGCGTGACGAGCAGCGGCGCGGTGCCGCGCGCGACCGGATACGCGACGGTCAGGTCGCCGTGCTCGTACGCACGCACCAGCAGCAACGTATAGACGACGTGGATCACCGCCGATGCGACGACGCAGAGCCAGCTCGCGGGCGTGATCGGCGCGGCGGCCGGCAGGAACAGCAGCGCAAACAGCCCGATCGCGATCTGCAGCACGGTGGCCGAGCGCAGCCGGTCGCCGCTGCTGCGCACGAGCGCGTTCCATGACGCATGCAGGAATGCGGCACACAGAACGGCAAACAGGACGGGGATCGGCACGACGAGCACTCGCTGACGGTCGGCCACGCGAAATCGTCGCCGCAGGGCGTTCATCGTATGAATACGTCATCCGATTGTCAAAAAGCTTGCGCGATGCAGCACGTTGCGCGAACCGGGCAGCGATGCCCTTTCGTCCGCCCGGCGCGGCATCCGCGGCAATCGCCCCGCCCGCCGCGGAATGTGACGCAAAGGTGGCAGGCGGTCTGCCCCTTTCCGTTCTCTTTCGCCTTGCGTCCCGGCGTAATGAAATCGATACCGCAGCGCAATCGGCGCGAAACCACTCCGTCCCCATATCTTCATACGCGGCTGTTCCAATGCGCGTGCTCTCTCACGAGCTCCGCGCCGAACCGACACGGCGACGAAGCCGCTCTCCACCATCGAAGACCTTACCTGGAGTTTCCCGATGTTCCGTCAAGCCTTGCTCGTCACCGCCTGCGCAGCCGCGGCGCTGGCGCTGTTCGCCTGCGGCGGCAGCGACGATCCCACGTCGACGCCTGCCGTGTCGTCACAGGATGCGCTGCAGACCGCCACGCCGATCAAGCACGTCGTCGTGATCTATGGCGAAAACATCTCGTTCGACCACTACTTCGGCACCTACCCGAACGCGACGAACCCGTCGGGCGAACCGGCGTTCACCGCGAAAGCCGGCACGCCGACGCCGAACGGCCTGACGGGCACGCTGCTGACCGCGAACCCGAACTTCACGAACACGGCCAACGGTACCGACGCGGCGAACCCGTTCCGCCTCGATCGCACGCAGGCCGCGACCGCCGACCAGAACCACGCGTACACGGCCGAACAGCAGGCCGAGGACAACGGCCTCGCCGACCTGTTCCCGAAATACACCGGCAAGGGCTCGTCCGGCGGCGCCGGCGCGTTCGGCACGAAGGGCCAGGTGATGGGCTACTTCGACGGCAACACCGTGACCGCACTGTGGAACTACGCGCAGCGCTTCGCGATGAGCGACAACACGTACACGACAGTCTATGGGCCGTCGACGCCGGGCGCGCTGAACGTCGTGTCGGGCCAGACCAACGGGATGCAGATCGTGAAGACGTCGAAGCAGCCTTCGACGCTCGCAGCCTCGTCTTACTACATCAATGACGGCCAGGGCGGCCTCACGATGATCAACGACGTCGACCCGGGCTTCGACGTGTGTTCGAGCACGACCGACCAGGCGATGATGACGGGCAAGAACATCGGCGACCTGCTGAACGCCGCGAAGATCACGTGGGGCGGCTTCATGGGCGGCTTCAACCTGTCGACGACGAACGGCAACGGCACGACGGGCTGCGCGCGCAGCACGGTCGCCACCGCCGTGAACGCCGCGACGGCCGACTACATCCCGCACCACAACTGGTTCCAGTACTACGCATCGACCGCGAACCCGCAGCACACGCGTCCGAGCTCGGTCGCGGCGATCGGCTCGAGCTTCCAGGCCGACGGCAAGACCGCCGAACCCGCGAACCACCAGTACGACACGGACGACTTCTTCGCCGCCGTGAAGGCCGGCAACTTCCCGTCGGTCAGCTACCTGAAGGCCCCGGCCGCACAGGATGCGCACGCAGGCTATTCGGATCCGCTCGACGAGCAGGCGTTCGTGACGAAGGTCGTCAACTTCCTGCAGCAGCAGCCGGACTGGCAGAACACGGCCGTGATCGTCACCTATGACGACTCGGACGGCTGGTACGACCACGTGTACACGGCGCCGACCCACGCGTCGTCCGACCCGGTCGACCAGGTCAACGGCAACGGCAAGTGCGGCACGGGCGGCACCACCGGCGTGAACGGCGCGACCGTGAACGGCCGCTGCGGCCCGGGCGTGCGCATTCCGCTGATCGTGATCTCGCCGTACGCGAAGCAGAACTACGTCGACCACACGATGCTCGACCAGTCGTCCGTCGTGCGCTTCATCGAGGACAACTGGCTCGGCGGCCAGCGTATCGGCGGCGGTTCGTTCGATGCGACGGCCGGCGACCTGCGCGCGCTGTTCGACTTCACGTCGAAGCCGAACACGACGCCGCTGTACCTCGACCCGACGCTCGGCACCGCATTGAGCGCGGCACCGGCAATCTGACCGGTATTGCATGACCGCATGGCCGGCGCCTCACGCGCCGGCCGTTTCCGTTTGTTCCGTTCAACGCGCCGCTTCGTGCGGCGCCCGATTTCCGACCGACAGCATGACAGCTCGCCCCGCGTTCCCGTCTCCCGACGCCTCCGGCACCACCGCGCCGCGCGCCCCTTCCCGCCTGCTGCGCCGCGCGGCGTTCGCGATCGGCGCCGCCGTGCTCGGCTACGGCGCGTTCGCGATCGCGTTTCCCGCGCAGGTACCGGCGGCGATCGGCACCGTCGTCGCCGACTGGACGGGTGCGAACCCGCATCCGGTCGTGCTGCAGCGGCCCGCCGCGCAGCCGCTGTCGGCGGTCGCGCAGCTCGGGCGCGCGTTGTTCGCCGATCGGTCGCTGTCCGCGTCGGGCAAGCAGTCGTGCGCGTCGTGCCACAGCCCCGATCACGCGTACGGCCCGCCGAACGCGCTCGACGTGCAGCCGGGCGGCCTCGCGATGACGCAGCAGGGGTATCGCCCGCCGCCGTCATTGATGTACCTGTACCGCCAGCCGAACTTCAGCATCGGCCCCGACGCCGGTGAAAACGACGCCGCACCGAGCGTCGCGCAGCAGGCCGCTTCGGCCGCCGGCGTGGTGAAGGCGCAGAAGGTGGCCGGCACGTCGGCCGCGCCGCAGCTCGTGCCGCAGGGCGGGATGTTCTGGGACGGCCGCGCCGATACGCTGCAGCAGCAGGCGTTCGGCCCGCTGCTGAATCCGGTCGAGATGGCGAACGCGAGCGTCGACGATGTCGCGCGCAAGCTCGCGCAGTCGTCGCATCGCGCGCAGTTCGAGAAACTGTTCGGCGCGCGCGTGTTCGACAGCCCGCAGCTCGCGGTGTCGGAAGCGATGTTCGCGATCGCGCGCTATCAGGTGGAGGATCCGTCGTTCCACCCGTACAACAGCAAGTACGATCGCTGGCTCGAAGGCCGCGCGCGTCTCTCGCAGGCCGAACTGCGCGGGCTGCGCCTGTTCAACGACCCGGACAAGGCGAATTGCGCGGGCTGCCACCTGTCGAAGCCCGGCAAGGACGGGTTGCCGCCGATGTTTACCGATTACCAGTACGAGGCGCTCGGCGCGCCGCGCAACCGGCAACTCGCGCAGAACCGCAACCCGGCGTTCTACGATCTCGGCGTATGCGGGCCGTTCCGCGACGACCTGAAGGACCAGACGCAGTATTGCGGGATGTTTCTCACGCCGACGCTGCGCAACTCGGCGACGCGCCATGTGTTCTTCCACAACGGCGTGTTCCACACGCTCGACCAGGTGATGGCGTTCTACAACGAGCGCAGCATCTCGCCGCAGAAGTTCTATTCGCGCGGCGCGGACGGCAAGGTCGACGAGTACGACGACATTCCGCCGAAATACCGCGCGAACGTCGACGTGACCGATGCGCCGTTCGATCGCAAGCCGGGCGACAAGCCCGCGATGACGGCGCAGGACATCAAGGATATCGAAGCGTTTCTGGGCACGCTGAACGACGAGCCGGCGCGCTGAGGGGCCGGCTATCGGTTGCCGTGCACGCCGTGTTCGTCAGCGGCGCGCACGGATGCACAGGAAGGCCGGCGCCAGCGACAGTTCCGCATGGAGCCGCTCCGATACGGCCTTCATCTCGGGTAGCGGTGTCGGTTCGACGAAACGGTCGAGATGCCAGCCGGCGTCGGCGAGCGCATTCAGGATGTCGGCAAGCGGCCGGCGCCAGGCCTCGACGTAGGGTTTCGGTTCGCCGAAGCCCGACCAATGGAAGCCGAAACGGCTCGTATCGAAGTACGTGCCGTCCCCGCGCGTGCGCTCGTCCATCCAGTCGCGCATCGGGTGCGCCATCGAGAACACCAGCGTCGCGCCCGGCCGCGCGACGCGTCTGAATTCGCGCAGCGCCGGCGTCAGATCGCGCACGTAGTCGAACGCGAGCGAGCACAGGATCTTGTCGAAAGCGTGGTCGGGCAGCCAGTCGAGCGGCGCCGCGAGATCGCCTTCCGCGACGTCGATCGCGAGCCCCGCGCAACGCGCCTTCGCGAGCGCGACCATCTCGGGCGTGATGTCGAACGCGTGCACGGTCGCACCGTGGCGCGCGAGGTGCTCGCTGCAGATGCCGGGCCCGCAGCCGGCGTCGAGCACCGTCAGGCCGTCGACGTCGCCCAGCAGCGCCATCGCGGCCGGCCGTTCGTACAGCGCGTTGTGCGCCTTGGTCGGCGCGATGTCCGCGTAGCGTTGCGCGAAGCTCGCGTACACGCGGCGGGCGGACGGTTCGTTCGGGTCTGTCATGCGGCATCCGTCGGTGGAGACTGGGCAGGCCGATTCTGCCCGATCCGACGGCGGCTGGCGACGTGCCCTCGCGCCGGCGTCAGGACAGGCTGTCGAGCAACCGATACCACGCGACCCCGGCCGCGATATAGAAGCGCTGCAACCCGTGCAACGGGATCGGGCGGATCGGCGTGACCCGGAACGGCAGCGGCAGTTGCGCATCGCCTGACAGATGCGCGGCCAGATGCTTGCCGAGCGTCGTCGCCATCGCGATGCCGCGGCCGTTGTAGCCGAGCGCGATCGTCACGCCCGGCGCGGGCTCGTGCACGTGCGGCAGGAAATCCGCGGTGATCGCGACGCGCCCCGCCCAGCGGTATTCGAACCGGACGCCCTTCAGTTGCGGATACAGCAGCGTCGTCGCGCGTTCGAGGTGGCGCCAGTCGCTCGGCGCACGCGGGTCGGCGAACGGGCCGCGGCCGCCCATCAGCAGGCGCCCGGCCACATCGCGCCGGAAGTACAGCAGCAGGCGCCGTGCGTCCGATGCGACCTCGCCGCCGGCGAGGATGTCGCGACCGAGTTCCGGCGCGAGCGGTTCCGTCGCGACGATGAAGCTGTTCGCGGCGATCACCGACTGGCGCAAGCCGGGCCACAACCCGTCGGTATAGCCGTTGGTCGCGATCACCACGCGGTCCGCCGACACCGTCGCGCCGCTGGCCGTCGCAACCTGCCAGCGGCCGTCGGCGCGCGTCAGCCCGACGGCGCGGGTCGACCCATGCACGACCGCCCCGCTCGCCTGCGCCGCGCGCACGAGGCCGCGCGTATAGCTGAGCGGTTGCACGCTGCCCGCGCGGCGATCGATCCAGCCGCCCGCGTAGGCATGCGTGCCGAGTCGACGCGCGACTTCGTCGCGGCCAAGCACGTCGACCGGCGCGCCGCGCGCGGCCCATTGCTGCGCACGGCGCGCGACCGTATCGAGCATCGCGGCGGTCGGCGCCGGCTGGATCCAGCCGTGGCGTCGCGCATCGCAATCGATCGCGTGTCGCGCGATCAGGTCGAATACCGTGTCGGCCGCGCCGCCGACGATGCCGGCAAGCTGTTCGCCGGCGTCGTCGCCGAACCGGCGGACCAGTTCGTCGGGGTCGTATTTCAGCCCGGGAATCACCTGCCCGCCGTTGCGGCCCGATGCGCCCCAGCCCGGCTGCGCGCCGTCGATCACGCGGACGTCGACGCCGCGTTCGGCCAGATGAAGTGCGGTCGACAGGCCCGTGAAACCCGCGCCGACGATCGCCACGTCGCACGACACGGACGCGTCGAGCGCGGGCGTATCGGGCGCCGGCGCGGCGGTCGCCGCCCACAGCGAATCCGGCCACTGCGCGTCGGGCCGTCCGGGTGCCGCGTTCGTTGCGCTCATGATCGATCCGGGTGGTCGGCGCCGTCCGACGCCAGCAGGCGGCGCAGGAATTCCTGCGTGCGGGGGTGGGTCGGCTGCGTGAGCACGTCGCGCGCCGGTCCGCTTTCGCAGATGGTGCCGTCGTGCAGGAAGCACACGCGATCTGCCACCTCGCGTGCGAATGCCATTTCGTGCGTGACGACCACCATGGTCATCCCGTCGCGGGCGAGCCCGCGCATCACGCCGAGCACTTCGCCGACGAGTTCGGGGTCGAGCGCCGACGTCGGCTCGTCGAACAGGATGGCCTGCGGCTCCATCGCGAGCGCGCGTGCGATCGCGACGCGCTGCTGCTGCCCGCCCGACAGCTCCGACGGATACGCATTCATCCGGTGCGAAAGCCCGACCTTGTCGAGCAGCGCGCGGGCCTGCTCGCGCGCCTGCGCGGCCGGCATGCGCCGCACGTGGACGGGCCCTTCCATCACGTTCTCGAGCGCCGTGCGGTGCGCGAACAGGTTGAAGCGCTGGAACACCATGCCGACCCGCATCCGCAGTTCGTGGATCCGCTTCGAATGCGCGTCGACCTTCACGCCGTCGATCGTGATCGACCCTTCGTCATAGGTCTCGAAGCCGTTGATACAGCGCAGCACGGTCGACTTGCCGGAACCGGACGGCCCGATCAGGCACACGACTTCCCCCTGCTGCACGTCGAGGCTCACGCCCTTCAGCACCGCGTGCTGCTGAAACCGTTTATGGATGGAATCGATCCGGATCATGCGCCCCTCCTCAGTGCGAGCCGCTTGCCGAGCCGGTTCACGCCGAACATCAGCGGCAGGCCAAGCGCGAGATACAGCAGCGCGACGAGCGTGTAGACGCTCATGTTCTGGAACGTCGACGACGCGATCAGCTGGCCGGCGCGCGTGATCTCGGCGACCGTGATCGTCGACGCGACCGACGAATCCTTCAGCAGCATCACGAGCGTGTTGCCGTACGGCGGCAGCGCGATGCGGAACGCCTGCGGCAGCACCACGCGCCGCATGATCATCGGCCCACGCATGCCGATCGCGTGCGCGGCTTCGATCTGGCCGTGGTCGATCGCCTCGATGCCCGCGCGGAAGTTCTCCGCCTGATACGCCGAATACGCGATGCCGAGGCCGAGCACGCCGGCCTGGAACGCCGACAGTTGCACGCCGAGATCAGGCAGCACGAAGTACATGTAAAACAGCTGCACGATGATCGGCAGCCCGCGGATCACGTTGACGATCGTGCTGCCGGCCGTCGAGACGGCACGATTGCGCGACACCTTCAGCATCGCCAGGATCAGCCCGAGCACCGAGCTGAGCACGAACGCGCATGCGGTGATCTCGATCGTGACCACCGCGCCCTTCAGCAGGATCGGCAGGAAATCGATCGCATTCTGAAAAAACATGAGGTCTCCTATGCGACGGCAGGACGGCCTGCCGCCGGGAATGCCCGCGACGCGCGGGCGATGCCGGTCGGGAATCGAATGCCGACGCTCAGCTCATGTGCCACTTCTGCAGGATCTGCTGCAGCGTGCCGTCGCTCTTCATCTTGCGGATCGCGCCGTTGAGCTGTTCGAGTGTCGCGGTGTCACCCTTGCGCACGATGAAGCACACCTGCCCCTTCACGACGCTCTGGTATTCCGGCACGAGCCGCACCTGGCGATTGACGCCGTGCTCGATCTGGTACGCGACGATCGGCTGGTCGGCGAAGCCGGCCTTGATGCGCCCGAGCGCGACGTCGCGCATGATGTCGGCGATCGAATCGTAGGTCCGGACCTCCTTGAAGATGCCCTTCTTGTTGAGCGCATCGACGAACGCCGTGCCGACCTGCGCGCCGACCACCTGGTCCTTGAAATCGTCCATCGACGTATAGCGGCCCGGGTCGTCGGCCTTCACGATCAGGCCTTCGCCGAACGAGTAGACGGTGTCGGAGAAATCGACGACCTGCTGGCGCGCCGGCGTCTTCAGCATCGCGGCCGAGATGATGTCGATCTTCTGCGTGGTGAGCGACGGGATCAGCGCCGAGAACACGGTCTGCTGCACGTCGACGCGAAACCCGGCCGACTTCCCGGCTGCCGTGATCGCATCGACCATCATCCCCTGGATCGAATTGCTCTTGACGTCGAGAAACGTGAACGGCACGCCGGTGGCCGTCGCGCCGACCTTCAGCGTCGGCTCGGCAGCAACGGCGCTCGCCGAAGACGTGGAGAGGGCGATACAGGCGGCGAAACCGGCGGCCAGTGCGCCGAACCGCTTGATGAACGGAACCATGGTGACTCCTTCTCGAATAATCCGGGCGCCGGCCGGTCGCTGATCGACACTGCGACGATGGCTTGATCTTAAAACGAATCAAAAACATCGCAAATAGATTTTTGCGTATCGATATTCGATACGCTATGATGCGATATCGAATCGATTCCGCTCCTCGCCATGGAAACGTCGCCCGACCAAGCAAACGATCTGCTGTTCAACCAGTCGCTGGAAAAAGGGCTGAACGTGCTGCGCGCGTTCAGCGCGAAACGACGCACGATGACGCTGGCGGAAGTCGCCGACGCGGCGGGGATGACGAAAAGCTCCGCGCAGCGGATGGTCTATACGCTCGAGAAGCTCGGCTACATCCGCAAGCATCCGGTCACGCGGCGTTACCAGCTCACGCCGCACGTGATGCGGATCGGCTTCAACTATCTCGCCGCCGACACGTTGATCGACGTCGCGAATCCGTTCCTGTCCGAGCTCACGAACCTGACCGGCGAAACGACCAACCTCACCGAGCCGGACGACGACGAAATGGTGTACGTCGCGCGATTCGTGTCGACCAAGTTCGTGCCGATCCACATGCCGATCGGCAGCCGCATCCCGATGTACTGCACCGGCAGCGGCCGCGCGTTCCTGAGCGCGTTGCCGCCGGGCGACGCACGCGCACGGCTCGACGGCATGGCGCGCACGCCGCATACGCCGCGCACGGTCACGGCACTCGACGATCTCGTCGCACTGCTCGACAGCGCGCGGCGGGAAGGCTACGCGACCAACCAGGAAGAACTGTTCATCGGGGACATGTCGATCGCGGCGCCCGTGCTCGGCAGTCAGGGGCAGCCGGTCGCGGCCGTGCACGTGGTCGCGCCGACGAGCCGCTGGACGTTCGACGATGCGCGCCGCAAGCTCGCGCCGGCCGTGATCGACTGTGCGCGCGGGATCAGCAATTCGATTCGGACGCTTGAGTAGCGCCAGCGAAACGGCACACGGCACGCCGTTGCATGGCGCAACGGCGTTCGATCGCTACTGCGGCTTGGGCGAATGCTCGGTCCGGTAGGTACGGTTCGGGCGCGATACGAGTTGCTTCGCTGCAACGTCCAGTTCCTTGCCGTGATACAGATCGATGCACTTCAGGAAGTCGAACTTCACATCCCTGACTTCAGATTCGACAACCGGATTTCGATAGTCACGGGCCAGATACTTCGCGACCAGCGCGTGAATGACATCCGGCGCACGTTCCATGTCGTAGTAGGTCCAGTCGCGCAACGCGCTGGTGCTGCTACCGATGTCCTTGCTCGCGCCGGGCGCCTGCTTGTATGCGGTAGCCAGACACTCCGCAAGCACCATGTCCTTGAAGTTCTGGAAATAAGTTCGTGAGCCTGCCTCAGGCGCCGCTTGTGCGGCGTCCTTCGCCACGACCATCGCCGGTTGAAACGCGATGCACGCCAACGCGGCAGCGATCCGGACTCCCCTCATGACAGGCTCCAAAAATTTGCGCGATCGGTACGATACCGCGTGCCCGGTTCGTTGAAGTAACCATGGTCGCGCCCCGGATGCTCGAGTCCGTCGCCCTCCGCGGCCGGACCTCGAGGATCGGATCAAATCCCGACAGGGAAAAGTATGGCCGACTGTCGCCGACAGCCTCTTCGTCCACCCACCCCCTCGTTTTCCCCGACCCCGTTCGCCTTGACTCGGTTCCTCCGATCGTCAACACTTCGCACATCGCAAGTGTGATCACAGATCGCAGATCAATCCCAGGAGAACCCCGCCTTGGCGCCTCGTATCGTCCCGCCCGCACTGAAAGCCATCGAACAGGAAACGATGGCCGACAAGGTCTACCAGCAATTGCGCGAAGCGCTGATGAGCGGCCGCTTCGCGCCCGGCCAGGCGCTGAGCCTGCGCAGCGTCGCCGAGGCAGTCGGCTCGTCGACGATGCCCGTGCGTGCCGCACTCACACGGCTGCGCGCCGAACGCGCGCTCGTCGACGGCCCGAATCGCGCGCTCGTCGTCCCGCCGATGACGCTCGACATGCTCGACGAACTGCGCGACGTGCGGATCGCGCTCGAAGGCTGCATCGCCGAGCGCGCGTGCGCCCGGATGACCGACGCGCAGATCGCGGTCGTGCGCAAGACCTGCGAGACGATGCAGGCACACGTCGAGGCTGGCCGCTCGCGCGCCTACCTGCAAAGCAATTTCGCGTTCCACAGCGCGATCTACGCGCACGGCGCCGGCGAAAGCACGCTCGCGATCGTCGAGAACCTGTGGATGCGCGTCGGCCCGTTCCTCAACATGGTCGCGCTCGACATCCCGCACATGCGGCGCTCGATGGATGCGCACCGCGCGATCGTCGATGCGCTCGAACGGCGCGACGGCGCGGGCGTGCGGGCCGGCATCGCGCTCGACATCGGCGGCGCCGCGCACGATCTCGCCGAGACGCTGCGGGCCGAACAGACACCGCGGACCGTGAACGCGAAACCGTAGCCGCCGCCCGCCTCGACCCGCCGAATCGCGAGCGGCCGCAATCCGACTACACCAACGATGGAGACAACCCGGCATGACAGCTTCCGACCTGCTGAAACCCTATGACGGCCTGCGCGTTCTCGTGACGGGCGGCGCGTCGGGCATCGGCCTCGAAATCGCCGACGCGTTCGCCGAATGCGGCGGGCGTGTCCACGTGTGCGACGCGTCGCAGGCCGCGATCTCGGCGCTCGCCGACCGGCCGCCGCGCGCCGCGGCCGGCGCGATCAGCGCGACGCTGGCCGACGTATCCGACCCGGCCGCGGTCGAGCGCGTGTTCGCCGACGTGTCGAGCCGCCTCGGCGGCCTCGACGTGCTGGTCAACAATGCCGGCATCGCCGGCCCGACCGGCGGCATCGACGAAATCGACCCCGTGCAGTGGGAACAAACCGTCGCGATCAACCTGAACGCGCAATTCCAGTTCGCGCGCCGCGCGGTGCCGCTGCTGCGCGAGTCGAAACACGGCGGCGCGATCATTGCACTGTCATCGGTCGCCGGCCGGCTCGGTTATGCGTTCCGCACGCCGTATGCGGCCACCAAATGGGCGGTGGTCGGCCTCGTGAAGAGCCTCGCGATCGAACTCGGGCCGCTCGGCATCCGCGTGAACGCGATCCAGCCCGGCATCGTGCGCGGCCCGCGGATGCGCCGCGTGATCGAGGCGCGCGCGCAGCAGCTCGGCATCGGCTACGACGACATGGAGAAGCGCTATCTCGAGAAGATCTCGCTGCGGCGCATGACCGATCCGGCCGAGATCGCCGCGACCGCGCTGTTCCTGTGCTCGCCGGGCGGGCATGGCATCACCGGGCAGGCGATCTCCGTCTGCGGCAACGTCGAAGTGCTCTGACGCGTCCTGCATCGTTCATCGAAAGGAATCCATCCGTGGCAAACGCTCGCAAAGTCATCATCACCTGTGCGCCGACCGGCGCGATCCATACGCCGTCGATGTCGCCGTACCTGCCTGTCACACCGCACGAAATCGAAACCGCCGCAGTCGCGGCCGCACGGGCCGGCGCGGCGATCCTGCACCTGCACGCACGCAACCCGTCCGACGGCAAGCCGACCCAGGATCCGGCCGTGTTCGCCGAGTTCCTGCCGCGCATCAAGGCGCAGACCGATGCGGTGATCAACCTCACGTCGGGCGGCAGCCCGCACATGACGGTCGACGAACGGCTGCAGCCGGCGCTGCATTTCCAGCCCGAGGTCGCGTCGTTGAACATGGGCTCGATGAACTTCGGGCTGTACCCGATGCTCAAGCGCTTCCGCGAGCTGAAGCATCCGTGGGAGCGCGAACATCTCGAGAAAAGCCGCGATCTCGTGTTCAAGAACACGTTCGCGGACATCGAGACGATCCTCACGCGCTGCGGCGCGAACGGCACGCGGTTCGAATTCGAGTGCTACGACATCTCGCATCTGTACAACCTCGCGCACTTCGTCGATCGCGGGCTCGCGAAACCACCGTTCTTCGTGCAAAGCGTGTTCGGCCTGCTCGGCGGGATCGGCGCGCACCCGGAAGACCTGATGCACATGCGCCGCACGGCCGACCGCCTGTTCGGCAGCGATTACGTGTGGTCGATCCTCGGCGCGGGCCGCAACCAGATTCCGCTCGCGACGATCGGCGCCGCGCAAGGCGCGAACGTGCGCGTCGGGCTCGAGGATTCGCTGTGGATCGCGCCCGGCAAGCTCGCGGAATCGAGCGCCGCGCAAGTCCTGAAAATGCGGCAGGTGCTCGAAGGCCTGTCGCTCGAGATCGCGACACCGGCCGAGGCGCGCGCGATGCTCGCGCTCAAGGGCGGCGACGCGGTGAATTTCTGATCGCCGGGTCGCCACCCGAACACCCGCATCCGCAAGCGCAGTGACAAGGCGCCGGCCCGAGCCGGCCGGCGCCAGGACGCCCTTCATCGCCCCGCTCCGTTCGAGCGCCGCCGGCGCGGCTCCGTCGACTGCCCATCCGCTGCCTGCCGCGCAGCGGCATTTGCCGAACGCGGCGCGCCGTGCTTGCCGTGCGCGCCGGTTCGCCCTTACCGGAGTCGTCCGCATGTCCACTCATCACGCTCAGGCCCTGTCGTCCGCCGCGACCGACGCGAACGCGTCGCTGAACCGGCTGCTGTTCCGCAAACTCATGCCGCTGCTGATCGCCGCGTATGTGATCAGCTTTCTCGACCGCACCAACATCGCGTTCGCCAAACATTCGATGGGCGTCGATCTCGGCATTTCATCGGCCGCGTACGGGCTCGGCGCGGGGCTGTTCTTTCTCACCTACGCGCTCTTCGAGATCCCGAGCAACCTGATCATGCATCGCGTCGGCGCACGCTTCTGGATCACGCGGATCATGATCACGTGGGGCGCGCTGTCGGTCGCGATGGCGTTCGTCCGCGGCGAGACGTCGTTCTACGTGATGCGCCTGCTGCTCGGCGTGGCCGAAGCCGGCCTGTTTCCCGGCGTGATGCTGTATCTGACGTACTGGTTCGGCCGGGAGGAGCGTGCGCGCGCCACCGGCTATTTCCTGCTCGGCGTGTGCATTGCGAATATCGTCGGCGGGCCGCTGGCCGGTGCGCTGATCGAACTCGACGGCACGCTCGGTTTCCACGGCTGGCAATGGCTGTTCGTCGTCGAAGGCATTCCGGCGATCCTGCTCGCGTTCGTCGTGTGGACACGATTGCCGGACCGTCCGAGCGCCGCGCCGTGGCTCGCCCCGGAAACCGGCCACGCGCTCGAGCGCAAGCTGGCCGCCGAACAGGACGCGGGCGTCGCCGCGCACGGCGGCCACGCGTTCGGCGCCGCATTGCGCGACCCGCAGATCTGGCTCGCGATCTTCGTGTACTTCTGCCACCAGTTGACCATCTACACGGTGATCTTCTTCCTGCCGGGGATCATCGGCGCGTCGGGACGTCTGTCGCCGGTCGCGGTCGGATTGCTGACGTCGCTGCCCTGGCTCGCCGCCGCGCTCGGGGCCGGGACGCTGCCGCGCTTCGCACGCGAGTCGCGTCATTCGCGGCGGATGCTGTGCGCGGGGCTCGCGATCATGGCGGCCGGGATGGTCGGCGCCGCGCATGCGTCGCCGCTGGCCGGGCTGCTCTGCGTGTGCGTGGCCGCGTCGATGTTCTTCGTCGTGCAGTCGATCGTGTTCACGTTTCCGGCGTCGCGGCTCGCCGGCAGCGCGCTGGCCGGCGGGCTCGGGCTCGTGAATACGTGCGGGTTGCTCGGCGGCTTCGTCGGGCCCACCGTCGTCGGCGCGATCGAACAGGCGACCGGCAATGCAAAGAACGGGCTGACGCTGCTGGCGGCCGCGCTCATCGTCGCGGCATTCGCGAGCCTCGCGTTGCGTCACGGGCACGAGCGCGCCGACGTACGGTCGCGCGGCTGAAAGGCAGGCCGGAATCAGACCGGCGTGGGACGGGCTCCGCTCCGCCCGCCTCACGCCGTCAGAACAGATACATCCCCGCGACGAACACGACACCCGAGAACAGCAGCGTCGTCACGCAGTACCCCATGATGTCGCGCACCCCGAGCCCGGCAATCGCCAGCGCGGGCAGCGCCCAGAACGGTTGCGCCATGTTGGTCCAGGCCTCACCGTACGCGATCGCCATCGCCGCCTTGCCGAGATCGGCACCGAGCGCCTGAGCCGCCGGCATCACGAACGGGCCCTGCACGACCCAGTGGCCGCCGCCCGACGGCACCGCGAAATTGATCACGGCCGAACGCAGGAACGCGAGCAGCGGGAACGTATGCACGTTCGCGATATCGACGAACCACTTCGTGATCACGCCCGCGAGCCCCGAATGATCCATCAGCGCCTGGATGCCCGCGTAGAACGGGAACTGGATCATGATCCCCGACGCGCCGCGCGCCGCACCGGCCACCGCACGCGCATAGGCCATCGGCGTACGGTGCAGCAGGATGCCGGCCGCGAGGAACGCGAGGTTCACGGTGTCGATGTCGAGTGCGAAGCCCTTCTGCACGAACTTCAGCACGAGGAACGCCGCACACAGCGCCGCGACGAACACCGACAACGCACGGCTCTCCTCCATCCGCTCCGCGAACGTCGCGTCGGGCCCGAGCTGGCGCTCGACGCTCGGCGGTTCGGCCAGCAGCGCCGGATCGACGCTGACCACGTCGCCCGGCTTCGGCATCATCAGGCGCGCGAGGAACGGCAGCATCACGATCAGGCCGATCGTGATGAACGCGTTGTAACCGGTGAAGATCGTCTGCGACACGGGAATCAGCCCGATGGTCTTTTCCATCGGGTTGCCCTTCGTCGCCGCGACGAGCGGGACCGAACCCGACAATCCCCCGTGCCAGCTCAGGAAGCCCATGTACGCGGACGCGACGAGCAGCCGGTAATCGCTGCCGGCGACGCGACGCGCCACTTCGCGCGCGAGCATCGCGCCGAGCACGAGGCCGAAGCCCCAGTTGATCGCGCACGCGAGCGCGCCGACGAACGCAACGAGCATCACGCCCTGCCCCGGCGTGCGCGCGGTGCTCGCGAGCGCGACGAGCATGCGCTTCACGGGCGGCGAACTCGCGAGTGCGTGACCGGTGACGAGAATCATCACCATCTGCATCGAGAACGCGAGCAGGTTCCAGAAACCCGAACCCCACATCGTCGTGAGTTGCGCAGGCGTATTCGGCGTGAGGCCGAACGCGAGCGCGAACGTGACGATCGTCAGCAGGATCGCGAAAATCAACGGGTCGGGCAACACGCGGTGAACCACCTGCGTGAAAAAGCGGGAAATGCGCTGGATCAACTTGAGCTCCTCGTTTCCTGATAGGGACGTCCGCGCGTGTCGTTGTGGGTTGATGCGCGGAAACGCGCGGATTCTTGCATAGAACCGGCGGGCGCGCTTTGGCATGCGCGGGGCCGCGATCGCGCAGCGGTACCGACAGGGAAACAGGAACAAGTGGCGGGACGGGCTTGAGCCGCTTCGCAGCCGTGACCAGTGCATCGCGTTCGTCACACCGCCCAGCGCCCGCGCTCCATCGCCTCGACCATCATGCCGAGTGTGAGCGACCGGCCACCCAGGATTTCCCGCGCCTCGCCGCTGAACGGCGATCTGACGACCGTGGCAAGGAACGAACCGATGCCGAGCTTCGCCGACGGGTAGTAGTCGTGGATGTCGAACATGGACAAGTCGACGTCAAACGTCACGGCCCATCGCCGGACGAACGCATCGATGTGCTCCGGCTCCATATCGAGATCGTGATAGAGGTCAGTGTCCCGCATCAGTTCGATCCGATCGACTGGCAACTTGCCGATATCGGTCGCAATGAACGCTTCGAGGTTTTTCCACGCGTCAGCCATACAAACGATCCTCGGGCTTCACGATGCTGTTGTACGTGCCGATCGCGCGACAAGTGATCAGCGAGATATCCGTTGCCAGAAGGACCCAACCTGCTCCTGGAACGGCGCACCCGACATTTGAACGAGCGGAAAAGGCTATCGTGTACGACTCGGGAGGGACAACCGCCCCATGGAAGCAAAGGCTGTCGCAAGCGTGCGTTCCGACGCAAACGATCGACCGGATATCGTTCCTTTAATGCGGCCCCACGCTTGCACTTCTGATCGTGACAGCTTCGTCGTGCAGCACGGATCCTCGCGGCAATGGCTTGCCCTGGAACGGATACAAATCGTCAATTTTCGGTGACCCGTTGGCGACAAAAGCGCAAACGTCGTTCGCTTCCTGGCTGCATGTGCGCATTAACGCATCGCCGCCGCACGCTCCTTGACCACCTCCATCGCCTTCGCCGGCCCCTCACTCCACCGCTGCGCCACCCGATACGCGACAAGCGACCCGGCCACGGCAAGCAGCATCGGCACGAGGCTGTCGTGATCCTCGCGGGTGAACTCGAGCAGCAGCACGACCGCCGTGATCGGCATCTGCATCGACGCGGCGAGAAACGCGGTTGCACCGACGAGCGCGCAGGCACCGATCGACGCACCCGGCCACACGAGGCTCCATAGCCCGCCGAGCACGACGCCGAGCAGCGCGCCGTTCGCGAGGCCCGGCGTCAGCAGGCCGCCTTCCGCGCCGGCCCGCAGGCTGCCGGCCTCGATCAGCACCTTCAGCACGAGCAGCGCAGCGGCGAGGCCGATCGCCAGCGTGCCGTCGAAACCCAGCGACGCCGGGCCCTTGCCGTTGCCGAGCAGTTGCGGCAAACGCATCGCGAACACGCCGATCACAGCGAAGTTGAGCAGCGCGAGCACGGGCAGCCGCCCGTCCTTCGGCGCGTTCGCCCGGGCGCGCGTCGTGAGCCGCACGAAACCATATGCGGCGAAGCCGAACAGCGGCCCGCAGACGATCGACCATGTCACCAGCGGCGTGCTCAGCACGAACGGCGGCACCGTGTACTGGTGTTCGTTGCCGAGGCCGATCCACGCAACGGCCGCGGCGATCGCCGACGTCGCGACCGCCACGACCAGCGCACGCAGTTCGAACGTGCCGAGCAGCACTTCGAGCACGAAGATCGCGCCGCCGAGCGGCACGTTATAGACGGCCGCGAGGCCCGCGCCCGCACCGCACGCGACCATCAGCCGGCAATCGTCGGGGGTGAGCCCCGCACGATGCGCAAGCTGCCCCGCCAGCAGCGATCCGATCTCGCGCGGAGCGACTTCGCGGCCGAGCGGCGAGCCGAGCGCGACGGTGACGATCTGCAGCAGCGCGTGAATCGTCGTGCTGACGACCGGCATCCGCGGATCGGCCGTGCGCACCGCGCGGCGGATGCTGACGAGCGGCCGGCCATACCGGTACAGCGCCCACCAGCCGCCGCCGGCGACGATCCCGCAGACGATCAGCACCGCGAGCCGGCGCAGCGGATCGGCGCCGGTCACGCCGGTGAGGAAGCTCTCGGTGCCGATCACGTGCGCGATGCTGTAGCCGAACGCGACGTGCTGGATCGCATGCAGCAGCAGCGCGAGCAGCATGCCGCCGAGACCCGCGCCGACGCCGGTCAGGATCGTGACGACGGCCATGCGCGCGAACGGGCTGGCGGCCGGCGAAGGGGATGCGGGAGCGGACGGGAGATCGGGGCGCATGGGGTTCGCGAATGGGATCGAAAAAGACGGCGCGCAACACGCACGCCGTCGTCAGGTCCGCATCGTAGGCCGGCAACAATCATGAGACAAACGTATTTTTCGAATCGACTCATGCGTTTGATGAATACGCGAAGACCGGCGGGTCGAGACAGCCCGAAGTTCACCGCCCGCTTCAATGCGGATACGTGATGCGTGCCGGTTCGCGCCGCGGGATCGCCTTCCCGTTGCGGCGAATTCGTGAGAACGGCCGCGTGCTTCGAGTCGGCAGGTCGCGCGATCCGGTTGACGAGCCTGGATGAAGCGCGTCGACGCGTGCACGCGTCCGCGTTTGAACGCGAGTGCCGCCGGTCGTGAGCGTAGGCTCAGGCGAGCCACTCTCCGCGCGCCAGTCGCACCGATCCACCGCCGCGCCCCGCCCCGCTCATGTTGCACCGACGCGACAGCACGCCCGCGACGGAGGCATACCGCCCGCGGGCGACCGTGCAAAAACCACCACCGTCACGCGCGCGCGGCGCGTCGTGTCAGTTTTGTGAACGACTCTTGCCCGATCCGGAAAGGTGCGCTCGCGGCCCCCGGCGGCCTTGCGCGCGGGTTGCGTTCCTATACTTGCGCCGAACTTTTGTTCCCCTCCCACACGCAGGAGCCTCACTTGAAAAAAACCCTCGTCGCCGGCGCATGCACCGCCACGCTGTTCGCCCCGCTCGCTCACGCACAGAGCTCGGTCACGCTGTACGGCCTGATCGATGCCGGCATCGTCTACACCAACAACGCCAACGGCGCGTCGCTGTGGCGCCTGAACAGCGGCACCGTCAACGGCAGCCGCCTCGGGTTTCGCGGCACCGAGGATCTCGGCGGCGGCCTGAAGGCGCTGTTCGTGCTCGAGAACGGCTTCAACGTGAACAACGGCGGGCTCGGGCAGGATGGCAAGCTGTTCGGCCGCCACGCGTACGTCGGCCTGAGCCAGAGCGGCTATGGCACGCTGACGCTCGGCCGCCAGTACGACACGATGGTCGATTTCGTCGCGCCGCTGTCCGCCACGGCCGGCGACCTCGGCGACACGAGCTTCGCGCATCCGTTCGACAACGACAACCTGAACCACTCGCTGCGCATCAACAACGCGGTCAAGTACACGAGCGAGACGTATGCGGGTTTCAAGGTCGGCGCGATGTACGCGTTCTCGAACGCGACCAGCTTCGGCGCGAACCGTGCATACAGCGTCGCGGCGAGTTACACGAACGGCCCGCTGAAGCTGGCCGGCGCGTACCTGCAGATGAACGGCACGAAGGGCTCGACGAGCGCGAGCCCGGGCGCGACCGACGCGGCCGAAGCGAAGAGCCTGAACCAGGGCGGCTGGTCGATCGGCTCGGACCGCATGCGTTCGTACGGCGGCGGCATCAGCTACGGGTTCGGCCCGGCCACCGTCGGCTTCGTCTATACGCGCTCGCAGTACGACAACACGGGCTCGTTCGGCTCGACCGGCCAGGTCGCGTTCAACAACTACGACGTGAACGTGCGCTATGCGGTGACGCCGGCCGTCAGCCTCGGCGCGGCCTACGTGTACACGGACGCCAGCGTGTCGAACCCCGACAGCAGGCACGGCACCGATCCGAAGTGGCACCAGGTCGACCTGCAGGCCGTCTACAAGCTGTCGCGCCGCACGGACGTCTACGCGGAAGCGATGTATCAGCACGCATCGGGCCGCGGCTACCAGGCGTTCATCGACGGCTCGGGCGGCGCATCGAGCACCGCGAACCAGATCGTCGGCACGATCGGCATGCGCACGCGCTTCTGATCGACGCAATGCATCGCCGCCCGACGTTCACGCACCTGCGTTCGCATGCGGGTTCGTGTGCGGCGGGCGGCGCATCAATGTTGTTCCATCTGGAAGGCAGCCTGCCTGGAATCGGGGTTTTTACGCGCTCGGGCGCTGCGTAGACTGCCAGCGAAGGTCGGGGGCACGCATCGCGCGTCGCGCCGGCCACCTACCCCGTACCCAGGAGAACCTCGTGAAATCGCTCGTCGTTACCGCCGCCGCTGCCGTCCTGCTCGCTGCACCGGCCCTGTCGTTCGCCCAGTCGGCAAAGTCGCCCGTCACGCGCGCGCAAGTGCTGCAGGAGTTGATCGACCTCGAATCGGTCGGCTACAACCCGGCGCGCGGCGAATCCATCAACTATCCGGACGACATCCTGGCGGCACAGGAGCGGCTCCACGAAAAGCGCCTCGCGCAACAGAAGGCCGCGCACGCCGCATACGGCCCTGCCGGCGAGCCGGCAACGGAATCGGGCGCGGCGGCAAAGCCCGCGCTGTAACGTCATGACGATGCGCCGCGCCCACGGAGAGGATGTACCGTGGGCGCGGCGAGTCGCGTTGGCGTGATTGGCGAAATTCGCGTGAAGAGAAGAAGCCGGCTGAAGAAAAGAAACCGGCGATACGGCGATGCGCCGATACGCCGATACGCCGATACGCCGATACGCCGATACGCGTTGGCCGCTCAGGCGGCCTGCGGTTCGCGGTCGATCGCGTTCAGCATCTCGACGTCGCGCGCGATCATCCCCGGCACCTGGGCACGCAGCATCTCGACCCACGTCCGCACCTTCGCATCGACGAAGCGGCGCGACGGATACAGCGCGTACACGTTCATCTTCTGCAGGATGTGCGCGGGCAGCACGCGCACGAGCGTGCCGTCGCGCAGCGCGTCGATCGCCGAGTAAAGCGGCAGCATGCCGATCCCGATGCCGTCGCGGATCGCGAGCGCGAGCGATTCAGCCGTATTGGTCTGCACCGGCCCCGCGACGTGGATCTGCTCGACGCCCTCGGGCCCTTCGAGCACCCATTCGTGCGTCGGGAACGCCGGCGTGCACAGCGTCAGGCACGCGTGCGCGGCGAGATCCTGCGGACGGGCCGGCGCGCCGTGGCGTTTCACGTAGTCGGGCGACGCGCACAGGATGCTGAAGGTCGAGCCGAGCAGGTGCGACACGAGCTCCGAATCGGGAAGCGACGACGCGGTCACGACGGCCATGTCGCTCGTCCCGTCGAACAGGTCGGGCATGCGCTGCGACAGCGACAGTTCGATCGACACGTCCGGAAACTGCGCGTGATAGCGCGTCAGTGCGGGCAATACATAGTGATGGCCGACGCTCGCGAAGCTGTGCATGCGCAGCACGCCGGCCGGCCGTTCGTGCGCGCAGCTCGCCTCTTCTTCCGCGCGGTCGACGTCGGCGAGGATCTGGCGGCAGCGCCGCAGATAGCTTTCGCCGGCCGACGTGAGCGCGAGGCGGCGCGTCGAACGATTCATCAGACGGGTACGCAGGCGTGCCTCGAGCTCCGACACCGCGCGCGACATCGCACCCGTCGTCGAATTCAGCGATTGCGCGGCGGCAGTGAAACTGCCCGTCTCGACGACACGCGAAAACACCCGCATGTTTTGTAGGGTATCCATTCCTGTGAGCAACCTGTAGCGGAGCCGCTATTTTCCTCCACTGGATGCGACAGATTGTTACTCCGGCTGCAACTATCGTTTCCCGGCAGCTGCGTTAATGCGCGGGCGCCGCGCTCCTACAATCGGCGCCTCATCAGTCGAACGGACCCGTTCGGACGTGCCGTGGCACCGTGCCCGGCCCCCGTACCGGCCCCCGTTAGGGCCTGTTCACGCTAATAACGGGCTTGCGAACGTGCCTTGCCGGCTGCAGTGCAAGGAGCAAGGAGCGCCGTTTGGCCGAGCCAAACAAGCGACGCGCGACGCCGCAATGCGGCCGGCAAGGCACGTTCCCCTGTTTGAAAAAATTCGTTCGTGGGGCTGGCCCCCAGAAGGGCCGATCGCCGCGTCATGCTCCTCGCGAATACGTCGAGTATTCGCTTCGTCGCAATCCTTGCGCTCGGCCCTTCTGGGGGCCAGCGCAAGCCCGTTATTAGCGTGAACAGGCCCTACTCATGAAGCCACAACCTGCGATCGAGCGACCTTCCATCGAACCGGCACGATGGAGAGCATGGCTCGATCCACTCGGCGACGCGGCACGCGACTGGGCCGCGAGCGACGGGCTGATCTGGCTGCACCTCGCGAAAACCGTGTTCGCGGCGCTGCTTGCGATGGGCATCGCGATGCGCCTGGAGATGTCGCAGCCGCGCACCGCGATGACGACCGTGTTCGTGCTGATGCAGCCGCTGTCGGGAATGGTGTTCGCGAAGAGTTTCTACCGCGTGCTCGGCACGGCAGCCGGGCTCGTCGCCGCGCTCGCGCTCGGCGGGCTGTTCGCGCAGCAGCCCGAGCTGTACATGGCCGGCATCACGCTGTGGATCGGCAGCTGCATCGCGCTCGCGGTGCGCAACCGCCACTTCCGCTGGTACGGCTTCGTGCTCGCCGGCTATACGGCCGCGCTGATCGGCCTGCCGGCCGTGATGACGCCGCAGACGCTGTTCCAGTCCGCGCTCACGCGCGCCGCGGAAGTCGCGCTCGGCATCGCCTGCTCGGGCGCGGTCAGCGCGCTGATCCTGCCGCTCAGCTCCGCGAAGGCGCTGATGCGCTCGCTGGGTACCCGCCATGCGACGTTCGCGGCGTTCACGGCCGGCGCACTCGCGGGCGACGTCGCGCGCGGCGATTTCGAGCGGCGCTTCGCGGATTTCGTCGACGACATCGTCGGCTTCGAGGCCAATCGCGCGTTCGCGTCGTTCGAGGATCCGCACATTCGCGCGCGCAGCCGCCGGCTCGCGCGGCTGAACAGCGAGTTCATGAACGCGTGCACGCGGCTGCATGCGCTGCACCAGCTCGTCAAGCGGCTGCGCGCGAACGGCTCGGACGCGGTGCTCGATGCGCTCGCGCCGCATGTCGATGCGCTCGCGCAGCGTTTCGCCGCGCTGCGCGACGAGCGGCAACGCGGCATCGCGCCGGCCGCCGGTGCACTGCTCGATCTGCGCCGCTTCCACAGCGCGTTGCCGAAAGCCGCGCGCGCCTCGCGGCGAAACATCGAGGAACATGCGCCCGGCGGCCTGCTCGACTTCGATACCGCGATCGAGCTGCTGTACCGCTTCATCGGCGAATACCTCGGCTACGCCGACACCTATGCGTCGCTCGATCAGGACGACCACGCGTTCGAGCGCTCGGTCACGCATTACGCGGTGAAGACCAATACGTTCTTCGTCGGCTTCGCGTTCCTGCGCACGGTCGTGGCCGTCGGTGCGATGAGCGTGTTCTGGATCGCCTCCGAATGGCCAAGCGGCCCGCTTGCCGTGACCGCCACCGCGATCGCATGCGCGCTCAGCTCGACGTCGCCGCGTGCGCCGAAGTTCGTGGCGCAGATGAGCGTCGGCGCGGCATTCGCGACCGCCGTCGGCTACCTGTTCCTGTGCTACGTGTATCCGAACATCGACGGCTTTCCGCTGCTGTGCGCGGCGCTCGCGCCGGTGCTCGGCGTCGGCGCGTTTCTCGCGATGCGGCCGGGACTGTCCGGCTACGGGATCGGCTTCGCGGTGTTCTTCTGCCTGCTCGCGGGCCCCGACAACGCGATCGCGTATACGCCCGAGGTGCTGATCAACAACGGCCTGGCCGTCGTCATCGCGATGCTCGCGTGCTCGCTCGTGTTCGCGGTCGTGTTCCCGACTCACATGCCGTGGCTCACGGGCCGCATCGCGCACGACCTGCGCCGCCAGGTCACGCTGGCGTGCGACGGCGCGCCGGACGGCCTCGCGCAGCGTTTCCAGTCGAGCACCCACGACCTGATGGCGCAACTGCGCACGCTGCTCGTGCGGCGCACGCGGCAGCATCGCGACGCGCTGCGCTGGATGCTGTCGACGCTCGAAGTCGGCCACGCGGTGATCGACCTGCGCGACGAAATGAACGCGTTCCGCGCATCGAAACCGCCGCAGACGCTGCGCTGGACCGGCTCGGTCGACGCGGTGCTGCACGAGCTGCCGCGCTTCTTCGACGATCCGACGCCCGGCCATCACGCACGCACGCTGAAATCGGTGAATCTCGCGATCCGCGCCGCGCAGCACGCGCTGCAGGCGTGGTATGCGGTGCCAAACGAACGGCATCGCATGCAGCGCATCGTCGGCTGCCTGCACTTCATGCGCAGCGCGCTGCTGGACAAGGACGCGCCGTTCAACCGGCATCGCCATTGATGCCTTCGATGCCCGTGACGATCGGTGCGTGCGCAACGGGATCCTTGTTCCGGATGGAAATATGCTCTACAGGCGCGGTGATTAATCTTTAAGCAGTGCGAGCCTATAGTTTCCTCACTGCCAGCGAGACTGGCACTCACCCAGGAGAAACCGAAATGAAGCCGCTGCACCTCGCCCTCGTTGCCCTGTCGCTCACCGCTGCTGTCGCTCACGCACAGCCGGCACCGGCAGACGCCGCTCAGCAACAGGCGAACCGCGTCGAAACCGTGAAGGCCGCCGGCCGCGTTGATCGTACGCAATCGAAGCAGGAAGACCCGAACGCCTGCGTCGGCCCCGTCAGCTTCTGCAACATCTACTTCGGCAGCTGAGCATGACGCCGCGTCGTCACGGCCAGGCCCGCACCGCCCGCATGACCTGCGCGGGCGAGCGGCGGCCCGGCCGATCGCGGCCCGGCCGATCGCCGCATCGCCGCTCCACCCCACGCCGCTTCGATTGAAGCGGCGCATGCCGTTTCAGGCGCCGCGCCCCGGCCGCCAGCCCACCTCGCGCAACGCATCCAGCAAGCGCGCCTGCCCCAGCCCTTCGACCCGCGCACCGCGCGACTCGACGTCGCCGCCCGCGACGAGCGCGTTCACGATCGCTTCCTCCACCGCTTCCGCCGCCGCGACGAACAGCGCGGAAATATGGTCGTTGTTGACCATCTTCACGCCGGTGGTCGGCGCACCCTTGCTGCCGTAGTTGGCCGCCGGCAGGCCGTCGTTGCCCGTTGCGAACGCAAGGAAGATGTCGCCGCTCGAATCCTCGGTGCCGCCGCCGACCCGCGCGAGCCCGACGCTGGCACGCTGCGCGAGCCGCGTGCATTGGTGGGGCAGCAACGGCGCGTCGGTCGCGATCGTCACGACGATCGAGCCCATCCCGGCCTCGCCCTGCGCGTCCGGCGCGCGGAACGGCGAAGGCACGTGCCGCAGCACTTCGCCGACCGGATAGCCGGCCACGCGCAGCATCTCGCGCACGCCGTAGTTCGCCTGGACGAGCGCGCCGACGGTCCAGCCGCCCGCATCGGCCGCGAGCACGCGCGACGCGGTGCCGATGCCGCCCTTGAACTCGTGGCAGATCATGCCCGTGCCGCCGCCCACGCCGCCTTCGGCAACCGGGCCCGTCTGCGCGGCGGCCAGCGCGCGCTGCACATGCGCGGCGCTCACGTGCTGCCCCCAGATGTCGTTCAGCAGGCCGTCATAGGTTTCCATCACGACCGGCATGCACCAGTACACGCGGCCCGCCGCCGCTTCGCGTTCGTTCGCGACGAGTGCATCGCGCACCGCGCCGACGCTGTGCGTGTTCGTATAGGCGATCGGCGTGGTGAGCAGCCCGGCTTCGCGGATCCATTCGAGCCCTGTTGCATCGCCGTTGCCGTTCAGCACGTGCACGCCCGCGAAACAGGGCGAATCGTGCGCGGCGCCCGCGCGCGGCTCGATGACGGTGACGCCGGTGCGGATCGATGCGTCGCCGTTCTCCTCGTTCAGCGTGCAATGTCCGACCCGCACGCCCGGAACGTCCGTGATCGCGTTGAAGCGGCCCGGTGTGCCGAGTCCGATGCGGATGCCGAGATCCCTCGTGCGCATGATGCAGTTCCTCCAGTCTTTCAGTGGTTCGGTATATCGGTGTTGCATGGTGTCGATCCGTCGCTCAGAGCGCGCGGAATGCCTCGCTGTGTCGCGCCCACACCCCGTACATCACGAGTGCGGCGACCAGCAGCCCACCGATGATGATCAGGTCGGTCGGCTTCGTTGACGTCGCCAGCGTCGTGTAGAGCGTGTACGCGGCGCCCGCCACCGCGACGAGCGGCGTCACGGGCCACAACGGCATCCGGTAATGATGCTCGACGTCGCGGCGCACGAACCGGCTCGCGAGCGCGGCCAGCCCGACGACCAGGTAGATCAGCAGCAGCAGGTCGACCGTGAACGCGGTCAGCTCGTCGAGGCTCGACACGAACACGAGCCCCGCCGACGGCACCGCCAGCGCGATCGTCGCGAGCCACGGCGATTCGAGACGCGGGTGGATCGTCGAGAAGGCACGGTTGCAGGTGCGCGACCAGAGCGCGTGCCGGCCGCTGCTGTACAGCAGCCGGCCCATCGTGATCACGATCGCGATGATCGCGTTGAACACCGACAGGAAGATCCCGCCGCTGACCACGCGTGACACGGCCGGGTTGCTGAGCGAACGCACGACATAGCCGATCGGGTCGGCACTCTTCGTCAGCTCGGTCAGCGACGGCGCGCCGAGCACGATCGCGGTGAGCGGAATCAGTTCGACGACGAGGATCACGAGCAGCGAGTAGATCACCGCCTTCGCGACGTTGCGGTTGCCGCCGCGCAGGTCTTCCGCGAGATACGCGGCCGATCCGAAGCCGTTGTAGCAGAAGATCGCCGTGCCGATCGCCGGAACGATCGCGGCCAGCGTCGCGGGCACGAGCGCGTTGCCGCTCGCGACGACCGGCGCGACCAGCGCGTCGGCGCCGCGATGCGGGGAACCGAAGCCGAGGCCCGCGATCAGCATCAGCACGCCGATCTCGACCACCAGGAACGCGCCCGTGATCCACGCGTTCGTCTTGATGTTCAGCATGCCGAGCAGGTAGCTGAGCAGCACGATCGTCAACGCGACCGACTGGTTGCTGAAGTGCGTGCCGAGCGCATTGTTCAGGTACGGCGCGGCGCCGCTCGCGAGCACGGCCGGGATGAACACGCTGACGGACAGCACCGTGATGAAGGTCAGGTAGCCGGGCAGCGTGCCGAACACGCGCTTGGCCATCACGTACTCGCCGCCCGCGCTGCGGTGCGCGGCGCTGAGTTCCGCGTAGCAGAGCGCGAACGCGAGCGCGAGCACGCCACCGAGCACGAACGACAGCACGGCGCCGCTGCCGGCCTGCTGGATCGCGAACGGCGCGATCACGAAGATCGAGCTGGCCGGGGTCACGCCCGATACGGTGATCATCACCGCATCGCGCACGCTGAGCGTCTGCGACAGCGCGCGCGGCGCGTCCTCCGTTGCAGGCGCCGCTTGCAGCGTG
Source organism: Burkholderia sp. LK4 (assembly GCF_001043615.1). Taxonomy (NCBI): domain Bacteria; kingdom Pseudomonadati; phylum Pseudomonadota; class Betaproteobacteria; order Burkholderiales; family Burkholderiaceae; genus Burkholderia; species Burkholderia sp. LK4. The sequence continues at coordinate 88,832 of NZ_LDUL01000003.1, forward strand.
CCCGTCGATTCCGACATCATCGCCATTTCGTTTCTCCTGTTCCGCGCATTTTTGAACGCCCATACTCGGGCCCGACTGATTGCGTGGCAGTCTAGGAAGCCAATTTCAGGACTGCTATTCCCCCTTCGTGTTACGCCCTTCCGGTGGTGGTATGGATCGTCTCTTTTCCGAAATCGCGATGCACCAGGCGCTCGGCCGCGCAATCGATCATCTCGGCCAGCCGCGCTTCTGGCGCTTCCTGGTGCTGCTGCTCAATGAAATGGTGCCGTTCGACAACGCGCTCGCGACCGCGATCGGCCCCGACGGGGTGCCGCTCGTGCTCGAGGAGTACGACACGGGCGGCACCGATGCCGCGTCGCCCGTGCCGCTCTACCTGAACGGCGTGTATCTGCTCGACCCGTTCCTGCAGGCCGCGCACGACGGGCTCGCCGACGGCTGTTACCGGCTCGAGGAAGTCGCGCCCGACCTGTTCCGGCAGAGCGAGTATTTCCTCAGCTATTTCCGCGACGCGGTGGGCGACGACGAGATCCAGATCCTCGTGCGGCCGAGCGCCGACATGCTGCTGTCGCTGTCGCTCGGCGCGGGCACGCGTTTCGACGTCGAGCCGCTCGGCAAGCTGACGGCCGCGATGCCGTGGGTGCTCGCGGCGATCCGGCAGCACTGGCGGCTGGTGGGCGACGCGGCACGCGCGACGCCCGACGCCGATCTCGGCGCGCGGGTCGAGCAGGCACTCGCCCGCTTCGGCGCGGGCGTGCTGACCGATCGCGAGATGTCGATCGCGAGAATGGTGCTGCGCGGCAACTCGTCGAAGGCGATCGCCGAGCGGCTCGCGATTTCGCCGGAAACGGTGAAGGTGCATCGGCGGCACCTGTACGCGAAGCTCGGGATTTCTTCGCAGCCCGAGCTGTTCTCGCGCTTCATCCAGGCGCTGGGGGAAGACGCGGCCGGATGACCGCCCCGATCCGGACGGATGGCAACCGGCGGTCTTCACGTTCCTGCCGGAACCCGGCGCCACGGCGGGGAATGCCGGCGGCGCAGCGTCCGACATACGTGATTCAATGGAACGAACGGTTCTTTTTCGTATGCGTTGCCGCGGCGGCGCTGAGCGGCCTGCTGTCGCTGTTGCTGCTGTCGCTGTTGCTGCTGTTGCTGTTGCGACCGAAGGACAGGCAGGCGGCGAACGTCGAGCCGCCGCCGGCTGCGCGATAGCCGGCGCGCGAACGCCGCGCGATGCCGCTCACCCGGTTTTCGGGCAGCGGCACGCGCATGCGCGGCTCCCCGCTACCGCCACTTCGCGCCGAGTTGCGCGAGCCCGGCGTTCCGGAGATCGTCCGGCAACATCACCACGCGGAACTCGCAGTCGGCATTCAACATCAGGAACCACGGCTCCGCGAGCGCGGGGATCTGCGACGGGTCATCCACGTTGACGATCGCGACCGCCCCGCGACCGCCACCCTGCTCCGTGAAATACACGGCCTCCGGCTTGACCGCTTCGAGTATTCGAGAGATCACGTCGCCGACGCTGCCGTCCCGCACCAGCGTGTTGAACGGCTCGTGTGGGATTCGTATGTTGAGAAGCATGCGCATGACCATCCTCCTTGGGCGCCACCCGGCCTGGGCCCTTCAAGCATAGGTGCTGCGCGATGCCGCGCCAGTGGCGCCGAAAACGATTGCCGGCACGCCTTCACATTCCGACGATTCGACGACACCGCATCGCGCGCACGGCGTGCGCTCGCGCGATGCCGGCCCCGTCGAATCGGCCGCTCATGCCCCCGTCATTCGGAGACCGTATCGGCCGCCAGCCCGGTCGGCGCGATCGCCAGATGCAACGCCTGCCGCGGTCGCAGCGTCACGTTCAGCACCGCGCGCGGCGGCGCCATGCCGGGCGGCACCGACAACACGTAGCGCTGCAGGACCATGGCGGCCACGACCGTCATCTCGGTCATCGCCAGATGCTGCCCGAGGCACACGCGCGGGCCCGTGCCGAACGGCATCCAGGCGCCGCGCGGCAGCGCCGGCGCATCGTCGGCGAAGCGTTCGGGGCGGAACGTATCGGGCTCGGGGAACCATCGAGGATCGCGCTGCATCAGTTGCAGCGGCAGCATGAACAGCGTGCGCGCGGGAAACTGCCACGCGCCCAGCGCGATCGGCCGCGCTGCGCGACGGCTGATCAGGATCGGCGCGGACGGGTACAGGCGCAGCGTTTCGTCGAGCGTCTGCGACAGGTAACGCAACGACGTGCGCGTCTCTGAGGACGGCGCACGACCGCCCAGCACGCGGGACACCTCGTCGCGCGCGGCGGCTTGCACGGCCGGATTCGCGGCCATGCACCATGCCCACCAGGTCAGCGCCCCGGCGGTCGTCTCGTGGCCGGCCAGGAACGCCGTCACGCATTCGTCGTGCACGGCCCGCAGCGGCCATTTCCGCGCATCGGCCCGATGCAGCCGCAACAGGCGTGACAGCAGATCGTCGGGCCAGGTACGCTCGGGCCGGTCGAGGCGCGCATGCAGCTGCCGGTCGATCACCCCTTTCAGCACCGCCATCGCGCGTGCCGTGCGGCGCTTCCACGGCACCCAGCTCGGCGTGCTCACCGGCTGGTAAAACGCCGCGTTCGCCGCGGCGCTCACCACGCGCACCGCCTCTTCGGCCGCGCGCGCATCGCCGCCGATCGTATCGGAGAACATCGTGCGCATGATCACGTCCATCGCCAGCGACGTCAGCGCACTCTCGATCGGCCACTCCGGATCATGCGCGGGCCATTGCGCGAGCGCATGACCGGCCGTCGCCGCGATCGCCGGAACGAACGCCTGAACCGGCTTCGGCATGAAGCCGGGCTGCAGCGCCTGCCGCTTGTCGCGCCACGCATCGCCCTCGGCGACCAGCACGCTCTGGCCGTGGACCTCCGCGAAGACACGGATGGCGCGCTCCCAGCGCCCGAGCGCATCGTGGTGCGTGACCAGCAGCTCGCGCACGAGCGCCGGATCGGTCACGACCACGGCATGCTCGGGCCACACGCGCAAGTGCACGACGTCGCCATACGTGCGCTGCCAGTCGCCAAGCGCGCCGATCAGGTCGCGCGACATCGTGCGCAGCAACCCCCAACCCGTCAGGCCGGCGGGCGGCCCCGGCGGCCATACGCCGGGCGGGTGAAGCACGGGCGCCGCCGCAGCGGTGCCCGCGTGGAATGGACATTGGGAAGAGGATCGTGTGTTCATGTGCCGGATTCTCCGCATCGGTGCGGCGGCGGTCTTGAACGCAAACGACATCGACACGCGTTGGCCCCGTCCCTATACTGCGGCGTCATGTTCTCCGGCCCGCCATCGATTCCGCTGTCATGTCCCGATCCGCTTGCCCGCGCGCCTCGCGTCGCGGGCGGCGGGCGGCTGCCGCATGCGCGGCTGCATCCCGCGCCTGCCGCGCTGCAGGGCGCGGTGGTCGCGATCGTTCTGTGCGACTCGCGCGGCGTCGCGTCGAGTGACGCGCAACGGCTTTCGCATTTTCCGGCCACGCCGCTCGTCTGCGTGTCGTGGTACCGGGATCTCGACGTGGGCTTCATCGAGCCCGCCCCCGACGGCCCGCGGTGGCGCCCCTTCGGCGCGGCGGCGACGCTGTCGGGCAGCCATTCGTCTCCCACCGTCGCGTGGGCGCCGACGGGCGGGCTGATCGGCATGATCTGTTTCACCGCCGACGCCGCGCGGACGTTGTTCGGCATCGCGCTGCCGGACATCCACGACCGCGTGCTCGATGCACACGCGTGCCTCGGCCGCGACTGGCACCCGCTGCTCGATGCACTGCTCGGCGCGGATGGCGACGCGGACGTGCTGGCGGCGATCGATCGTCATCTCGCGCCTCGCTGGCGGGCGCTGCGGCCCACGACGCCGCTGTCTTCGCTTCGCAATGCGGGGCGCAGCTGGGTCGAGCGTCTTGCGCTGCAGGCACGCGAGTGGCGCGGCACGCACAGCCCGCGCCAGGTCGAACGCCGCATCAAGACCTACAGCGGCCGATCGCTGCGCGAATGGCAGGCGCTCGTCAGGACGGAAAGCGCGTTCTTCGCGGCGCGCGACCGGTTCGAAGCCGGCACCGCGTTCAACTGGGCGACGCTCGCGCTCGACGAAGGATTCGCCGACCAGGCGCACCTGAGCCGCGAGGTCAAGCGCATCACGGGATTCTCGCCGAGCGAATTCACGCAGCGCTTCATCGAAGACGAATCGTTCTGGATGTACCGGCTGTGGGTGTGACGCACGGCGGCGTCACGGCCCGGCCTCGCGAATGGCGCCATACATTCCAAGAGTAGAATGTTGGGCATTGACAGGCGCCATGCCTGCCCCGCCCGGTCACCCCGCCACCCGCACCATTCCAGGAGCCCGTGATTGAACCCGTCGTCGCCCGCCGAACGCAAAGGGGTCGCCCTTTATGCGCGGATTGCCAGCCTGCTTCGCGGACGAATCCATCAAGGCGAGTGGAAGCGCGGCGACCAGTTGCCGCCGATTCCCGAGCTGTGCGCGTTCTATCGGGCGGGCACGATCACGGTGCGCCAGGCGCTGGCCGAACTGAGCGCCGAAGGGCTCGTGAGCAGTGCCCGCGGGCGCGGCACGTTCGTCACGGCCGATGTCCTCTCTCCGCCGGATAACCCGGCGCTGCGCGCCGCGATCAACGATCCGCTGCAACTCGCACCCGGCCAGACCCTGCGCGTGCTGCTGCGCGAAGCCGTGACCGCGCTGCCCGCCGCGTTGCAGACGGGCCAACCCATGCGCGCCGCCTACATGCGGATCCGCACGCTTCAGCTGCACGACGGCGCGCCTTACGGCGTGATGGACAGCTACGTCGCGCGGGAAACCTACGACCGGTTTCCGAAGGGCAGCGACGCGCGGCGCAAGGTCGGCTATCTCGTCCGTCAATACAACCGTCTTCCGCTCGCGAAGGCCCGCCAGGAAATCACGGCCGCCTATGCGGACCAGGAGACGGCCGACCTGCTCGCGTCGGACGGTGCCGACTTCAGCATGGCCGACATGCTGATCCGCATGCGCCGCTGGTGGACCGACGGCGACGGCTGCATCGTCCATGCGGGGCTCTACCTGTATCGCGCCGACCGTTTCGTGCTCGACATCACGCATGATCTCGACGGTAACGACCGGAGCGCCGACTTGATCCCGTCACCGCGTGCCGGTACCCGGAAAGGCGCGCGCAAGCCGGCGGCCTGACCCGCCTGCCCTTCAAGCCGCCGCGTCGCCATCGCCGTCGCACATCGCCCCGTAGACCCAATGCCGCAGGTCGCGGCGAATCCGGTATGTCGTCGACGGTAGAAGCTGCGTCATGAACACCACGATCAGGTCTTCGGCCGGATCGATCCAGAAAGCCGTGCTGGCGCCACCGCCCCAGAAGTAATCGCCGACGCTGCCTGGCTGCATCGTCGCGGCAAGGTCCTGCGTCACGGCGAAGCCGAGCCCGAACCCGAGCCCCGGATACACGGCCTCGCTGAACGTGGAGCGCGACATCCGGTCGAGCGTCCGGCCGCCCGGCAGATGGTTGATCGTCATCAGTTCGACGGTCTTCGGGCTCAGGATCCGGTGCCCGTCGATCGAACCGCGGTTCAACAGCATCCGGCAGAAGCGCAGGTAATCGCCGGCCGTCGACACGAGCCCGCTGCCGCCCGAAGCCAGCGCCGGCGGCCGGCGAAACGCGCTGGTCGCCGGGTCGTCCTGCAGCACGAGAGCGCCATCCGGGCCCGGGCAATAACACGCGCACAGGCGCTCGGCCTGCTCGTCCGGCACGAAGAAACCGGTGTCGGGCATGCCGATGGGATCGAACAGCGCATGCTTCAGGTAGTCGGCAAACGGCTGCCCGGAGATCTTCTCGACGAGATAGCCGAGCACGTGCGTCGCGACCGAATAATTCCACTCATCGCCCGGCGAGTAGTCGAGCGGCAGCCCGGCCAGATCCGCGATCATGCCGTCGAGACCGCCCGGGTTGCCCGGTTCGCCGATCGCGAGTTCGCGGTACGCGGCATCGACGTTCGTCCTGGCCTGGAAGAAATACGACAACCCCGCCGTGTGGCGCAGCAGATCCACCATCAGCATCTCGCGCGCGACCGGCCGGGTCTGGAACCCGCCGAGGCTTCGTCCGCCGGCCACGGCGACGCCCAGGTCCTTCCATGCCGGGATCACACTCGACACGGGATCGTCGAGCGCCACCCGACCCTGCTCGACCAGCGTCATGAACGCGACGCTCGTGATCGGCTTGGTCATCGAATAGATGCGGAAAATCGCGTCCTCGCGCATCGGCTTCGCGCGCTCGACGTCCATGGAACCGACGACGTTCACGTGCGCCAGCTCGCCACGGCGATGGATCATCGTCACCGCCCCCGGCAAGCGCCCGGACGCCACGTACCGTTCGTTCAGCCGCATGTCGAGCGCTTTCAGCCGCTGCGACGACAAACCCGGATATGCCACCTTGGTCATGCCCCTGCTCCTCTTTCCACTTCGGTCTCGACGCGCCGGAACCCGCGCCCGCCTCGCTTCGGGCAGCGCGCTTGTCCGGTCCAAACATTCTAACGATAGAACTATATCATTTTGAAGAATGCGCGAACCGGCGCGACGCGTCGGCAACATGCGGCGCGTCTCATGTGGGCCGGTTGCCCGATTCGAGGCGCGCGGGCATGATGTCGCGAACCCTGGCGGCTGCCTTGCGAACCCCGTTTCCCCCGTCGCATTGCGAATGCGCCGGCCGGGGTGCGTTTCGCACACGGCTGCCCCTTCCCACCTCAGCCCGCTTATGTCACTCCGCGCCTTCAGAACGCTGGTCGCCATCGCCCGATACCGGACTTTCGCGCGCGCCGGCGAAGCCATCGGCCTCACGCAATCGGCGGTGAGTCTGCAGATCAAGACGCTGGAAAGCGAATACAACGTGCAGTTGTTCGATCGCTCGCGCCGGCAGCCGGTACTCACCGAGGCCGGCAACATCCTGCTCGCGCAGGCCGAGCAGGTGCTCGCGCTGGTCGACCGGATTCCCGATGCGCTCAGCGACGAGAAGAAGCTCGTCGGCCGCCTGCGGATCGGCGCGATCCAGACCGCGCTGTCGGGCCCGCTGCCCGACGCGCTGCTCGCGCTGCGCGCTGCGCATCCGGGGCTGCGCGTGCACGTGTCGGCCGGCATGTCGGCCGAACTGGCGAACCGCGTCGCGGCCGGCGAACTCGATGCGGCGATCACGACACGCCCCGTGCGCCCGCATCCGGCGGAACTCACGTGGACCACACTGTACGAGGATCGCTTCTGGCTGCTCGCGCCGCCGGACCAGGCGGAACGCGACGCGGGCACGCTGCTCGGCGCGCTGCCGTTCATCCGCTTCGATGCGCAGGCCTGGGCCGGCCGCATGATCGCCGCCGAACTGCGCCGCATCGGCGTGCGGGTGCGCGAGGAGATGGTGCTGGACAGCGCGGAAACGATCGCGCGCATGGTCGCGCGAGGGCTCGGCGCGGCGATCGTCGCACTCCCCGATTCGACGCTCGCGCGCCTGCCGCCCGTCACGCGCTTGCCGTTCGGCCAGCCGCAGATGGGGCGCGCGGTCGTCCTGCTCGAACACCAGTCGCGTCCGGCCGAACGTTTCGCGCGCGCGCTGGCGGCCGAAGTCACCGCGTCATCGATGAGAATTTCTCATTGAACACCCGATAATTAACCATTATTCCTGTTGCTTGCGCGTGTTAACTTGGCGCCATCGTCACTCTTTCGCTTGCGTGTCGCCATGTTGCCCGCCGGATGGATGCCCGCCTCGTTCCGCCGTTTTGCGTACCAGCCGCTCGCGGCGGCCCGCACGGCCTGTACGGTCACCCCGCCTCATGTGAAGGCGCCCCGATGATCGGCCCGATCCTGCTCGCGCTGGCGCCTGTCGCGCTGCTGGTCGCGTGCGGCCACGGCCTGCGGCGCACGGGCTTCATCGCCGACGCCTTCTGGCCGCAGGCCGAGCGGCTGTGCTACTACGTGCTGCTGCCCGCGCTGTTCACGGACGGCCTCGCGAACGCGCGGCTGCAGGCGCTGCCCGTTTTACCGCTTGCGGCGGCGCTGGTCGGTTCGACCGCACTCGCCGCGGCGCTTCTCCTGCTGGTTCGCCCGTTCGTGCGGGTCGACGGCGCCGGCTTCACGTCGGTGTTCCAGGGTGCCGTGCGCTTCAACAACTATGTCGGCACCGCGCTCGCGGCCGGGTTGTTCGGCGCAAAAGGCATCGCGCTCGCGGCCGTGTGCGTCGCGGCGATCGTCCCGACCGTCAACCTGATGTGCGTGCTCGTATTCGCGCGCTACGGCAGCACGCGGCTCGGCGCGGCGGCCCTCGTGCGCCAGATCCTGTCGAATCCGCTCGTCGTCGCGTGCGCGCTCGGGATCGCGATGCAGGCCGGCGGCGTCACGTTCCCGGCGGCCGTCGAGCCGGCCGTGCGCGCGCTCGGCGCCGCGTCGATGCCGCTCGGCCTGCTGTGCGTGGGCGCGGCACTGAAATTCGATGCGGCGCGTGCGTGGCTGCAGCCGGTCTGCGTCGCGTCGGCGTTCAAGTTCATGGCGATGCCGCTCATCACGCTCGCCGCCGGCCGCCTGTTCGGGCTCGGCGATGCCGCGCTGACGGTCGCACTGCTGTTCCAGGCGCTGCCGACGTCGTCGGCGTCGTACATCATGGCGCGCCAGCTCGGCGGCGACGCGCCGCTGATGGCCGGCATCACCGCGTTCCAGACGATCGCGGCGGCGCTCGCGATGCCCGTCGTGCTGACCGCGCTCGCGTCGGCACCCGCGTTTCGCTGACGACGCAACGACCTCCCATTTCCTCCTGAATCCAGCCTGCACGCGGGCCATCGCGCGATTCGGCATGACCGGCCGCGCGCGCTCGTTCACGCGTTGCCGCAGGCGCTCACCGAGAAACCCCGTCACATGAACGCACCCGCCCCACCCGCCGCCATCGCCGCCACCCGGCCGCACGCGGCCGTCTACGTGAAGCTCACGCTCGTCGCGCTGTTCTGGGGCGGGACGTTCATCGCGGGCCGGATCCTCGCCGCGACGATGTCCGCGACCTCGGCAGCCACCGGCCGCTTCGCGATCGCCGCGCTGATGCTGGTCGTGCTCACGTGGAAGATCGAGGGTGGGCTGCCGAAGCTGAGCGGCCGCCAGGTCGTGACGACCTTCGGCCTCGGCGCGACCGGCATCTTCCTGTACAACGTGTGTTTTTTCGCGGCGCTCGCGCGGATGCCGGCAGGCCGCACCGCGCTGTTCGTCGCGTTGAACCCGGTCGCCACCGCCGTGCTGCTGTCGATCGTCGTGCGCGGGGAACGCCTGTCGCTATCGCGCTGGGCCGGCATCGCCGTCGCGCTGTTCGGCGCGCTGGTCGTGATCAGCCGCGGCGAATGGCTGCGGGTGCTGACCGATCTCGGCAACACGTTCGGTGCCGGCGAACGCTTCATGCTGTGCGCGGTGCTGAGCTGGGCCGCCTATACCGTGATCGGCCGGCGCGCGCTCGACGGGCTGTCGCCGCTGGCGGCGACGACGTATGCGGCACTGTGGGGCCTCGCGCTGCTGGTCGTCGCGCACCTGTTCGGCTCGCCCGCCGGCAGCGGCACGCCGCTGACGTGGCAGGCCGTCGCGTCGATGCTCTATCTCGGCGCGATCGGCACGGTGGTCGCGTTCGTCTGGTATTCGCAGGGCATCCGCGAACTCGGGCCGGCCCGCGCGGCCGTGTTCACCAACCTGGTGCCCGTGTTCGGCGTGCTGCTGTCGGTCGCGCTGCTCGGCGAGCCGTTGTCGCCGTCGATGCTGGGGGGCGGTGCGCTCGTGATCGCGGGCGTCGCGCTCACCAATCGCGCCAAACGCTGATCGATGGGCGGGCGCGACGCGCACTCGGGGACGGATGTCGAATCCCGGAACGACGCGCGGCGGCGATCACGGCCCATTGCGTGACGCAGACGGGCGGCCGATACCGATACGCCCCGATACGCCCCCGATATGCCCGCCGATACGCCCGCCGATACGCCCCCGATGTTCTCGCAGCCCCGCCAAAAACCGCCTATCGTGAATGGAGCGCTCCGTTTGTCGCCATTCGACCCTGCGTCGCTCGCACCGGCGACGGCGCCGCGCTCCGGCACCATTCATCGCGATCCCGGCGCACGCTCGCCCGTGCACGATCGCGGCCGCCCACCGGATTACAGGAGGCCCTCATGAAAGCCGCGCTGCTCGTCAGCTCCGCCCTGCTCGCCATTGCATCCGCATCGGCGTCGGCTCAAGGCTCGATCACGAAAGTCGAAAACGGTTCGCTCGTCGCCGCGAACGGGATGACCGTCTACACGTTCGACAAGGACAAGGCCAACGCCGGCACCAGCGCGTGCACGGGCCAGTGCGAATCCTTCTGGCCGCCCTACAAGGCCAGCGCGACCGACGTTCCGGTCGGGCCCTACACGATCGTCAAGCGCGACGACGGCAGCCCGCAATGGGCATACAAGGGCAAGCCGCTGTACTTCTTCTCGAAGGACATGAAACAGGGCGACCGCAACGGCGACAACTTCAAGGACATGTGGCACGTGGTCGCGCCGTAAGCGTCGTTACGCCGCGCGGACGTAAAAAACCCGCCCGGATCGTCGATCCGGGCGGGCCTGCTCGCGATCGCGCCGGCCGCGTTGCACCGTCCGCCCGCAGGCGGCCGGTTCATGCGGCCGGGTAGCGCATCAGCGGTTCGACGGGAAGCTGAACACCGTTCCTTCGCGCACGCCGGCCGACGGCCAGCGCTGCGTGATCGTCTTGCGCTTCGTGTAGAAACGCACGGCGTCCGGGCCATACGCATGCAGGTCGCCGAACAGCGACCGCTTCCAGCCGCCGAACGAGTGGTAGGCAACCGGCACCGGCAGCGGTACGTTGATGCCGACCATGCCGATCTGGATGTTGTCGCTGAAGTAGCGCGCGGCCTCGCCGTCGCGCGTGAACAGGCACGTGCCGTTGCCGTACTCGTGCGCGTCGATCAGCGCCATCGCCTCGTCGAGCGACTTCAGGCGGATCACGCCGAGCACGGGCCCGAAGATCTCGTGCTGGTAGATCGGCATGCCGGGCTTCACGTTGTCGAACAGGCACGGGCCGAGGTAATAACCGCCGTCGTGGCCGTCGACCTTCACGCCGCGGCCGTCGACGACGAGCGTCGCGCCCGCCGCCACGCCGGCGTCGACGAAGCCCGTCACCTTCTCGAAATGCTGCTGCGTGACGAGCGGGCCCATGTCGACGCCCGCGCCGTTGCCCGGGCCGACCTTCATCTTCTCGATCTCGGCCTTCAGGCCCGCCACCACCTTGTCGCCCGTCTCGTCGCCGATCGCGACGACCAGCGGAATCGCCATGCAGCGTTCGCCGCACGACCCGTACGCGGCGCCCATCAGCGCGTTCACCGCGTTGCCGATGTCGGCGTCCGGCATCACGACCGCGAAGTTCTTCGCGCCGCCGAGCGCCTGCACGCGCTTGCCGTGCGCGCAGCCGGTCGAATAGATGTATTCGGCGATCGGCGTCGAGCCGACGAAGCTCACGGCCTTCACGCGCGGGTCGGTCAGCAGCGTGTCGACCGCTTCCTTGTCGCCGTTCACGACGTTCAGCACGCCCGGCGGCAGGCCCGCTTCGAGCGCGAGCTCGGCCATGCGCAGCGTCGACGACGGCGTGCGCTCGGACGGCTTCAGCACGAACGTGTTGCCGCACGCGACGGCCATCGGCCACATCCACAGCGGCACCATCACCGGGAAGTTGAACGGCGTGATGCCGGCCGCGACGCCGAGCGCCTGGAACTCGCTCCACGAATCGATCGCGGGGCCGACGTTCTTGCTGTGCTCGCCCTTCAGCAGCTCGGGCACGTAGGTCGCGTATTCGACGTTCTCGATCCCGCGCTGCAGTTCGCCCATCGCATCGGCGAGCACCTTGCCGTGCTCGGCCGTGATCAGCGCGCACAGTTCGTCGGCGTGTTCCTCGAGCAGCGTCTTGAAGCGGCTCATCACGCGGGCGCGCTTCAGCGGCGGCGTGTTGCGCCAGGCCGGGAACGCCGCCTGCGCGGACGCGATCGCGGCTTCGACGGTCAGCTTGTCGGCGAGCGCGACGCTCTTGTGCGATTCGCCGGTCGCCGGGTCGAACACCGGCTGGACGCGGCTGCCGCCGTCGACGCGCTTGCCGTCGATCAGGTGGCCGACGGTGGAGGTCACATTGCTGTCGTGTTTCATCGTTGAGGCTCTTTCGTGAATTCGGTTGTCGGTCGGTGCGCGCCGCGGCTCAGTCCACTTCGTTCAGTGCGTCGGACAGCGCGTTGACCAGGTTGTCGATCTCGCGCTTCTCCGAGACGAACGGGGGCGCCAGCTGGATCGTGTCGCCGCCGTAGCGCACGTAGAAGCCCTTCGCCCAGCAGCGCATCGCGATCTCGTACGGGCGCCGTGCCGGCTCGCCCGGCAGTGCCGCGATCGTCAGGCCGGCAGCCAGCCCGTAGTTGCGGATGTCCGCGATATGGCGCTGGCCCTTCAGCCCGTGCACGGCCGCCTCGAAATGCGGCGCGAGATCGCGCACGCGGGCCACCGCGTCTTCCTTCACCAGCAGGTCGAGCGCCGCGACGCCGGCCGCGCACGCGACCGGATGCGCCGAATACGTGTAGCCGTGCGGGAACTCGAGCATGTACTCGGGGCCGCCCGCGGCCATGAACGTGTCGTAGATTTCCTTCGTCGCGACCACGCCGCCGAGCGGCTGCGCGCCGTTCGTCACCTGCTTCGCGAAGTTCAGGATGTCCGGCACCACGCCGAATGCGTCGGCGCCCGTCATCGCGCCGGCACGGCCGAAGCCCGTGATGACTTCGTCGAAAATCAGCAGGATGTCGTGCGCGGTACAGATGTCGCGCAGGCGCTTCAGATAGCCCTTCGGCGGCACGACCACGCCCGCCGAACCGGAGAACGGCTCGACGATCACGGCCGCGATGTTCGACGCGTCGTGCAGCGCGATCAGGTCGAGCAGGCGGTCGGCCAGCTCGGCGCCGTGCTCGGGCATCCCGCGCGAGAACTTGTTTTCGGCGAGTTGCGTGTGCGGCAGGAAGTCGGCGTCGATCCCCTGGCCGAACAGCTTGCGGTTCGGCCCGATCCCGCCGACCGAGATACCGCCGAAGTTCACGCCGTGATAACCCTTCTCGCGGCCGATCAGGCGCGTCTTCGTGCCCTTGCCCTTCGCGCGCCAGTACGCGCGGGCCAGCTTCAGCGAGGTGTCGGCCGCTTCCGAGCCCGACCCCGTGAAGAACACGTAGTCGAGGCCGGCCGGCGTCAGTTCCTTGATCTTGTTGGCGAGCTCGAACGATTTCGGATGGCCGAACTGGAACGCCGGCGCGTAGTCGAGCTGCGCGACCTGGCGGCTCACGGCTTCGACGATTTCCGTGCGGCCGTGGCCGAGGCCCGTGCACCAGAGGCCCGACAGGCCGTCGAAGATCTTGCGGCCTTCGGCGTCCGTGTAATACGCGCCCTTGCCCGACACGATCATGCGCGGGTCGGCCTTGAACTGGCGGTTGGCCGTGAACGGCATCCAGTGCGCGTCGAGCCACGCGGCATCGGTACGGATGGTCGTGTCGTCCTGCTGCGCGGCGGTGGTGATGTCGGTCATGTCGGTCGGCGCGGCGCGCCCCTCCTTCTTGTGATGATGTTGCGCATTGTCGGGAGGCCAATTAGTCTCTTCAATATCGCAATATCAATGTTCACTTGCGCAACTATGCAAGCAAAGAAACCGAAGAGCCGCGCGCTGCTCGGGCAGCTCAGCGACATGGATCTCCGCCTGCTGCGGGTCTTCAAGGGCGTCGTGCAGTGCGGCGGGATGGCGGCGGCCGAACTGGAACTGAATATCGGCATCTCGACGATCAGCCGGCACGTGAAGGACCTGGAAACGCGCGTCGGCCTCGTGCTGTGCCGGCGCGGCCGCGCGGGTTTCACGCTGACGCCCGAGGGGCAGACCGTGTACGAGGAGACACTGCGGCTGCTCGCGTCGATGGAAGCGTTTAGAAGCAGGATAGACGGCATTCACGACCGGATGGGCGGCGAATTGCATGTCGCGGTGTTCGACAAGACGGCCACCAACGCGAACGCTCGCCTCGGCGACGCGATCCGCCAGTTCGCCGACGAAGCGCCCGACGTCGCGCTGAACCTGCATGTCGCGTCGATCAACGAGGTCGAGCGCGGGATCATCGACGGCAGCTACCAGGTCGGGATCATTCCCGCGCACCGCAACTCCGGCAGCCTCGTGTATTCGGAGCTGTTCGACGAACGGATGCTGCTGTACTGCGGCCGCCAGCATCCGCTTTACGACGCGCCGCACGGCAAGCTCACGTGGACGACGATCCGCAACCATGCGTTCGCGGGGCTCGGCTTCCATTCGCCGAACATGGAGCTGAGCCACCGCGCGAAGCTCACGCGCAGCGCGACCGCGTCGGATCAGGAGTCGATCGCGACGCTGATCCTGTCCGGCCGCTACCTGGGCTTCCTGCCCGACCATTACGCGGAAAGTTTTGAAAACAAGGGGCTGATGCAGCCGATCGCGCCGCACCGGTTCAATTACCGGTGCCGGTTCGTGAGCCTGCTGCGGCGCTCGCCGCGGCCGTCGCGGGCCGCGCTGCTGTTCCAGTCGTGTCTGGAAGCCGCGCACGCGGCGACGGCACGGCCGGCGGCGTAGGCGACTCACGCAAAGGACCGGGCTCCCGGCCGCCCGTCGTGCGGCAGCGTGCCGGCGATGAAGGGACCGACAAGCGCGGCGGCGGCACCAGCGCCCCGCCCGGTCGCCCGGTCACACGCCGTCGAACCGGTCGCGCGCGCGGTCGGCTTGCGCTTGCGCGCGGCTGCGCTTCACGAAATGCGTCGCGACCAACGCCGCGCCAAAACCGGACATCGCACCGACGCCGAGCGCCCAGCGCGGGCCGAGATGGTTCGCGACCCAGCCGGCCACCGGCGCGCCGATCGGCGTACCGCCGAGCGCGACCGCGAGGCGCAGCGCCATCACGCGGCCGCGCATCGCCGGCTCGGTGGACAACTGCATCAGGCTGTTGGTCGAGTTCATGAAGGTGATCGCGGCGATCCCGGTCAGCACCAGCGCGGCGGCGAACAGCCAATAGCCCGGCGCCAGCGCGGCGAGCGTGCAGCCGAGCCCGAACAGCGCCGCGCCGAACCACAGATGCCGGAAGCGCGGCTGCTCGCGGCGCGCGGCGAGCAGCGCGCCCGACACCGTGCCGACCGCCATCATCGACGACAGCACGCCGAACCCGCGCGCATCGACGTGGAACACGCTGGCCGCCATCGTCGAGATGAACAGCTGGAAGTTGAGCCCGAACGTGCCGATCAGGAACAGCATCACGAGGATCGCCTTCAGGTCGTCGCGCCGCCACACGTAGCGGAACCCGTCGAGCAGGCCGCCGCGCGAGCGACCCGCCCGCAGGTTCGCGCGCAGTTCGTCCTCGCGGAGCAGCAACAGCGACACCAGCACCGCGAAGAAACTGAGCCCGTTGGCGACAAACGCCCAGCCCGTGCCGACCGACGCGATCATGAAACCCGCTGCCGCCGGGCCGATCATCCGCGCGGCGTTGAACGACGTCGAATTGAGCGCGACCGCGTTCGCGAGTTCGCGATCGCCGACCAGTTCGGCGACGAAGGTCTGCCGCACGGGCGCGTCGAACGCCGCCGCGCAGCCGAACAGGAACGCGAACACGTAGACATGCTCGAGCCGCGCGAAACCCGTGACCGTCAGCGCGCCGAGCACCAGCGCCAGCACGCCCATCAGCGCCTGCGTCACCATCAGCAGCTTGCGCTGGTCGAAGCGGTCGGCCGCGTAGCCGGTCCACGGCAACAGCAGCAACTGCGGCCCAAACTGCAACGCCATCACCGTGCCGACGGCCGATGCGTCGTGATGCGTGAGCTGCGTAAGGACGAGCCAGTCCTGCGCGGTGCGCTGGACCCATGTACCGATGTTCGACACCAGCGAACCGATCGCCCACACACGGTAGTTGAAACTGCGAAGCGAGCGGAACACGCCCGCCGCCGGCACGCTCACGGCCGCTCCCGGTCGGGCTCGTTGCCGCCGTGCAGTTCGCCGAAGTGCCGCGCGAGAAACAGTCCGAGCGCGAGGATGCCGAGGCCGAACGCCGCGGCATCGGCCGTGACCCGGAGGTCGAAATCGCCCACTCGGCACACCAGCACATAAGCCATCACGAGGTTCGCGACGCCCCACACGACATTCACGGTGGACGACGACAACCCGCGCCCGGGCGGATTCGCGAACGGGGTCTGGAATGGCTCGCCGCGCAATCCGCTGACGAGATGCGGCACGACGTTCGCGAGGAACGCGCCGCCGAAGAAGTACGCGACGAGATGCGGGAAGTTCATGTTCGGGTTGTCCTTTCGGCAAGCGGGCGGATGCGGTTCAAGGGCGCGGCGTTTCCTGGAATTCGGCGAGCCGCTGCAGCAGCTTCACGGCGGACGCGAGCTCGGCCTGCTCGGCCGTGGACAGTTGCGCGTGCAGCGCGCGGAACAGCCAGTCGTCCTTGGCCGCGCGGTTGGCCTGCAGCGCCTTGCGGAAACCGGGCGTGACCGCGATCAGCGTCTGCCGGCCGTCGGACGGATCGGGCTCGCCGCTGACGGCGCCCAGCGTCTCGAGCGTCGCGACCGTCACGCGCATCGACTGCGGGCGCACGCTTTCGGCGCGCGCCAGGGCCGATACGGTCGCGGGGCCGTCGCGGTCGAGCCGCAACAGCACCGACTTCTGCGATGACGTGAGGTCGTTCGGGTGGATCTGCTCCCGCATCCGCCGCATCAGCTTGCCGACCGAGATGCGGAGTTCGCCGGCGAGACCGGCCAGTGGGAGCGCGTCGGAGGGAGGTAATGGCGGGTTCATGAATTCAAGATAGCAGATGTACAGTCAAACTGTACAGTTTAGCTGCATATTTCATCTTGTAAGGATCGTCCCTTCGCCTGCGCTCGAGCCGATGCGAAACGTCGCGTTCGGCCGCGCAGGCCGGCTCTGCGATAATGCGGGCTCCCCATTTCCGCTCCGCTTCCCGCCATGACGCAGCCGTCCGCTCCGCTCTCCACCGACCTGCCGCCGATCTCGTGCCTGCCCGGCGACGCGCTGCCGTGGCTGCCGATGAGCGCCGACCTGCCCGGCCTCGCAATCAAGTACCTGCACATCAACGCGGCCGAGGATACGCTCACCGCGCTGCTGAGGATGCCGGCCGGCGGCACGCTGCCGCGCCATCGCCACGACGGCGAGGTATTCGTCCATACGCTGCAGGGGGCGTGGCGCTACCTCGAATACGACTGGATCGCGCACGCCGGCTCGACGGTGCTCGAACCGGCCGGCTCGGTGCATACGCCGGAAACGCTCGGCGCGCCGGGCGAGGACGTGATCACGCTGAACGTGATGCGCGGCGATCTGGTGCTGCTCGACGACGAAGGCCGCGAAACCGCGCGCGAGAACTGCCGCGTCGCGCTGCTGCGCCAGCGCAAGCATGCGCGCACGGTGCCGGGCGACGCGGCGCCGTTCGTCACGCGGTAACACTGGCGGCATCGCCGCGTCGCGATCCGTGTCGTGCCGGCTCGCGCCGATGTGCGGATGGCAGCCGGCGCCCTTCGGCAACGTCCCCGGCCTGCCCGCGCATTACCGAAACCGCCGGAAAAACCGCCGGACATCGTCGGCCAGCAGATCCGGCTCCTCCATCGCGGCAAAATGGCCGCCGCTCGGCATGTCGGTCCACTGCACGACGTCGAACACCCGTTCGAGCCAGCTGCGCGGCGGGCGGCCGATTTCCTTCGGAAAACGCGCAAACGCGACGGGCACCGCCACGCGCTGCCCGGCCGCGAAGCGCATGGGCTGCAGCCGGTTTTCCCAATACATCTGCATCGACGAGCCGATGCAACCGGTGAACCAGTACAACGAGATGCCGGTCAGCAGCGTGTCGTGCGAAAACCGCCGCGCCAGGTCGCCGTCGCAATCGCTCCACGCGCGGAATTTCTCGGCGATCCACGCGGCCAGCCCGGCCGGCGAATCGTTGAGCGCGACGGCGAGCGTCTGCGGCTTCGTCATGTGGACATGCGCGTATCCGCCTTCCAGCGCGGCCCACTCGCCACGCTGCGTCACGAACGCGCGTTCCTCGTCGGTCAGCGGCAAGGCCGCGTCGGTCGGCGGCTCGTAGCTGCCGGGCAGGAAGTTCAGATGGAGGCCGTCCACCACGTCTGCATGCCGCGCGCCGAGCGCAATCGACACGCCTGCGCCGAGATCGCCGCCTTGCGCGCCGAAGCGGCGATATCCGAGACCGGACATCAGTGCCGCCCAGCGGTCGGCAACCTGAAACGCGGACATGCCGGGTGCGGCGGGCGCCGGCGAGAACAGGAAACCGGGCAGCGACGGCACGACGACGTCGAACGCGTCGTCCGGATCGCCGCCGAACGCCGCCGGGTCGCAGAGGCGATCGATCAGCGCGTCGAATTCGAAGACGGAGCCGGGCCAGCCGTGCGTGATGACGAGCGGATAAGGCCTCGGCCCGACGCCGCGTCGATGGATGAAATGCACGCGCTGCCCGCCTGCGTCTGCGACGAACTGCGGCAGCCGGTTCAGCGCACGCTCCGCCGCACGCCAGTCGAAGCGTTCGGCCCAGTACGCGGTCAGCTCGCGCAACCAGGCGCCGTCGACGCCCTGCTGCCACGGCGCTGCGGGGGTCAGCGCCGGTGCGCGCATGGCGCGCAGGCGCCGGCGCAGGTCATCGAGCGCGTGATCGGGAATCGCAATGTCGAACGGGGCGGTGTGCATCGGGTCTCCTCGCGAGGCGGGTCGACGAGATTCTGCGCGATTTTTCCGGCGCGCGCAGAGCGGCTCGCGCACACGCGTCAGCCCGCCTCCCGCTCGCCCGACCGCTCATCCGCCCGCGCGTCGCGCCGCACCGCCTGCGGCGGCACGCCGAACCCGCGCACGAACGCCTCGCGCATGTGCCGCCGGTCGCGAAAGCCGTTTTCCTTCGCAATCACGTCGAGCGAATGGCGGCTCTGCTCGATCATCAGCCGCGCGGACTCCAGCCGCAGCCGCTCGATCGCCTTCGCGGGCGACTGCCCCGTCTCGAGCGTGAACACGCGGCTGAACTGGCGCGGGCTCAGGTGCACCGCTTCGGCGAGATCCTCGACGGTCAGCGCGCGGCCGAGATGCTGCCGCGCGTAGTTCAGCGCGTTCTGGATCCGGTCGGATTTCGGCGCGAGATCCAGCATTTCCGAATGCTGCGACTGGCCGCCGGCCCGCCGCTGGTGCATCACGAGCTTGTGCGCGACCGACCGGGCGGCATCCGCGCCCAGGTCCTTTTCCACCATCGCGAGCGCGAGGTCGAGGCCGGCCGTCATCCCGGCCGACGTCCAGATCGGGCCGTCGACGATGTAGATCCGGTCTTCCTCGACGCGAATCTCCGGGTAGTCCCGCTGCAGGTCGCGGCCGAACGCCCAGTGCGTCGTCGCGCGGCGCTGCGCGAGCAGCCCGGCCTCGGCCAGCACGAACGCGCCCGTGCAGATGCCGGCGATCCGCCGCGCGCGCGCGTTGGCGCGGCGCAGGAACGCGACGACGCCGGGCGGCGCCGGCGACGCGACCGGATCGTTGACGCCCGCGACGATCCACGTATCGACGGCAAGCTGCCCGCGCAGCGCGTGCGTGGCGACCGGCAGCCCGAGCGACGAGCGCACGTCGCCACCGTCGACCGAATAGTTGCCCATCACGTAGAACGGCTCGCTCATGCCCATGTTCGCGTACTCGAACACCGACTGCGCGGCGAGCGCCATGATCTGGAAGCCGTCGCTGATCAGAAAACCGATGCGGTGCATGTGCGTTCTCCCGTCCCCGGCCAGTGAATTGGCCCGATGTCCTGAATCATACCCATCTACGTCATTTGCGTCACAGCGATTCACGGCCAGAATGGCTTCACGCCATCCGGCCAATCCCATCGAAACGGAGCACATCATGACGCAAGCACATCGCGGTACCGCCCTCATTACCGGCGCCTCGTCGGGCATCGGCGCCGTCTACGCGGACCGCCTCGCACGCCGCGGTTACGACCTGATCCTGGTCGCCCGCAACCGCGACCGGCTGGCCGCCCTCGCCGACCGCATCACGAACGACACGCAGCGCAGCGTCGAGATCGTCGACGCCGACCTCAACGACCGCGCGGCCCTCGCCGCCGTCGAGGCGAAGCTGAAGCAGGATGCGAGCATCACGCTGCTCGTGAACAATGCGGGCGTCGGCACGCACGCGCCGCTGCTCGACAGCGACGTCGACGCGATGACCCGGATGATCGACCTGAACGTGACATCGCTCACGCGCCTCACCTACGCGGCGGTGCCCGGCTTCGTCGCCCGCGGCCGCGGTGCGGTGATCAATATTTCGTCGATCGTCGCGATCTCGCCGGAAACGCTGAACGGCGTGTACGGCGGCACGAAGGCGTTCGTGCTCGCGTTCAGCCAGTCGCTGCACCACGAACTCGCCGACAAGGGCGTGCAGGTGCAGGCCGTGCTGCCCGGCGCGACCGCCACCGATTTCTGGCAGACGGCCGGCCTGCCGCTCGAGCATCTGCCGAAGGAAATCGTGATGTCGGCGTCCGACCTGGTCGACGCGGCGCTGGTCGGCTTCGAGCGCGGCGAACTCGTGACGATCCCGTCGCTGCATGCGGGTGACGAATGGGACGCCTACGAGGCCGCGCGCCGCACGATGGCCCCGCACCTGTCGGCCGATACGCCCGCGCCGCGCTACGCGACGGCACGCTGACCGCCCGACGTCCCGCAGATCGAAGGCAGCAAGCGCGGCGCCCTCCGGGACGCGCCGCGGAACCCGGTGACAGGCAGCGAATCGCTGCCGATCGTCCCGGGGTCCGCGGCACGTTTCCCGGCACGTGCCGATCGGTGGATTCGTCTGCCGAAACATGCACCGGATTCGTTCCCGATCGGCGCAAATCGCGCATACCGACAGACGATTCCGGTTCGCTTGCCACGCATTCCGCGCAACAGTAAGCTCTGCGATTGCAGTCCCCAAGCGGCCTCGTCCGACCGGCATTCGTCCGATCACGAGGGCAATCGTCCGTTGCAAACTCGACCAAGCGGGTCCGTATGTTCATCACCGAGACCGGCGACGCGCCGGCCTCCGCGCGCGGTTCGGCCAACCTTCCGCCCGCGCTCCCGCCCGTGCCGGAACTGGCCACCGTCTGTCGTGTCGCGCGGGCGCATTTCGGTGCCGCCGGCGCGTTCATTGCGCACGCGGATGCCGATGCGCCACGCGTGCTCGCCGTCGACGGCGCGCTGCCCGATCCCCTTTTCGCCGATGGCTTGCCACCCCGGGTCGAGCCGGACCCGGCCGCCGATGCGCGGTTCGTGCCGGACGACACGAACGCGAATGCGGACGCGAATGCGAACGGGCAACGCGACGGCGGCCCGCCTCGCGCGCCGGGGATCGTCGCGGCCTGCGAACTGGCCGCGCCCGATGGCGCGACGCTGGGCATGCTGTGCGTCGTCGACGATGCGCAACGCACGCTCGACGCGACGCAACGCACGCTGCTCCGCGACCTCGCCACGCTGGCCGCCAGCGCACTTTGCCGCGCGACCGAAGCCGCCGCGTTGCGCGAACGGCTCGGCATCGTCGAGGAACACAGCACGCTGACCACGCTCGCGCTCACCGAAAGCGGCACCGGTGTGTGGGATCGCAACGTGGAAACCGGCGAGATCCATTACTCGCCGGCCTGGAAGGCGTTGCTCGGCTACGCGCCGCACGAGCTCGGCACCCGGATCGAGGATGCGTACGAACGGCTGCATCCGGACGACGTCGACGACGTGAAAGCCGCGATGCTCGCGCACTTCGAGCGCCGCACCGACCGCTACGCGGTCGAGCACCGCATCCGTTGCAAGGACGGCACCTACAAATGGATCTGCAGCCGCGGCAAGGTGATCACCCGCGACGCCTACGGCCGCGCGCTCCGCATGGTCGGCACGACCACGGACATCACCGCGCTGCGCGAGCTCGCCACGCGGTTGCGCGACTCGGCCGCGCTCGTCACGGATCTCACCGACCAGGTTCCCGGGCTCGTGTTCCAGCTGCGGCAAACGGCCGACGGGCACCGCTTCTTTACCTACGCGAGCGCGGGTGTCAGCGACATCTATGAACTGACGCCCGAGCAGGTCGCCCACAGTGCGGAGGCGGTCGAGACGCGGATTCATCCGGCCGACCTGGTCGCCTATCGGCTGTCGCTGCACGAGTCGTCGGTGCGGCTGACCCCGTGGCGCCTCGAATATCGCGTGCTGCTGCCGGGCCAGGGCCTGCGCTGGCGCGAAGGCGATGCGCGCCCGCAGCGCACGGCCGACGGCGGCACCGTGTGGCACGGCTTCATCACCGACGCGACCGACCGCAAGCACATCGAGGCCGAGCTGCACCGGATGGCCACGACCGATCACCTGACGCAACTGTCGAACCGCCACGCGTTCATGCGGCAAAGCGAAGCCGCGCTGCGCAACGTGCGCACGACCGGCCTGGCCGCCGCGGTGCTCATGCTCGATCTCGATCACTTCAAGGCGCTGAACGACCGCTGGGGCCACCCGGTCGGCGATCGCGCGCTCCGGCATTTCGCGCGGCTTCTGCTTGCGGAAACCGGGCCCGACGGGATCGTCGGCCGGGTCGGCGGCGAGGAATTCGCGGTCGTGCTGCCGAAGGCGGATCTCGACACCGCGCTGGCATTCGCGCAACGCGTGCAGCAACGCGCGATAGCGGCGCGGCTGATGCACGAGGACCAGCAGGTCACGCTGACCGTCAGCATCGGCATCGACGCAATGCGGGCGTCGGACTTCGGCGCGTACCAGCCGCTGTCACGCGCCGACAAGGCGCTCTATCTCGCGAAGGAACGCGGCCGCAACCGGATCGAGGTGTATCGGGCGTAGCCGACTCGACGTCGCACCGTGCGACATCCGCGCCGCGTCCGCCGCCCGGTTTCCCGGCGCCATCGCGCGACCGGTTCGAAACCGATCGTGTAGACTTGCGCCCCTTGCTCTCCTCACCACGACTTGCCATGGACAATGCCGAACGAACCGCGCGAATCGCGACGGGTCTGCTCGTCGTCGCGCTCGTCGAGTTGCTGGCGCTTCTGATCGGCTACGTGTTCGCCAGTTCGATGGACGATCCGTACACCGGCGTTCGTGTGCTGATTACCGCGCTGTTCTGGGCGGCAGGCCTCTCGGCCCTCGGCGTCATCGCGGCGATCGCCTGCCTGTCGATCGACCTGCAGGCGCGCGGCGGCGTGATCTACGGGGCGCTGGTGCTGCACGGCCTGCTCGTCCTGCCCGGGCTGTTTCTGTCCTTCCACTGAATCGCACCGCAGCCGCCGGCGTCACGCCGCCTCCGCACGCGGCACCGCCCGCACCCCCAGCAGCATCGCGACCGCGCACGCGGCCAACAGCGCGGCGATCATCAGCATCGCCGGATCCATGCTGCCGGTTCGCGTGCGGATCAGCCCGACGAGCCAGGGAGTGATCATACCGCTCGACACGCCGATGCTGCTGATCAGCGCGATCCCGCCGGCCGCGCCCGCGCCGGAGAAATACGCGGACGGCACGGCCCAGAACACCGGATGCGCGGCGAAGATCAGCATCACCGCGACCGACAGCAGCGCCATCATCGCGACGATGCTCGACAGGTGCAGCGTCAGCAGCGCAAGCGCCACCGCGCCGCCGAACGCGCATGCCGCGAAGTGCCGGCGCCGCTCGCGCTTGCGGTCGGAACGCCGCGCGATCGCGATCAGGCCGGCCGCGCCGATCGCGTTCGGCACGACCGACAACAGGCTGATCTGCACGACGTCGTGGATGCCGAATTCGCGGATCATCAGCGGCATCCAGAACAGCAGCATCAGGAGCGCGGTGGTCAGCGAGAAATAGATGAACGCGAACAGGTACGTGCGCGGTTCGGCCAGCACCTGCCGCAGCGAATGTGGCGCCGGCGTATCGGCACCGGTGGCACCGGCGGCACCAGCGACACCGGCGCGGTCGGCGGCCAGGTCGGCCGCAAGCCGCTGGCGATCGGTGTCGGACAGCCAGCGCGCCTGCTCGGGACGATCGCACAGCCAGAACCACGCGATCACGCCGAGCAGGATCGCGGGCGCGCCCTCGATCGCGAACATCCATTGCCAGCCGTGCAGCCCGAGCACGCCCGACATCCCGCGCATCAGCCAGCCCGACAGCAGCCCGCCGACCATCCCCGCCACCGCGACACCCGCGTAGAAGATCGACAGCACCGACGCGCGCCGCCGCGCCGGATACCAGTACGTCAGGTAGAACACCACGCCCGGAAAGAACCCGGCCTCGAACAGCCCGAGCAGGAAGCGCAGCACGTAGAAGTGCTTCGCGCTGTCGACGGTGATCATCGCGACCGACACCGCGCCCCACAGGCACATGATCCGCGCGAACGTGCGGCGCGCACCGAAGCGGCGCAGCAACGCGTTGCTCGGCACCTCGAACAGCACGTAACCGACGAAGAACAGCACGGCGCCGAGGCTGTACATCGCGTCGGTCAGGCCAAGATCCTGCCGCATCTGCAACTGCGCGAAGCCGATGTTGCTGCGATCGAGAATCGACACGATGTAGCAGATGAACAGGAACGGCACGATCCGCATGCCGATGCGCCGGTACAGCGCGTCGTCGTCCGGTGCGGCGGCGCCGGACGCGACGGCACGCGCGGCGTCGACTTGAAGAGGGGCTGACATCGATCGTCTCCTCGATGGATTCGGGTGCGGGGCGAACATGGGGCGCCGGTCGCCGCCGCCCGCGCGCGGCAACCGGCCGTTGCGCGTTCAGTCGCGCGGCGCGGCTTCGCCCTTCACGCCGAGCATCAGCGCGACGCCGCTCGCCACCAGCAACGCGGCCAGCAGATACACGGCGAGATCCATGCTGCCGGTGCGCGTGCGGATCATCCCGATCACCCACGGGCTGACGATGCCGCTCGTGATCCCGATGCTGCTGATCAGCGCGATCCCGGCCGCGGCCGCGTTGCCCGACAGGTAGCGGGTCGGCACGGCCCAGAAGATCGGCAGCGCGGCGAAGATCAGCGTCGCCGCGATCGACAGGCACGCGAGCATCGCCGCGAAGCTGTGCAGGTGCAGCGTCAGCGCGGCGAGCGCGATCCCGCCGCCGATCGTGCAGCACGCGAAGTGCTTGCGGCGCTCGCCGGTCCGGTCCGAACGGCGCGCGATCAGGACCAGCCCCACCGCGCCGACCGCGTTCGGCACGACCGTGTACAGGCTCACGGCCACGACGTCGGTCACGCCGAAATCGCGGATCATCAGCGGCATCCAGAAGTTGAGCGTCAGCGACGCGCAGGTCAGCGAGAAATAGATGAACGCGAACAGGTACACGCGCGGATTGGCGAGCGCGGCCACGAGGCTGCGCCCGTCGTGCGCGTGGCCGTGGCCGCGGCCGTCGGCGCACAGCGCGGCGACCCGCGCCTTTTCATCGGCCGTGAGCCACGTGGCATCCTGCGGCCGGTCGACCAGGAACGTGAACGCGGCGAACGCGAGCAGGATCGCCGGCGCGCCTTCGATCGCGAACATCCACTGCCAGCCGTGCAGGCCGAGCACGCCGCCCATGTCGCGCATGATCCAGCCCGACATCAGGCCGCCGAGCACGCCGGCCACCGCGACGCCCGCGAAGAACACCGAGATCGCGGCCGCGCGCCGGTTCGCGGGGAACCAGTAAGTGAGGTACAGCACGATGCCGGGAAAAAAGCCGGCTTCGAACACGCCGAGCAGGAACCGCAGCACATAGAAATGCGACGGCTGCGACACGAACATCATCCCGGTCGACGCGATGCCCCACAGCAGCATGATCCGCGTGAAGGTGCGGCGCGCGCCGAAACGCGCGAGCAGCATGTTGCTCGGCACTTCGCAGAACACGTACCCGACGTAGAAGACCGCGGCGCCGAGGCCGTACATCGCGTCGCTGAAGCCGAGATCGTGCTTCATCTGCAACTGCGCGAAGCCGATGTTGATGCGGTCGAGGAACGATACGACGTAGCAGAGGAACAGGAACGGCACGATCCGCCATGCGATCTTGCGGAACAGCAGCGCGTCGTCCGTGGCGGCGGATGCGGAAGCCGAGGCGCTCGCGTGCGCGAGCGTCGCTTCGGCATGAAGCGATTGGGGCATGTCTCTCTCCAAACAGGCTGCGCGATTCGGGCGCGCAGCCGTCTCCCAGGGCGTACGTGCGCCCTGCTTTCTTGTGAGCTCGGATCACGGCGGACGGCAAGACGGCGGAACGCCGCGGCCGGTCGCCGCTTCAGAAAAAAGGCGGAGCGCCCTGTCGGACACCCCGCCTGTGCAAGCCGCTCAGTCCTGCAGCGCGGCCCACATTTCCTTGTCGCGCTGCGCGGTCCAGATGCGCGGATGCGTGATGCCGCTCGCTTCGTCGAACGCACGCGACACGTCGAACGGCAGGCAGTGCTCGTAGATGAACACGTGGCCGAACTTCGGGTCCATCGCTTCGCGCGTGAGCGCCATCGACGCCTTCAGGTCGAGCTTCTGCTCGACGGCCTTGCGGCCCTGCGCGAGCAGCGTCGTGACGAAATCCTTCGTGTAGTCGAGGCCCTTGTTCACGTCGGCCGGGTTCAGCAGCGCGGGGCCACGGCCCGGCACCAGCTTCTCGGCGTTCAGCGCGCGCAGCGCCTCGAGCGTGGCCGGCCACTGTTCGAGCTGGGCATCGCCGCAATAGCACGCGGCGTCGTATTCGACGAGGTCGCCCGAGAACAGCACTTTCTGCGACGGGATCCAGACGATCGTGTCGCCCTTCGTGTGGCCCGAGCCCACGTGCATGATCTTCACCTCGAGCTTGCCGAGGAACAGCGTGATCTCGCGTTCGAACACGAGCGTCGGCCAGGTCAGGCCCGGCACCGTCTCGACACCGGCGAACAGGCGCGGGAAACGCTCGATCTCCGACTTCATGTCGGCCTCGCCGCGCTCGACGATCATCTCGTACGTGCCACGGCTCGCGATCACGTGCTGCGCGCCTTCGTCGAAATACGCGGACGCGCCGAGCACGCGCACCGCGTGGTAGTGCGACAGCACGACGTGCTTGATCGGCTTGTCGGTCACGCTGCGGATCTTCGCGATCAGGTCCTGTGCCATCGCAGGCGTCGCGGTCGTGTCGACGATCAGCACGCTGTCGTCGCCGATGATCACGCCCGAGTTCGGGTCGCCTTCGGCGGTGTACGCGTACGCGTTCTCGGACAGCTTCGTCCAGGTGACTTTCTTCTCTTCCAGATCGGCTTGGGAGGCGAATGCTTTGGCCATGTTGCGTTCCGTGGCTGCGAGCCATGTGTTGAGGGGAGTGAGCGGATCATCTTCTCGTGCCGAATATTTGTCAATGACAAAGTCGCTTGCTATTGTCTAATGCGGGTAAACCTGCGGGCTGGCGCGATAAATGGCGTCGGATACCATGCGGGGTTTCGTCAACGGAAGAATCATCGCGTGCAGAACCACGAAGTCAGCGCAGACGATGCGCCGCCCAAGGCGCAGCGCGGGATCCAGAGTGTCGAGGTCGGCGGCCGGCTGCTCGACGCGCTCGCGCGCCGGCGCAAGCCGCTCGGGCTGTCCGAGCTGGCCGCGGCGGCCGACCTGTCGACCGCACAGGCGCACACCTATCTCGTCAGCCTGACGCGGCTCGCGCTCGTGAAGCGCGACGCGCTCACCGGCAACTACGAGCCGGGCCCGTTGTCGCTGCGGCTCGGGCTGATGTCGATCGAGCGCCAGCCGGCCTATCGCGCGACGCTGCCGCACGCGGCACGGCTCGCGGAAGCGGTCGGCCTGAGCGTCGCGCTGTCGGTGCCGGGCGCGCTCGGGCCGACGATCGTGCGCATCGAGCACGGCGGTTATCCGCTGCACGTGAACCTGCATGTCGGTTCGGTGATGTCGCTCGACACGACGGCCACCGGCCGCGTGTTCCGCGCGTTCGGCGACCCCGCGCAACTCCGCGCGATGGCCGCCAGCCAGGCCGGCGCGGCTGACACGCTTGCAGGCGGCGAGCAGCCCGTGCCGGATACCGGCGTGCCGCAGGCCGAACTCGATGCGATCCGCGCACGTGGGATCGAGCGCGGTGTCGACCTGCCGAGCCCCGGCGTCAGCGCGATGTGCGTGCCGGTGTTCGACGCGGCGGGCGCGCTGCAGCTCGCGTTGACGGTGATCGGTTCGACGGGCTCGATCGACGTCGCGTGGGACGGCCCGATCGCGGCGGCACTGCGCGACGCGGCACGGCAGGCGAGCGCATCGCTCGGCGCGGCGCACGATGCCCCGCCGCCCGCACCCGGCGCAGCCCCGGCCGCTGCGCGCGTGCCGCCCGCGCTGGCCGACGATGCGAAGGCGCAGCGCGGGATCAACGCGCTCGACAGCACCGGCGAGTTGCTGCTCGCGCTGGTATCGGCGGGCCGCGCGCTGCCGCTGCGCGATCTCGCGGCGGCGGCCGGCATGCCGGCCGCGAAGGCTTTTCCGCATCTCGTCAGCCTGCAGAAGATCGGCCTGCTGAGCCGCGACGACGCCGGCTGCTTCGGCGGCGGCCCGCTCGGGCAGGCGCTCGGCCTGATCGCGATGCAGCGCGTGTCGCCGACGCGCGACGCGGAAGCCGAGATCGTCGCACTGGCCGGCGCGACCGACATGAGCGTGGCGGCCGCGACGCTCGGGCCGCTCGGCCCGACGGTGATCCGCCTCGAGGAATCGGCGCGGCCGCAGCATGTGAGCCTCCAGGTCGGCACCGTGATGTCGCTCGTCAATACGGCGATCGGCCGGATTTTCGCGGCCGGCATGTCCGACGACGTGCTGGCCGACCTGCTCGCCGACGAGCCCGTGCGCCTCGCGGGCCGCATCGCCCCGCCGGCCGAGGACGCATTCCGGGCGCGACTCGCGACGATCCGCGCGGACGCGCTCGATTTCGCGTTCGACGCGCCGGTGCCGGGCATCGGGACGGTCGCCGCGCCCGTGTTCGATCACACCGGCAGCATCCGGCTCGTGATCGCGATCATCGGTTCGTCGCGCGGCTTCCCGCGCGGGCCGGACAGCGATCTCGCGCAGGCGTTGCTCGCCGCGACGCGGCGGCTGTCGTGGCGGTTCGGGTGGATCGGCCGGTAAGCCGACGCCTGCTTCCGCCATCCTCCGCAGCGCCCGAATCCCCCTCTCTTGTTTCAGGCGAGGCCGTGCCGGCACGGCCTCGTCGCGCGCCAGCACGGCCGCGCCAGGGCACCCGATATTCATGTTGCGAAGCAGCAACACAAATTGTCAGTAATTCTCATATAACGAAATCGCATTTCACAAAGCGGAGATGTTTCGCTATGATTAGGGTTATCCCTAACTCGCCACCTATATGGGGCTTCGTCATGCAAACGTCTAATGTCTCCGACCGTTCCACCGAATCCGCTGGCTGGCTCGCACGTATGGGCGAGCTGATTGCAGAAGCTTGGGCACTCCACCTCGAGACCTGCGAAGTCATCGCTGAAGCACACGCCCGCCTGCCGCGCTGAGCGGTACGACCGGCCCACAGCCGGCCCCACGATGCCGTCCTGATCCGCTTGCCCGGATGCGCGCCGCAAGGCCGCGGCACCCGGCAACGCCCGGCGCGGCAAACAACGTGGAAACCGGCAAGCGTTGCCCCGGCTGACTGCGCTCCCGGTGTCGGGAGCGTGTCGGGGTCGCTTTAACGCCGATGCCGGCGCCAGTCCGCCTCGACGCGGTATCGAATCGGCTTCGGCGCGCATTTATCTGACGGCTGCCCGGGCGGGCAGCCGTTATCCAGCCAGCACGCGGGAAGGCCGGACCATCGCGGACGGAAGATTCATCCGCGTTGCCGGCGGCGGTACCGAATCGCGCCGCGCGGCTTCTCCCCCGCGCGATTGCCGGCTTTCTGCGCGCATACGCGCAGCCACTAGCGCCGTCGTTTCAACGACGGCCGCCTCTCACCCCTGCCTTCCTCACACCTGAATCGACGGCACGTCCTTCATGCAGCGCAGTGCAAACATCGAGCGGCTGTGACGGATGCTCGAAATCTTGTACAGCTTTTCGCGCAGGAAGCGCTCGTAGCCGGCCGTGCCGTCCACCGCGACCTTGATCCAGTAGTCGTACTCGCCCGACACCAGATACGCCTCGAGGACCTCGGGCAGCGCGGCGAGCTCCTCGCCGAAGCGGGCGAGCGCGTCGTCCTCGTGGCGATCGAGCGTGACTTCGAGGATCACGATGTCCGCATAGCCCAGCTTCCGCTGGTTGACGAGCGCCACATAACCGTCGATGTAACCGTCCACCTCGAGTTGCCGTGTGCGGTTCCAGCACGCGGTGGTCGACATGCCGATCTGTTCGGCCAGTTCGGCGTTCGACAGGCGCGCGTTTTTCTGCAGTGCACCCAGGATCTTGCGGTCCTGGCTGTCGAGCGTTTTCGGCGAGCGTTCACGTGTGGCCATGGCAGGAAGAATCTTCTACTGAAAAGCGCGATTCTATCTGAAGGACATTCCGGATTTGTGTCGGTTTGTGTGGAAATGCGGAAGCCTTTTAATCCGGCCCCTTGATATATTTTCCCCATGCCTGTTGTCCGGCACGCTCCCCGCGACAACCCCTTCGCAGCGGGACGCACGGCCGCAATCACGAGTTGCGGTGCCGGCCAGCAGGCATGCGATTCCCCGCCGCCCGCGCGCCTATCCGGCCGCGCGGCTTCGGCGCCCGTGTTCCTGTTCCCGCCCTACCCGTCATGTCGTTCAGGCTTTACCTCTCGTTTCTCGCTGCTTCCGCCGTTCTCGTCTACGCTCCCGGCCCCGTCAACCTCCTCACCATGAACCAAGCGCTGCGCGCCGGCTGGCGCCGCGCGCTGCCGTGCGTCTGGGGCGGCACGCTCGCCGTGCTGCTGCAACTCGCGCTGACCGCGCTGTGCCTGAATTCGCTCGTGCATCTCGACGAGCGCGCGCTGACCGTGCTGCGCTGGGCCGGCGCGGCCTACCTCGTCTGGCTCGGCTGCAAGCAATGGCTCAGCCGCGCGCCGGCCGGCGGGCCCGCCAGCGCGGCAGGGCCTGCCGGGGCTGCAACGCCGGAGACCGACTCGCACCGCGCGCTGTTCTGGCGCGGCCTCGCGACCTCGGGGCTGAATCCGAAAACGCTGCTGTTCTTCCCGTCGTTCTTCCCGCAGTTCATCGTCCCTGACGCCGACTGGAGCCTGAACCAGCAGTTCCTGCTGCTCTCGGCGACCTTCGCGGTGCTGTTCGCGGGCGGCGTCGCGTCGATGGCGCTGTTCTCGCATCGGCTGAGCCGCGCACTGCAGCGGCCCGCGCGGATGCGCGCGATGAACCGCGTCACGGGCGGGCTGCTCGTCGGGATGGGCGCGATCATGGCCGGCTGGAACTGAACGGCCGCCGCTACGCGCGTCGTCGCAACCGCCGCCGGCCCCGCGAAAAAGCAGCCGATCGCGGAATGCTTTAGGGTAGCGCCTGGTTCGTTGGACATGCCCGGCCTGCCGGGCGACTGAATGAAGCACGTCACTACCCGCCTGCGGCGCCTGTTCGCGCCGATCGGCCTGCACTGGTATCTCGCCCTTCTCCTCGCGCTCGATGCACTGATGGTGCTGCGCCCGGTCGTCGACAACGCGAAGCTCGGCCGCCACGGCGCGTGGCTTGCCGATGCGCTGAACCTCGTCGACAACGCGGGGCTCGTCGTGCTGCCGCAGGTCGTGATCGCGGCCGGCCTCGCGACCATGGCCATCGGCATCTTGCTGCGCGCGCGCGTCGCATGGGTGCTGTCGATCCTGCTGCTGGTCGCGGCTGCCGCGCTCAGCGCGCTCGGCGGCTATCCGAGCCACGGCGTGTTCGCCTACACGGCCGTGCTGGTCGTCACGCTGCTTTATTACTGGCGGCATTTCGACCGCGCGAGCATCGCCGCGAGCAGCCTGTTCGCGTTGCTGAGCATCGTGTCGCTGCTGATCTACGCCACCTTCGGCGTGCTGTATCTCGGCGACGAATTCACGCCGCCCGTCCACGACCTCGCCACCGCCGTCTATTTCTCGATCGTGTCGATGTCGACGGTCGGCTACGGCGACATCGTTCCGCACGCGCCGACCGCGCGGCTGTTCACCGCGTCGGTGATCGTGCTCGGCATCACGGTGTTCGCGACGTCGATCAGCGCGGTCGTCGGCCCCGTGATCGGCGGCAATCTGAAACGGATCGTCAAGGGAGGCATTTCGAACGTGATCCGCAAGCATCATTTCCTGATCGTCGGCGCGACGCCCGTCGCGCATGCGGTACACGACGGGCTGCGCAAGCGCGGCTACGCGGTGACCGTCGTCGTGCCGGCCGGCGTCGAGCACAACTACGCGGCGGCGACCGACCTGATCGTCGGCGACGCGACCGACCATGCGGTGCTGGAAAGCGCCGGCGCGGCGACCGCGCGCGCGGTGCTCGCGTTGCGCTCCGACGACGCCGAGAACGCGTTCATCATCCTCGCGATCCGCGAGATCGCGCCGTCGGTGCGCACGGTCGCGCTCGTGAACCAGCAGCGCAATCTTGAACGGCTGCGCCTGTTGAAGCCCGACATGGTGTTTTCGCCGCAGCAGCTCGCGGGCGAACTGCTCGCGAGCACGCTCAACGACGAACCGGTCGACAAGTCGATGATCTCGCACCTGCTGTTCGGCACGGCCGATGCCGCATGACCTGTCGGGCCCGTGACCGCGTGACCGCGTGAAATCATGACCTCATGACCTCATGACCTCATGACCTCATGACCTCGCGACCTCGCGACCTCGCGACCTCGTGACCTCGTGACCTCGTGACCTCGCGACCGCATAGCCTCGAGACCGCATGACCCCCGGCGGCCGGCATGCGCCCGGTACAATCGCGCGATGTCCGAATTGCTCACTTACGGCGGCCTGTTCGCCGTGTCGATGGTCGCCGCGACCCTGTTCCCGCTCCAGTCCGAAGCCGTGCTCGCCGGCCTGCTGCTCGCCGGGCGCGAACCCGTATGGGCGCTGGTGCTCGTCGCGAGCATCGGCAACGTCGCCGGCTCCGCGATCAACTGGGCGCTCGGGCGCGGCATCGAGCACTTCCGCACGCGCCGCTGGTTTCCCGTCAAGCCCGCCGCGCTCGCACGCGCCGAGCGCTGGTATGCGCGCTACGGCCGCTGGTCGCTGCTGCTCAGCTGGGCGCCCGTGATCGGCGATCCGCTGACGATGATCGCCGGCGTGCTGCGCGAGCCGCTGCCGAGCTTTCTCGCGATCGTGACGATCGCGAAGGTCGGCCGTTACCTGGCCGTCGCGTGGCTCGTCACGCACTGACACCCGCGTTCCCGCCGCACCTGCCGGCGTCGCCATCGACGACGCGCCGCTAAAGAATTCGCCGCTGCTGCCGTATTAAACGGTCGATCAGCGGTGACGCGTGCGTTCCGCCCCTCTCCCTCCCCACTCAGGAAGTTTCATGAGATTGACCCAATTGGGCCGGGTGAGCGTCGGCGCGCGTCTTGCCGCGCTGGCGTGCGCGCTCGTCGCCCTGCTGTTTACCGTGTTCGCATGGACGCTCGCCCATTTTGCCGGCCGGCAACTCGCCGAAGAGGCACACCTGCGGATCGCCGACAACGAGCAGTCGATTCGCGCGATGGTCGACCTGTTCGACAAGGCGCTGACCGCCGAAGCCGATCGCTCGATGTCGCTGTTCGCGAGCTTCCTGCCGGCCGAGTTCTCGCTCGACCCGGCGCGCACCGTCGACATCGGCGGCGTCGCCGCGCCGACGCTCGTCGCGGGCGGCCAGCCGCTCGACCTCGACTATTCGATTCCCGACCAGTTCCTGAAGAAAAGCGGTGCGATCGCGACGATCTTCGCGCGCGACGGCGACGATTTCGTGCGCATCACGACTTCGCTGAAGAAGCAGGACGGCGCGCGCGCCGTCGGCACGAAGCTCGACCGTGCGGGCCCCGCGTACGCCCCGCTCGTCGCCGGACGCGTGTACACGGGCCTCGCGAAGCTGTTCGGGCGGCCGTACATCACGCAATACAAGCCGGTAACCGACGCGACCGGCCGCGTGATCGGCGCGCTGTTCGTCGGCCTGGACATCGGCGCCGAGCTCAAGCTCGTCGAAGACGGCATCCGCGCGCTGAAGATCGGCAGCAACGGCTACTACTTCGTGCTCGACGCATCGCAGGGCCCGTCGCGCGGCACCTTCGTCGTGCATCCCGATGCGGCCGGTGCGCCCGCCGACGACACGCGCGCGCCCTACGCGCAGATGCTCGCGGCCGGCACGGGACGGCTTGCCTACACGTCAACCGACCCGGCCGCGCACGACAGCGGGCCCACCGCGAAATTCGTGTCGTTCACGACGATTCCGCAGTGGCAATGGCTCGTCGGCGGCATCGCGCTCGACGACGAACTGCTCGCCGGCATGCGCGCCACCCGCAACCGCTTCCTGATGCTCGGCGCGTTGCTCGTCGCCGCGTTCGCGACGCTGTTCGTCATCGTGGTCCGCCGTGTCGTGAGCCGGCCGCTCGATGCGGCGGCACGCGCCTCCGAGCGTTATGCGGCGGGCGATCTCAGCGTGCGCATCCGCGATGACGCAGCGATGCGCGGCAACGCGGGCCACGCCGGCAACGACGAGATCGGCCGGCTCGTGCAGGCCGTCGACGGGATCGGCGACGGCCTCGCCCGGATCGTCGAGCAGGTGCGCAACAGCTCGGCCGACATCGCGCGCGGCACGGTCGACATCGCGGCCGGCAGCGGCGACATGGCCGCGCGGATCGCGACGCAGGCGAGCAGCGTCGAACAGACCGCGGCCAGCATGGAGCAGATCACCGCCGCCGTGCAGCAGAGCGCCGAGCACGCGGCGCAGGCCAACGCGCTGGTCGCCCACGCGTCGGCCGCCGCGACGAACGGCGACGCCGCGGTGCAGCGCGTGGTCGCGACGATGGACGACATCGGCCGCGCAACACGCCGGATCGCCGAGATCACGGGCACGATCGAGGGCATCGCGTTCCAGACCAACATCCTGGCGCTGAACGCGGCCGTCGAGGCCGCGCGCGCGGGCGAACACGGCAAGGGCTTCGCGGTGGTCGCGGCCGAGGTGCGCACGCTCGCGCAGCGCAGCGCGGCCGCCGTGAAGGAGATCGACGCGCTGAGCGCCGAATCGTCGACGACCGTCGAACAGGGTTACCGGATCGCGGACGCCGCGCGCGGCACGATGCGCGACATCGTCGCGCGCGTCGACCAGGTCAGCACGCTGATCGGCGAGATCAGCGCCGCGTCGCGCGAACAATCGACCGGCATCGAACAGGTGAACCTGGCCGTCACGCAGATCGGCGACGCGACGCAGCGGAATGCCTCGCTGATCTCGGACGCCGAACGCGCAGCCGTCGCGCTGCGCGACCAGGCCGCGCAGCTGGCGGACGCGGTCAGCGTGTTCCGGCTCGAGCGGCACGCGTGACCGGAGCGGACGATGAACGACGGACGATCGGCCGCGGCCGGGCAACTCGCCTACTTCTTGTCGCCCGCCAGGTCGATCGCCTTGTCCGAGCCGACCGCGTTGCGCAGCTGGAATTTCTGGATCTTGCCGGTCGACGTCTTCGGCAGCTCGCCGAACCGCACGACCTTCGGCACCTTGAAGCCCGCGAGCAACTGCCGGCAATGCGCGACGATCTCCTCTTCGGTCGCGCTCGCGCCTTCGCGCAGCTCGACGAACGCGCACGGCACCTCGCCCCATTTCGGGTCGGGCATCGCGACGACGGCGGCGACCGCGACGGCCGGATGCCGGTACAGCGCATCCTCGACCTCGATGCTCGAGATGTTCTCGCCGCCCGAGATGATGATGTCCTTCTTGCGATCCTTGATCCGGATATAGCCGTCCGGCGTCAGCACCGCGAGATCGCCGGTATGGAACCAGCCGCCGTGGAACGCGTCGTCGGTCGCCTTCGGGTTCTTCAGGTAGCCCTTCATGCAGATGTTGCCGCGGAACATGATCTCGCCGAGCGTCTCGCCGTCGGCCGGCACCGGCGCCATCGTGTCGGGATCGAGCACCGTCGCGCCCGCTTCCAGGTGGTAGCGCACGCCCTGGCGCGCATTGAGCCGCGCACGCTCCTCATCGGGCAGTTCCTCCCAATGCGCCTGCTTCGCGCACACGGTCGCCGGGCCATAGACCTCGGTCAGCCCGTACACGTGCAGCAGGTCGAAGCCGATCTCCTTCATCTTCGCGATCACGGCCGGCGCGGGCGCCGCGCCCGCCACCATCGCATGCACCGTGTGGTCGATGCCTGCGCGGAATTCGGCCGGCGCGTTCGCGATCGCGCTCTGCACGATCGGCGCACCGCAGTAGTGTGTGATGCGTTCGCGGCGAATCAGGTCGAACACCGTCTTCGCGTCGAACTTGCGCAGGCAGACGTTCACGCCCGCGCGTGCCGCGACGGCCCACGGGAAGCACCAGCCGTTGCAGTGGAACATCGGCAGCGTCCACAGGTAGACGGCGTGCTTCGGCATGTCCCATTCGAGGATGTTGCTGATCGCCGCGAGATACGCGCCGCGATGGTGGTAGACGACGCCCTTCGGATCGCCGGTCGTGCCGGACGTGTAGTTCAGCGCGATCGCATCCCATTCGTCGGCGGGCGGGGTCCACGCGTAGTCGGCGTCGCCGCTGGCGACGAGCGCCTCGTAGTCGGTCGCGCCCGCGAAGCGTGCGGGGTCCGCCGGCATCGCATCGGCCACGCTGACGATCTTCAGGCCCGGCACCTCGAGCGCCGCGCGATGCGCGAATTCCGCATATTCGGTGTCGACGATCAGCACCTTCGCCTCGCCATGGCGCAGCATGAAAAGCACCGACGACACGTCGAGCCGCGTGTTGATCGTGTTCAGCACGGCGCCGGCCATCGGCACGCCGAAGTGCGCCTCGACCATCGCCGGGATGTTCGGCAGCATCGCCGCGACCGTGTCGCCGCGGCCGACGCCGAGCCGCGCGAGCGAGCTCGCCAGCTGCTTCGCGCGCGTGTAGGTCTCGCCCCAGGTGCGCCGCACGTCGCCGTGCACGATCGCGAGGCGCTCGCCGTAGACTTCGGCCGTCCTGACCAGGAAGTCGATCGGGGTGAGCGGCACGTAATTGGCGTCGCGGCGGCCGAGCCCGGCCTCGAACATCTGCGTCATGATCCTGTCTCCCGTGTCCTGTCGACCGGGGTGGATCCACCCCGGATCGTTTTGATGTGGTTCAATTGCCGACAGCCTAACGGGCGCTATTGTGAGCCGTCTGTCATCGAAACGACAGAGTGCCTTTCCCGCGCTGCGCG
The DNA here is from genome assembly GCF_001043615.1 of Burkholderia sp. LK4. Classification (NCBI taxonomy): domain Bacteria; kingdom Pseudomonadati; phylum Pseudomonadota; class Betaproteobacteria; order Burkholderiales; family Burkholderiaceae; genus Burkholderia; species Burkholderia sp. LK4. The sequence goes on from NZ_LDUL01000003.1 coordinate 126,122, forward strand.
TTATCCCTATCCTCGCAAACCCGACCCATGCACGACCCTCTCGCCGCACCGCCCGACGCGCCCGTCCACCCGGCCGACGCCCTTTCCGCACCGGGCCCGCTGCCGGCGCTGTCCACGCTGTTCGGCCAGTGCGCGTGGTTCCGCACGCTCGCGCCCGAACACCAGGCGCTCGTGCTCGCGCAATCGCGCGTCGAGCAGTGCGAGGCCGGCGACGTGATCGCCCATCGGCTCGCGCCGTCCGAATACTGGATCGGCGTGCATCGCGGGCTGCTGAAGCTCGCGATCTTCAACGCGTCCGGGCGCGGCTGCACGTTCTCCGGCGTGCCGTCGGGCGGCTGGTTCGGCGAAGGCAGCGTGATCAAGCGCGAACTGCGCAAGTACGAGGTCGTCGCGATCCAGCGCTCGACCGTGCTGTTCGTGCCGGTCGACACGTTCCACGCGCTGCTCGACACGAGCCTGCCGTTTACGCGCTTCGTGATTCACCAGCTGAACAACCGGATGGGCGAATTCATCGCGTCGATCCAGAACAGCCGGCTGCTGGACGTCGACGCACGCGTCGCGCAGTCGCTCGCGCAGCTGTTCAATCCCGACCTGTACCCGGACACCGGCCCGTCGCTGTCGATCTCGCAGGAGGAACTGGGGATGCTCGTCGGCGTGTCGCGGCAGCGGATCAACCAGGCGCTGCAGCAGCTCGAGAAACTCGGCGTGCTGCGGCTCGCGTACAACCAGATCGACGTCGTCGACCTCGGTGCGCTCGCGCGTGTCGGGATGGAGCAGATCTGAGCGCGGGCCCATGAGCGGAACCGCCGCAGGCGCAGCCGGCCCGTCCGGTATCGCGACCGTTTTGCGGCCGTTTTCAGGCCAGCTCGCCGCGCGGCATTTCCTCTGCCGAATCGGCGTCGGGCCGCCCGCCGCAACCTGACAATTCCGCCAGTTTCGCGACAGTAACCCGTTCCACGCCGACGCCTATCATTCGGGTTCCCTTTACCGACGCCTGATCACCGCCTGTCCCGCTGCCTCCATGTGGATCGTCAATCTTGCGCTCAGGCGCCCCTACACGTTCATCGTCATGGCCATCATGATCGTGCTGGCCACCCCGCTTGCGCTGATGCGCACGCCGGTCGACGTGCTGCCCGCGATCAACATCCCCGTGATCAGCGTCATCTGGAATTACAGCGGCTTCTCCGCGACGGAGATGACGAACCGCATCACGTCCGTGCACGAGCGCATCCTGACGACGACCGTCAACAACATCCAGCACGTCGAATCGACGTCGCTGCCCGGCATCGCGGTCGTGAAGGTGTTCCTGCAGCCGGGCGCGAACGTGCAGACGGCGATCGCGCAGACGGTCTCGTCCGCGCAGGCGATCGTGCGGCAGATGCCGCAGGGCGCGACGCCGCCGCTCGTGATCACCTATTCGGCCTCGAGCATCCCGGTGATCCAGCTCGGGCTGTCGAGCAAGACGCTCAGTGAACAGTCGCTCGCCGACATCGCGCTCAACTTCCTGCGCCCGCAGCTGATCACGGTGCCGGGCGTGCAGATCCCGTTCCCGTACGGCGGCCGCACGCGCGTGGTCGCGATCGACCTCGATCCGCAGGCGCTGCTCGCGAAGGGGCTCACGCCCGCCGACATCGTCAACGCGGTCAACGCGCAGAACCTCGTGCTGCCGACCGGCACCGCGAAGATGGGCCAGACCGAATACCGGATCGACACCAACGCGTCGGCCGATACGGTCGCCGACATCAACAACCTGCCGGTCCAGACCGTCAACGGCGCGACGACCTATCTGCGCGAGGTCGCATCGGTACGCGACGGTTTCGCGCCGCAGACCAACGTCGTGCGCCAGAACGGCCAGCGCGGCGTGCTCATCTCGATCCTGAAAAGCGGCGACGCGTCGACGCTCAAGGTCGTGTCGGACCTGAAGGCGCTGCTGCCGAAGGTGATCCCGACGCTGCCCGAAGGGCTCACGATCACGCCGCTGTTCGACCAGTCGGTGTTCGTCGACGCGGCCGTCCAGGGCGTGATCCACGAAGCGCTGATCGCCGCCGTGCTGACCGCGATGATGATCCTGCTGTTCCTCGGCAACTGGCGCAGCACGCTGATCATCGCGATCTCGATTCCGCTGTCGATCTTCACGTCGCTGATCGCGCTGTCCGCGCTCGGCGAGACCATCAACATCATGACGCTCGGCGGGCTCGCGCTCGCGGTCGGCATTCTCGTCGACGATGCGACCGTGACGATCGAGAACATCGAGCGGCACCTGCATCTCGGTACGAACCTGCACGACGCGATCCTCGAAGGCGCGGGCGAAATCGCGGTGCCCGCGTTCGTGTCGACGCTGTGCATCTGCATCGTGTTCGTGCCGATGTTCTTCCTCACGGGCGTCGCGCGTTTCCTGTTCGTGCCGCTCGCGGAAGCCGTCGTGTTCGCGATGCTCGCGTCGTACGTGCTGTCGCGCACGCTGGTGCCGACGCTCGCGATGCTGCTGTTCCGCCCGCAGCAGGCGAGCGCCGGCCCGGATCGTTCGACGTCGCGCTTCGCACGCCTCCATCACGCGTTCAACGAAGCGTTCGAGCGGCTGCGCGCGTGGTACATCGTGCTGCTCAGCATCCTGCTGGTGCGCCGCCGCTTCTACGCGACGTGCTTCCTCGGCTTCTGCGTGCTGTCGACCGGCCTCGTGTTCGCGCTCGGCCGCGACTTCTTCCCGAACGCCGATTCGGGCAACATCCGCCTGCACATGCGCGCGCCGACCGGCTACCGGATCGAGGAAACCGCACGCCTCGCCGACCAGGTCGAGCGCGTGATCCGTGAAACCGTGCCGCCCGACGAGCTCGGCGCGATCGTCGACAACCTCGGCCTGCCTGTGAGCGGCATCAACCTGTCGTACAGCAACGCCGGCACGATCGGCACACTCGACGGCGAGCTGCTGATCGCGCTGAAACCGGGCCACCGCGCGACCCAGCATTACGTGCAGGCACTGCGCAAGGTGCTGCCCGAGCGCTTCCCGGGCGTCGAGTTCTTCTTCCAGCCGTCGGACATCATCACGCAGATCCTCAACTTCGGCCAACCGGCCGCGATCGACCTGCAGGTGCTCGGCAACGATCTCGCGAGTAACATGACTATCGCGAGCAGCCTGATGAAAAAGTTCAGGCAAATCCCCGGCTCCGTCGATGTGCACGTGCTGCAACGCAACGACGAACCGACCCTGCTGGCCGACATGGACCGTACGCGCATGCAGCAGCTCAACCTCTCCGCGCAGAACGTCGCACAGAACATGCTGATCTCGCTGTCCGGCAGCTCGCAGACGACGCCGTCGTTCTGGATCAACCCGCGCACCGGCGTCCAGTACCCGCTGCAGATCCAGACCCCGCAATACAACATCTCGTCGGTCGACGACCTGCTCGGCACGCCGATCTCGGCGAGCGGCCGCACCGGCATGCCGCTGCAACTGCTCGGCAACCTCGTGCAGGTGCGCAGCACCGCGAACCCGGCCGTGATCACGCACTACAACATCCGCCCGGCGATCGACGTGTACGTGAGCGTCGAGGGCCGCGACCTCGGCGCGGTCGCGGGCGAGATCGACCGCATCGTGTCGGACGCGCGCGCGACGCTGCCGCGCGGCACCGAGCTGACGATGCGCGGCCAGATCGAGACGATGCGCACGTCGTACCTCGGCCTCGGTGCGGGCGTCGCGATGGCGATCGTGCTCGTCTACCTGCTGATCGTCGTCAATTTCCAGTCGTGGCTCGACCCGCTGATCATCATCAGCGCGATGCCGGCCGCGCTCGCCGGCATCGTGTGGATGCTGTTCATCACCGGCACGCACCTGAGCGTGCCCGCGCTGACGGGCGCGATCATGACGGTGGGCGTCGCGACCGCGAACAGCATCCTGGTCGTGTCGTTCGCGCGTCAGCGTCTCGAAGCCGGCGCGCCGCCGCTCACGGCCGCGCTGGAGGCCGGCGCGACACGGATCCGGCCGGTGCTGATGACGGCGCTCGCGATGATCATCGGGATGGTGCCGATGGCGCTCGGTCTCGGCGAAGGCGCCGAGCAGAACGCGCCGCTGGGCCGCGCGGTGATCGGCGGGCTGCTGTTCGCGACCGTTTCGACGCTGCTGTTCGTGCCGCTCGTGTTCGGCGGCGTGCATGCGCGGCTGGCCCGCCGGCGCGCGCGCCAGGCCGGACACTGACTTTCTTTCGCCCACTACCCGGTTGAATTGGTTGAATTCATGGAAGAGAAACATCACAGCGCCGTCGGCATCCAGGTGGACGAACACGGCATGCACCTGCCGACACGCACGTCGGTGTCGCGACGCGGACGCATCGTCCTGATCGTGATCGGCGTGCTGCTGGCCGCCGGCGCCGCGCGCACGATCGTCGTCAACGTGCTGAACCGCAACCGGCTCGACACGGTCGCCGAGCAGAACACGCGCCAGTACGTGACCGTCGCGCATCCGGTCGATGCGGCCACCGGCGGCAAGCTGTCGTTGCCCGGCACGCTGCGCGGCTTCGTCGAGGCGCCGATCTATGCACGCGCGAGCGGCTACGTGCTGCGCTGGCAGGCCGACATCGGCGCGCACGTGAAGCAGGGCCAGGTGCTCGCCGAACTCGACACGCCCGAGCTGAACCAGGAACTCGCGCAGGCCACCGCGCAGCGCCAGCAGGCGCAAGCCGCGCTCGCGCTCGCGAAGACGTCGTTCGACCGCGCACAGCAGTTGCGCCAGCGCGATGCCGTCTCGCAGCAGGAACTCGACGACCGGCAAGGCGCGTTCAACCAGGGCACCGCGAACCTTGCCGCGGCCGACGCGAACATGCGCCGCCTCACCGAGCTGAAAGGCTTCCAGCGGATCGTCGCGCCGATCGACGGGATCGTCACGCAGCGCAACGTCGACGTCGGCGATCTCGTCAGCTCCGGCAACGCGGGGCGTTCGCTGTTCATGGTCGTGCAGGCCGACCGGCTGCGCCTCTACGTGCAGGTGCCGCAGGCGTACGCGCAGCAGGTGAAGGTCGGCCAGCACGTGAGCGTCGCGCAGGCCGAGCTGCCGGGCCGGACGTTCGACGGGACGATCACGCGCACGTCCGAGGCGATCGACGTCGCGACGCGCTCGCTGCAGATCGAGATCACGCTGCCGAACCCGGACGGGCGGCTGCTGCCCGGCGCCTACGTGCAGGCCACGTTGCCGATGACGCCGGTCGGCCGCCTGCAGGTGCCGGCCAATACGTTGCTGTTCCGCGCCGAAGGCCCGACGGTCGCGACGGTCGATGCGAACGGCCAGGTGCGTCTGAAACAGGTGACGGTCGTGCGCACGATCGGGCAGACGCTCGAGGTCGACGGCCCGCTCACGCCGAACGACCGCCTCGTCACGAACCCGAGCGACGCGCTCGCCAACGGCGATCAGGTGATCGTCTCGGCGCCGGCCGCGAAGCCGGCATCGAGCGCCGCGGAGGCGAAGTCGTGATCGCGATGCGCATCCGCCGGCGGCCCGCCGCCGTCTCCGCCACCGCCGTTGCGCTCGCCGCCGCCCTCGCCGGCTGCACGGTCGGCCCCGACTACCAGCGGCCCGACGTCGCCACGCCGGCCGCGTGGCGGCTCGATCCGGCCGATGGGTACTGGCACCCGGCCGCGCCGGCCCGCGCGCCGCTCGACCCGGCATGGTGGACCGCGTTCGGCGATCCGCAGCTCGATGCGCTGGAAGCCGAAGCGCTGCGCAACAACCAGAACCTGAAGGCCGTCGCCGCGCGCTACGACCAGGCGAAGGCGACGCTCGCGTCGGTCGCCTCGGCGCAGTATCCGGCCGTCGGCCTGAACGCGAGCGGCCAGCGCTTCAAGATCTCGGCCGACCGGCCGCAGACCAACTACGCGACGCAGAGCATGTCGACCGTGCAGAACGACGTCCAGGTCGGCGCGAGCGTCAGCTACGAGCTCGACCTGTTCGGCCGCGTCCGGCGCAGCGTCGAATCGGCGCAGGCCACCACCGAACAGGCGCGCGACGATTTCGCGAACGCGCGCCTGGTGCTGACCGCCGATCTCGCGTCGAGCTATTTCGCGCTTCGTGAATTCGACACCGAGATCGACGTCGTCAAGCGCTCGATCGACCTGCAGCAGAAGGCGCTCGACTACGTGAGCGCGCGGCACGACCTCGGCGCGGTGTCGGGCCTCGACCTGCTGCAGCAGCGCGCGCAGCTCGACGCGACGCGCACCCAGGCGCAGCTGCTGCTCCAGCAGCGCGTGCAGGTCGAAACCGCGATCGCGACACTGGTCGGCACGCCGGCCCCCACTTTCTCGATCGCGCCGCGCGTCGTGCCGATCAACGCGCCCGCGCTGCCGACCGGCCTGCCGAGCGACGTGCTGCAGCGGCGCCCCGACGTCGCGTCGGCCGAGCGCGCGATGGCCGCCGCGAACGCGCAGATCGGCGTCGCGCGCGCCGCGTATTTCCCGCGCATCATGCTGTCGCCCGACATCGGCTGGGACGCGACGCGCTTCGCCGGCCTGTTCACCGTTCCGGCGTTGCTGTGGTCGGTCGGCGGGTCGCTCAGCCAGCCGCTGTTCGAAGGCGGCAAGCTGAAGGCCGGCGTCGATTTCGCGCAGGCCGGTTATGTCGCCGCGCAGGCCAGTTACCGGCAGACCGTGCTCACCGCGTTCCAGGAGGTGCAGAATGCGGTCACCGGATTGTCGGTGCTCGCGGAGGCCGCGCAGCAGGCCTCCGCGGCCGTCGACGACGCGCGCAAGCTCGTGTCGCTCGCGCAGGATCGTTACGCGGGCGGCCTGACGCCGTTCATCGACGTGCTGACGGCCGAGCAGCAGTTGCTGACGAGCGAGCGGCAGGCCGTGCAGATCCAGGGCCAGCGCGCGGCGCTCGTCGTGTTTCTCGCGAAGGCGCTCGGCGGCGGCTGGGACGGCCAGGCGGCAAGCGGCCCGGCGCCGGCCGAGGTCGCCGCAGCCCCGGCACCGGCGCCAGCGCCCCCGGGCCCTTAACCGGATTACGCGGACAACGGATTCGAACATGAAAGTCCTGATCGTCGAAGACGAACCGAAAGTCGTCGAATACCTGAAGAGCGGCCTGACCGAGGAAGGCTGGGTCGTCGATACCGCGCTCGACGGCGAGGACGGCGCGTGGAAGGCCGTCGAATTCGACTACGACGTGGTCGTGCTCGACGTGATGCTGCCGAAGCTCGACGGCTTCGGCGTGCTGCGTGCGTTGCGCGCGCAGAAGCAGACGCCCGTCATCATGCTGACCGCGCGCGACCGCGTCGACGACCGCGTGCGGGGCTTGCGCGGCGGCGCCGACGACTACCTGACCAAGCCGTTCTCGTTCCTCGAGCTGATCGAACGGCTGCGCGCGCTGACGCGCCGCGCGCGCGTGCAGGAATCGACGCTGATCTCGATCGGCGACCTGCGGGTCGACCTGATCGGCCGCCGCGCGACCCGCGACGGCACGCGGCTCGACCTGACCGCGCAGGAATTCCAGCTGCTCGGCGTGCTCGCGCGGCGCAGCGGCGAGGTGCTGTCGAAGACGACCATCGCCGAACTCGTGTGGGACGTGAACTTCGACAGCAACGCGAACGTCGTCGAGACGGCGATCAAGCGCCTGCGCGCGAAGCTCGACGGGCCGTTCGCGGACAAGCTGCTGCATACGATCCGCGGCATGGGCTACGTGCTCGAGGCGCGCGAGGACGGCGATACCGAGAGGCCGGCATGAAACGCTCGATCGTCCTGCGGCTGTCGGCGATGTTCGGCATCGTGTCGCTGCTCGTGTTCACGCTGGTGGGCTGCGGGCTGTTCGTGATGATGGAGCGCCAGCTGTTCGCCGAGCTGCGCGCGACGCTCGATACGCGCACCAAGGTCGCCGAGATGATCGTGTCGCACGCGCTCACGTCCGAACGCGGGCGCCTCATGCAGGAAAAGCTCGCCGATCTCGAACCGCCCGACGGCTCGACGCGCTACCAGGTCGACAGCACGAATCCGGATTTCCGGTTCGGCAAGCCCGTCGACGGCGTGCCCGTCGGCGCGCCGTTCGGCGCATTCCAGCGCTACGCGCTGAACGACAGCAGCTACGACGTGATGACCAAGACCGTCACGGTGGCCGGCAACGGCGAGCGGCCGACACTGAGGCTGATCGTCGCCAGCTCGTGCGAGCGCACGCAGCGGATGCTGCGCCGCTTCGGCTGGACGCTCGCCGGGCTGATCGCGATCGCGACGATCATCACGCTGCTGCTGAGCCGCGCGGTGGCCCGCTTCGGGCTCGCGCCGCTCGACCGGCTGTCGCAGGATGCATCGGCCATCAGCCTCGCGAACCGCCGCCAGCGGCTGCACACCGACGCGCTGCCGGCCGAGCTGCGCGACCTCGCCACGTCGTTCAACGGCGCGCTCGATCGCATCCAGCAGACCTACGCGCGGCTCGAGGCGTTCAATGCGGACGTCGCGCACGAACTGCGCACGCCGATCAGCATCCTGATCGGCCAGACCCAGGTCGCGCTGACCAGCCGCGACCGCACCGTCGAGCGGATGCGGCAGACGCTGCAGTCGAACCTCGAGGAATTCGAGCGGCTGCGCGTGATCATCAACGACATGCTGTTCCTGTCGCGCAGCGACCGCGGCGAACGGGCAACCGACCTGAAGGACGTGTCGCTCGCCGACGAGGTGCGGCGCATGCTCGATTTCCTCGAGATCCCGCTCGACGAGGCGCAGCTGTGCGCCGAACTGCACGGCGATGCACGCGCGGCCGTCGATCCGTCGCTGTTCCGCCGCGCGATGACGAACCTGCTGATCAACGCGATCCAGCATTCCGCTCCCGGCGCGACGTTGCACGTGACGATCACGCGCCGCGACACGCTCGTCGAGATGGCCGTGTCGAACCCCGGCGAGCCGATCGATCCGGTGCAGCGCTCGCACGTGTTCGAACGCTTCTACCGGCTCGAGGAAGCCCGCGCGAACAGCAAGGAGAACCACGGGCTCGGGCTGTCGATCGTCAAGGCCGTCGCCGAGATGCACGGCGGCGGCGTGTTCGTCGCGTGCGCGGGCGGCGTCAATACGTTCGGCTTCTCGGTATCGACGGAACCCTGCGCGGGCGGACCGCTGCGCGCGGGTGACGCAACCGATGCCACCGGCGCGGCCGATTCGACCGACGCCGCCGCTTCGCGGCCGACGCACGCGCCACGCGCGCTGCACTGACGGCCGCCGCGCCTGTCGACGTCCGGCCGCCTACGATCGGCGCCGGCGGGCCCCGAACGCGGCCCGCGATGCATTACGCGCGCGGCTTGCCGCCCTGCTCGCGCCACGCCCGCGGCGACATCGCGAACCGCTCGCGAAACACCCGGCTGAAATGCGACATGTCGTTGAAGCCCCAGCGCAACGCGACGTCGGACACGCGCAGCGCCGCGCACTGCGGATTCGCGAGATCCTGCGCGCACCGTTCGAGCCGCAGGTTCCATACGTAACGCATCAGCGACGTCTCCTCGGCCTCGAACAGCTTGTTGATGTACCGCGACGAAATCCCGATCGACTGCTCGATCAGCATCGGATTCAGCTCCGGATCGTGCAGGTGCTCGAGCACATGCCGCTTCACGCGCGTCAGCGTCAACGCCTTCATCCTCGATTGCGCGAGGTCGTTGCGCTGGATGCCCCCCAGCGTCATCGCGATCAGCGAGATAGCGGTATCCGACAACTGCCGCATCTCGTCCTCGGTCACGCTGCGGATCTGCGACGACATCTGCTCGAGAAACGCACGCATGACGCTGCCGACGCCCTCGCCGGTTTGCGTCGGGCACGCCGTGCGGTGCTCCATCCCGACGACGAGCTGGTTCAGCGTCGCGCGGGGAATGCTGACGACGATCTCGCGCCACGACTGGCCGAACTGCAGGTGGTGCGGCCGTGTCGCGTCGTAGATCGCGAAATCCCCCGGATGCAGCGTGACGATCTTGCCGTCCTGCTCGACCGATTGGCTGCCCTCGAGCATCAAGACCCCGAAATACTTGTCCTCGTACTCGCTGCGCGCCTGGCGATAACGCCTGATCACGGCCTGCTCGCTCGCGTGGATTTCCGAGATGCGCATCTTCTCGCACTTGCGCTGCCGCACCTGGCCGAAGAAATCGGCTTTTTGCACGGCCGCGATCTGCACGTCCGCGAACAGGCGCAGAATCGTCTCGCGCCAGAACTCGATACGCTGGCTGACCGAGCCGTCGGTCGCCACCTCGATGGCCGTATTCGCCTGTTCGTCCAGCGGGCTGCCGGACGCCGGACCGGTCGCGTCGCCGCTTGCGGCGCGCGGGAGAGGACGCATCGTCATGGTCGTGCCCCACATGGATTAGCAAACACGCAGTCGACAGCGTGCCCGTTCAAAAGCGCATTGTCCAATCGATGACCGCGTACGCCGCATGGCCGGTCGAACCGGCACGCGGCGCAGCGGCGGCATGCTACCGCTCCGGACATGTCATGCGCACATCGTCTGACGCCAGTCGGACGACTGTTCATACGCATACGCAACGCGGTAGAGCGTCGCCTCGTCGAAACGGCGCCCGACCAGTTGCAGCCCGATCGGCAGATCGTCGGCTACCCCGCACGGCAGCGACATTGCCGGATGCCCGGACACGTCGAACGGCGCGGTATTCGCGAGCATCTCGAACGCCCGCGTCAGCGACTCGGACATCGCGCAACCGGGCTCCGGCAGCTTCGACGCGCGCATCGGTACGGTCGGCATCACCAATACGTCATACGATTGCAGCGCCGCGTCGTAAGCCGATCGCAAGCGCCGTGCGAGGTTCTGGCACTTCGCGTAGTAACGCCCGCGATACCGGCTCGTGAAGTATTCGCCCAGCAGCATCGTCACCTTCACGGTATCCGGCAACTCGTCGGCGCGCTCGCGCCAGCCCGCATGATGATCGATCATGCCGGTCACGTACAGGCCGCCCCAGTTGAAACCGTGGCTGTTGCCCTTCATCATCTGCTGCGTCGCCCCCTCGGCCGCGATCGGCAGCCAAATCGCGGTGCCGGCCGCATGCAGCGGCACCGACACTTCTTCGACGCGCGCGCCCAGCTTGCGCAACCGCTGCGTGGCGGCCAGCACGGCCTCGTCGACCACTTTCTCCGAATTGGCGAGCCCGAACGCCTCGCGCAGGATGCCGATCCGCAATCCCGCGATGCCGTCGCGGATCGCGCCGAGATAATCGGCGCGCGGCGGCAGCGCCCGCTGGCGCGGATCGAGCCCGTCGTCACCCGCGATCACCTCGAGCAGCAGCGCGTTGTCGAGCACGTTGCCCGTCATCGGCCCCAGGTGATCGACGGTCGCCTCGATCGGCATCGCGCCGGTGTACGGCACGAGCCCGTGCGTCGGCTTCATCCCGTAGATGCCGCAATAGGCGGACGGGATCCGCACCGAGCCGCCCTGGTCGCCGCCGAGCGCCATGTCGACCTCGCCGCTCGCAACGAGCGCGCCGCTGCCCGACGACGAGCCGCCGGACGAATGCCCTGCCTTGCGCGGATTGTGCACCGGCCCCGACGCGCTCGTGTGCGAGCCGCCGGAAAAACAGTAGTACTCGCAGGTCGACTTGCCGGCGATCGTGCCGCCGGCGTCGAGCACCCGCGTGACGACGGTCGCATCGACGTCGGGCACGTAGCCCTCGAACGTGCTCGCGCCGTTGCGCATCGGCACACCGGCCACGCAGATGTTGTCTTTCACGGCCACCGTCTTGCCGCGCAGCTTGCCGTCGGCGGCGCCGTGGATCGTGCTCTTTTGCGCCCACGCGCCGTAACGGTTCTCGTCGCCTTCCGGGCGGTAGCCGGGCGTGCGCGGGTACGCGACGACGGGCAGATAGTCGGGCAGCGCGTCGATGGCGTCGTACGCATCGAAGTTCGCCTGCAGCACATCGTCGTAGTCGGCGAGTTGGCGGGAATCGACGTGAAAGCCGAAACCGGCTGCAATGTCGGACAGTTGTTCGCGAGTCGGGCGTTTGATGGCCATCGACGTTCTCCAGTTCGGTAAGCGGCGCCGCCGGCCCCGGCGGCGCCGGCGGGATTCAGCGGGCGACGTTCAGCGGGCGACGGCGTCGCGCATCATCCCGGTGCGCGGATGGCAGTTCACGTATTCGTAGACCTGATGCTTCGCATCGAACACGGAAACCTCGTGATACAGCCGCAGTTTCGACAGCCCGGTCACGACACGGAAGAACGTGACGAAGATCCGCAGGTGCGTCGGATGGGATTCGGCCCAGCGCTCGAGGCGGTCGAGCGAACGCCAGTGGCCGATGTTGTAGCTCTCGTCGAGCACGTTGCCGTCGAGATCGATCGAGCGCACGTAGCGATTGCTGTAGCAGCCGACCTCCGCGCCGTTGTCGCGCAGGAATTCCATCCCGCTGCGCAGCGTCGGCTCGATCTCCTCGAGATACAGCCGGCGCTCGTCGTGTTCGGCCGCGCGCCAGTCCTGGCCGGAGCGAATCAGCGCGATGTTGTCGTGGGCCAGTACGACCACGCGGCCGCCGCGGGCCGGATCGCCCTCGACGATGCGCAACTCGCCGTCCGCGCGCATCCAGTCCGTCTGCGAGATCGGGAACCGGTCGCGCATCGATCCCCAGTAGCCGTGTTCCTCGATCTCGCCGCTGACGCCGTCCATGATCGCGCCGACGCCGGGGAAATCGCTGGTAAATGCGTAGAGCGTCTCGAACTGCTCGGCGCGCGGCGCGACGATTTCCCGGAAGTAGCCGATGCCGTCCGCGAGGCGTGCGTCGGACGCCCACCACTCGACGACTGCCGGCGACGCGATCCAGCGCGCATACGCGGCCGGATCGCGCCAGTAGCCGACGACGATCAGGTTGTCGTAACCCTGGTCGTCGGTGTGTTGCGTCAGATCGAAGTTGTTCGGGCCGTCCTGCGCACCGAAATCGGCGACGATCCGGCGCAACGCGGCCAGCGCCGCCGCGCGCTTGTCGGCGCCGCTGTATTGCACGCCGAAATAGCCCATCACGACCTGGCTCAGGTCTTCGGCGGCCCGGGCGACGTACATCGGGAACGGCGGCTGGTAGTCGTCGGCGACGCGGCGCGACAGCGTCCGCGGGCAGACCAGGTGTTTGTCGATGGCGGATTCCATGCATGACCTCTCTGGAAAGGGAATCGGATGTCGAGGTATCGACGTTGGGGAGACGGCGCGACAGGCACCGGGCGTATCCCGGCGCCCGCGGGTCGTCAGAAGATGTGCGCGTAACGCAGCCCGGCGAGCACACTGTTCTTCGGGCCGTTGCGCACGCTCAGATCGGTGCCGAGCTGGATTTGCACCTGATCGGACTTCGTCACGAATTTCGCCGCGGTGAGCCGCAGCCGCGTCGTGCGAAGCGCGTCGTTGTTGTCCGCGCCGTCGACGCTCGTTTCACCGCCCCAGAGCTGCGTGATGCCGATCCCGAGCGACGTGCCCGGATCGGGCATGTAACGCACCATCGCCTGCGCGCTGTAGCTCATCCGCTGATGCAGCGTCGCGCCGCTCGCGCCGTACGACGTGTTGTTGCCGTACCAGATCGCGTCGCCGACGAGATCGAGTGCCCACTGCGGCGAAAAGTGCTTGACGTAGGCCGCCTGGAAATCGAGCGACCAGCGGTTGGCGCCGAGATTGAGACCGCGGTTCTGGTCGTAGCTCCCGGTCGGCGCGTAGACGTAGACCGTCGCGGCGACGACGTCCTTCGCTTCGTTCAGGCGGAATTTCAACGGCGCGGTCAGGATCACGTCGCCGACACCGTTCGTACTGCCAAGCGCGCCGGCGTTGCCGAAGCTGCTGATGTGACCGAACGGCAGCAACACCTGCGGATCGATCGTGAGCCTGTCGGTGAGCTGGAACACATGCAGCAGGCGGGCGATGCCGACATTCGACTGCAGGTCGAAATCCGACGTCCGGTGGCCGTTCGCGTAGTAGGCGTTCGTCGCGGAGTAGTTGTAGTACAGCACGCCGATCGTCGCGCCGGCCGGATACTGCTCGTAATCGCCGGGATCGACCTCGACCGCGCCCGCGTAATGCGAGGCGACGACCATCAGCGACAAGCCGATCGCGCGCGCGATTCGCTTCAGTTTGATTCTGTTGACGTTGTCCATCATGCTCCTCACCTGGATGCGCAGGCACCGCCACGTCCGACGCATGACGAACGGGAACCGTCGCCGGACGATGGAATCGCGGGGTGCTGGCTGACTGTTGTTCCGCCGGTCCATCGGGGATGCCGGCGATTCGCGACATCGAACGGCCGTCGCTTGAGGATGAGAATAGGAAGGCAAAATCCGCAGTTCTGTTTTCCGGCGGAACAAGAAATTGGCTGTGGCGGACCTGCGCTTCCGATGTCATGCAGCGGTCGCAAAACGTGCGCCGGCTGCCGCTGTTTTCGTGCCGGGCGCCGCGCCAATTGCCGCCCGTCGCGGTGCCTCCGTGGCGCGTCGGCTCCATGCCGCGCCACGGGGCCGTCTCAGCACAGTTTCCGATCCGTGCCGGCAAAGAACCGCGCTTTTTCTCTTCTTACCCTGCTCGTCGAGCGTGACCGACACCACGCATCCACGCCCCGCCACGGCAATACCAACGCGATGGCGGCGGTCAACCCGAACCACGACAAGGAACCCCACGATGAGCGCGACCCCTTCCGCGGAAACAGCCTCGACGCCCGGCGAACGTGCCTGGGCGCTGTTTCGCGTGATGAAAGAGAAGAACCTGATCCCCGACGGCTATATCGAAGGCCTGACCGAGCTGATGTCCACGACCTGGGATCCGGCCAACGGCGCGCGCATCGTCGCGCGTGCGTGGGTCGACCCGGCGTTTCGCGAACTGCTGCTGAAGGACGGCACGGCTGCGTGCGCGCAGTTCGGCTACACCGGCCCGCAGGGCGAGTACATCGTCGCGCTCGAAGACACGCCCACGCTGAAGAACGTGATCGTCTGCAGCCTGTGCTCATGCACGAACTGGCCGGTGCTCGGGCTGCCGCCCGAGTGGTACAAGGGCTTCGAATATCGTGCGCGGCTCGTCCGCGAGGGCCGCACGGTGCTGCGCGAGCTCGGCACCGACCTGCCCGACGACGTCGTCGTGAAGGTCTGGGATACGACCGCCGAAAGCCGCTATCTCGTGCTGCCCGTGCGGCCGGCCGGCAGCGAGCACATGACTGAGGAGCAACTGCGCACGCTCGTCACGAAGGACGTGCTGATCGGCGTGGCACTGCCGCGCGCGCGCTGACTCCCACCCCGTTTCGCTCTCGACCTTCATCTCGGAGATCACATATGGACGGCTTTCACGACCTCGGCGGATTCCAGGGTTTCGGCCCGGTGCCGCATACGATCAACAGTCTCGGCTACAAGCCGGTCTTCAAGGAAGACTGGGAACATCTCGCGTACAGCCTGATGTTCGTGGGCGTGGACCAACTGAAAAAATTCAGCGTCGACGAGGTACGTCACGCGGTCGAACGCATCGACGTACGCCAGCATGTCGGCACGCGCTACTACGAGCGCTACGTGATCGCGACGGCGACATTGCTCGTCGAAACCGGCGTGCTCGCGCAGGATGAACTCGACCGCGCGCTCGGTTCGCATTTCCGGCTCGCGAACCCGCCGACATCCGGCGGCCGGGCGGCACCGCTCGACTCGACGCGGTTCGAGGTCGGCGAGCGTGTCGTCGTTCGCGACCAATACGTCAGCGGGCACATCCGTGCGCCGGGCTACGTTCGCGGCAAGGAAGGTGTCGTGCTGCACCGGACGACCGAATCGTGGCCCTTCCCTGACGCGATCGGCCACGGCGACACCGGCGCCGCGCATCAGCCGACCTACCACGTCGAGTTCCGCGTGAAGGATCTGTGGGGCGACGCCGCCGACGACGGCTACGTCGTGGTCGACCTGTTCGAAGGCTACCTGGATCGCGCGTCCAGGCAGAGCGCATGACGACGCCGGGGGAGCAACGCGCGCCGGCCGCCCCTGGCCCGAGGATTCCGGTCACCGTGCTGTCCGGCTTCCTCGGCGCCGGGAAGACGACGCTGCTGAACCACATCCTGCGCAATCGCGCGGGACTGAAGGTCGCCGTGATCGTCAACGACATGAGCGAAGTGAACATCGACGCCGACGATGTGCGGCGCAACGTCGAGCTGCATCGAGGCGAGGACGAACTGGTCGAGATGAGCAACGGCTGCATCTGCTGCACGCTGCGCGCCGATCTGCTGGAGCAGATCAGCACGCTCGCGCGGCAGCGTCGTTTCGATTATCTGCTGATCGAATCGACCGGCATCTCGGAGCCGATGCCGGTCGCGGAGACGTTTGCGTTTCTCGATCGGGACGGTTTCAGCCTGAGCGAGCTGGCACGGCTGGACACGCTCGTCACGGTCGTCGACGGCGAGACGTTCGAGGACATGATCGCGTCGGCCGAACCGGTCGCGCACGACGCGGCACTCGCGAACGACGGCGATTCCGGTCCGCCACGCAAGCTGTCGGACCTGCTGCTCGAGCAAGTCGAATACGCGAACGTGATCCTCGTGAGCCGTCTCGACCGGATCGGCCACGCAGGTTTCAACCGGCTGCGCGCGATGCTTGCGTCGCTGAATCCCTCCGCGCGAATCCTGCCGATGCAGCACGGCAAGGTTGATCCGTCGGACGTGCTGGATACCCGGCGCTTCGATCTGCCCACACTCGTCGAATCGCCGGGATGGATGCAGCGCATGCAGGCCGACGAACGACCGTCGGAATCGGATGCATACGGGATCGCGTCGTGGACCTATCGCGAACGTGCGCCGTTTCATCCGGCGCGCCTGCTCGCATGGCTGCGTCGTCCGTGGGACAACGGCCGGCTGCTGCGCTGCAAGGGCTATGTCTGGGCTGCGCACCGGTATGCCGACATCGCGATGCTGGTGCAGACGGGCGGCGCGTTCCAGTGGGGTTACGTCGGGCGATGGTGGCGATTCATCCCGCAGTCGGACTGGCCGCACGACGACTATCGCCGCGATGGCGTGCTGAAAAAATGGGAGGAGCCCGCAGGGGATTGTCGGCAGGAAATCGTGTTCATCGGGCAGTCGGTTGATCACGACCGCTTGCGTCGCGAACTCGATGCGTGCCTGCTGACGGTCGAGGAAATCGACGCGGGCCCGGAGTCGTGGCATCGGCTTCCGGAAGGCGACGCGTTCGACGCGCTCGCGGCGGCCGCTCATCCGTGACGTGAGACTCGATGCCTTCGGTTGCAACGCCTGCGTCCAACGACTTTCGAGCACCGTTGAGCGCTGTGCCCGGTTCGGCGTTGCCTGAATCCAGACAGCGCCGCCGAGGGCAGTTTTCTTCAATACCGGCACGCGCGGCTTCGTTAGTCTCGATGCGACTTTGACATTCGCATGGAGGCAATCAATGAGCATGCTGGTTTCGATGGCCGCGTTCGCGCTGGCGTCGTCGATCACACCCGGTCCCGTCAACATCGTCGCGCTCAGCGCGGGCGCGCGCCACGGTCTCGGCGCAAGCCTGCGGTATGCGGCCGGCGCGACGCTCGGCTTCGTCGCGCTGTTCCTGCTGATCGGCCTCGGGCTGCACGCGGCGCTCGCGCGCTGGCCGATGCTGACGACGGCCACGCAATGGTCGGGGATCGCGTTCCTGCTCTACCTGGCGCTGCGGCTCGCGCTCGACGATGGCCGGCTGTCGGCCGACCCGGACGTGGCCGGCCCGTCGGCGGCGTCCGGCGCCGCGATGCAGTGGCTCAATCCGAAGGCATGGCTCGCGTGCGTGGCCGCGATGGGCGCGTATGCGGCCGACGGCGACCGCGCGCAGGTCTGGCAGTTCGCCGCGCTGTATCTCGTGATCTGTTTCGCGTCGATCGCGTGCTGGGGGTATGCCGGCGCATCGCTGCGGCACCGGCTCGCGAACGCGCGGAGGATGCGCGTGTTCAACCGGCTGATGGCGCTGCTGCTCGCGGGCAGCGCACTCTTTCTGCTCGACACGTAGGGCGCGCCCCGCCCGGCTCGCCGCTCAACGCGTCGCTCAGCTCGCCGCTTAGCTCGTCGCGCTGCGGTACTGGCCGGGCGTCGCGGCCGCGATCCGCCGGAACGCGCGCTGGAAATGGGCCTGGTCGGCAAAGCCCGCGTCGAGTGCAACGTCGGCGATCGGCCGGCCGCGGCGCAGCTCCGTGCGGCCGTACTGCACGCGGCGGTCGATCAGGAACGCATGCGGCGTCATGCCGTAGCGCGCGTTGAACGCGCGGATCAGGTACGACGGCGACAAATCGGCGGCCGCGCAGATCTCATCGAGCGTGACGCCCTCGCGGCAATGCGCGGCGATGTAATCGGCCGCGCGCGCGAGCTTGGCGTTGTCGTCCCCGGCGCGCGGGCCAGGCAATTCGCGGTCGAGCGCGCCGTGCAGCGCCGTGAAGAATTCGACCGCAGCGCTCTCCTTGCCGAGCGGATCGACCGAAGGCGACACGAGCGTGCGATAGAAACCGCCAAATTGCGCGAACAGGTCGTGCCGTTGGGTCAACTTCGGCGAAAAGCCGTGAAAATCGCCATTCGGATCGCGGCCCAGCGAATGCTGCAGCCGCGCGAGCCACGGCACGTCGACATAGACCATCCGGTACGCCCACGCGTCGGGGCCGTACGGATTGCACGCATGCACCTGTTCCGGATCGATGATCACCAGCACGCCGCGCCCGACTTGCTCGTGCGTCGCGCCGTTCACGTACGTGCTCGTGCCGCCGACGATCGCGCCCACCGAAAACGTGTCGTGCGTGTGCTTCGCATAGCAGATCGCGCGGCCGTCGTCGACGGTGCGCGCTTCGATGAACGGCAGCGCGGCATCGCGCCAGAACGGCGACGGATCGATGGATCGGTTGGCGGTACGGCTCACGCGGCGGGCTCCCGGTTCGGACGGCGAACGCTCACCGTACAAGACTGTGCGGCGCCGCGCAACCGGATCCATCCACTTCGACGCGGGATCTCGCCGTTTCGCCTAAGCTTTGTGTTCCGGCCGCCGCGGCGCACGCGGCGGTTTTCGTTCACTCCTCTCCCGTCACGCTCATGCACATCGATCTGAAAGGCAAGACCGCGCTCGTCACCGCTTCCACCGCCGGCATCGGGCTCGCGATCGCCGAAGGGCTCGCACGCGCCGGTGCGCGCGTCGTCGTCAACGGCCGCAGCGACGCGTCGGTGCAGTCCGCGCTCGCGCACCTGCGCGCGGCAGTGCCCGGCGCAAGCCTCGAGGGCGTCGCCGCCGACCTGTCCGACGCGGCCGGCGTCGCGCGCATCACGCAGCACACACCGGAGGCCGACATCCTCGTCAACAATGCGGGCATCTACGGCCTGAAGGCGTTCTTCGAGATCGACGACGCCGAGTGGGAACATTACTTCCAGATGAACGTGATGTCCGGCGTGCGGCTCGCACGGCATTACCTGAAGGGGATGATCGAACGCAATGCCGGGCGCGTCGTGTTCATTTCGTCGGAATCGGGCTTGAACATCCCGGTCGACATGATTCATTACGGATTCACGAAAACCGCGCAGTTGTCGATCGCACGCGGCCTCGCGAAGCTCGCGGCCGGCACCAGCGTGACCGTCAACTCGGTGCTGCCGGGGCCGACGATGTCGGACGGCGTGCGCGCGATGCTGAAGGAAACGGCCGACGCATCCGGCCGCAGCGTCGACGACGTGGCCGTGGAGTTCGTGCGCAGCCATCGTTCGAGCTCGATCATCCAGCGGCCGGCAACGCCCGAGGAAGTCGCGAACCTGGTGGTCTACGTGTGCTCGCCGCAGGCTTCGGCGACAACCGGCGCCGCGCTGCGTGTCGATGGCGGGGTGGTCGATACGATCGCGTAACGGCCGGCGCCCGCGGGCCGCCGCGCACTAGCGCGAAGCGGCCTTGCCCGACTGGAGCGTGCCCTTGCGGTCGGCGTTCATGCACGAATCGAAGCCGTGTTGCGTAACGATGCCGGCCCTGTCGAACACGACGAAATATTCGCGGTGATCGTTGCCGTGCTCGATGAAGTAGTTGTAGCAGACGCCGCTGCCGTTGCGGACCATCCACACGCTGCGCGGGTTGCCGGCCGCGCGGACGACATCGGCGCGCGTCGCGCCGTGCCGCGACGCGGCCCGCGCGAGCGGCGTGCGTGAATACGAAAATGGCAGCCACGAGTCGAACCACGCGCAGCCGTGCAACATCAGGCAGCTGGCGGCCAGGGACAGCGTCGCTGCGGGACGGGCCATCGAAATCAATCGCATGCTTGAGGAAATCTGCTGCGCCGCGCCGGCGCGATCGAAAGCCCCATGCTACTCGACCTTTGGGTCCGGATCGAAAAGAAATGTAGAGATCTTTATACGAATCCCTGCATGGTCATGCCCGCGCGCCAGCCGGTCGTTGCGGCCCGAGCATGCTTGTACATGCATCGAACCCGCCGCGCCGACGCGTCAAATCGGCACAACGTCGCGCATCGTCACGCGATCCACTCGGCCCACAGCATCGTCAGCACCGTCATCAGCGCGGGGCCGACGAACAGCCCGATCAGGCCGAACGTCTCGGCACCGCCGAGGATGCCGAACAGCACGAGCAGGAACGGCAGCCGCGTGGAGCCGCCGATCAGCACCGGCCGCACGAAATGCTCGGCGACGAACACGACGACGAAACCGAGCACGGCCACCACGACGGCCCACACCGTCGCACCCTGCACGAACAGCCAGAGCGCCGCGCCGCAGAACACGATCGGCGCGCAGAACGGCAGCATCGCGGCGATCGCCGTGACGAGGCCGAGCAGCGCCGCATGCGGGACGCCGGCCAGCGCATACGCGATGCCGAGCAGCGCACCCTCGCCGAGCCCGACGACGACGAGCCCCGTCACCGTGCCGTACACGGCCTTGACCATCCGGTCGATCAGTTCCGCGCCGTTGTGCCCGAACGCGCGCCGCGCGCCCTGCAGCAATGCGCCCGACAGCTTGTGGCCCGCGCGCAGGATCACGAACAGCGTGACGAGCATGAAGCCGAATTCGAGCAGCACATGCGCGACCTTCGTGCCGAACTGCCGCCCGAACGCGAGGAATTTCTCGCTGTTGACGCTGTGCATCGCGCTGGCCGCATGCAGCGGATGGCCGAGATTGGCCTGCCACCATTCGGTGATCTGCGCCGAGCCGTAAGGCAGCCGGCTGACGACGTCCGGCAACGGAATGCCGCTGTCCTGGACCGACTTCAGCCAGTCGCGCAGGTCGTGCGCCTGCCCGATCGCCTGGATGGTCGCGACCGCGACCGGCAGCACGACGAGCAATGAGATCGCGGCCGTGATGACGGTCGCGATCAGCGTCGGCCGGTCACGGAACAGCCGGTGCGATTCGAAGCATTTGAGCAGCGGCCACATCGCGATGGCGATCACGCAGGCCCATGCGATGGCGGGAATGAAGTCGCGGATGATCCACAGCGCGAGCACCAGCAGCGCCGCATACAGCACGGCGCGGGCAATCTGCTGCGCGCGCGGCCGTGCGGCGGAGTCGTGAGACGACGGGACATGTGCGCCCATGGCACCTCTGTCGAAATGAAAAAATGGCGGTTCGCGCAGGCAACCGGCCTGCATGAACCGCCATTCTATCCATCGGCGCCGGATCGGCGACGCGCAAGATGCGTGCGCCGTGTCGTCAACGCGGCTCAGGCCGCCTTGTCCGCGATCCGGTAGCGCTCGAGCCAGTGCGCGTACGGCGCGGGCAGCGTCCACGACGGACGCTCGACGCCGAGCTGCCTGGCCGCGTAGTACGGCCAGTGCGGATCGGCCAGATGCGCGCGCCCGACCATCACGAGATCGAGCTGCGCTTCCGCCACCACGCGGTTCGCCAGTTGCGGCGTGTCGATCCCCCATGCGGACGACACCGGCAGCCCAGCCTCGCGGCGCACGCGCTCGGCGATCGGCGCGAGGAACGCCGGGCCCCACGGAATCTGCGCGGCGGGCGTCGAGAAACCGACCGACACGCTCAGCATGTCGAGCCCTTCCCGCTTCATCCGCTGCGTGAGCGCGATCGACTCGGCGAGCGTCTCTTCGTCGCGGCCGTCGTATTCGATCACGCCCAGGCGCGCGGTCAGCGGCAGGTGCTCGGGCCAGACCTTGCGCACGGCCGCGAGCGTGTCGACGAGGAAGCGGCCGCGATTCTCGGCCGAGCCGCCATATTCGTCGGTGCGGTGGTTCGAATGCACCGAGAAGAAGCTCTGGCCGAGATAACCGTGCGCAAAGTGCAATTCGAGCCATTCGAAGCCGAGATCGCGCGCACGCTTCGCCGATGCGACGAAATCGGCCTGCACGCGGGCGATGTCGTCGTGCGTCATTTCACGCGGCACTTTCGGGAGGTGCGCGCCGAACGGCACGGCCGACGGGGCGATAGTCTGCCAGCCGCGCGGATCGCCGTCGGCGATATGGTCGTCGCCTTCCCACGGGCGGTTCGCGCTCGCCTTGCGGCCCGCATGCGCGATCTGGATGCCGGGCACTGCACCGGCCGCCTTGATCGCCGCGACCGACGGCGCGAATGCTTCGGCCTGCGCATCGGTCCACAGCCCCGCGCAACCCGGCGTGATGCGCCCTTCCGGCGACACGGCCGTCGCCTCGGCGATCACGAGGCCCGCGCCGCCGCGCGCGATGCCGGCCAGATGCACGTGATGCCAGTCGTTGACGACGCCGTCCTCGGCGACGTACTGGCACATCGGCGGCACCGCGATACGGTTGCGCAGCGTGACATCCTTGAGTTTGAACGGTTCGAACAGGGCAGACATCCACGGCTCCTTTGCTTGGTTCTGCAAAACGACGGGAAACGCGCCGTGCGGTGCGCACGACGGAACGATTCGGGCCGTCGCCGGACGGCTTGCGCCCGGCGACGGATACGGTGCGGCGCCGGCCCGGCCGGCGCCATCGGCTCAACGGTGGCCGAGTTGCGCGAGCAGCGCCTCGGCGGCGGGCGCCGACGACGCGGGGTTCTGCCCCGTGATCAGCAGCCCGTCGGTGACGATATGCGGCGCCCAGTCGGCGCTGCGTTCGAATTGCGCGCCGTTGGTCTTCAGCATGTCCTCGACGAGGAACGGCACGACTTCCGTCAGTTCGACGGCCGCTTCCTCGCTGTTGGTGAAGCCCGTCACGCGCTTGCCGCGCACGACCGATTCGCCGGTCTGCGGATTCTTCACGTGACGCAGCACGCCCGGCGCGTGGCAGACGGCCGCCACCGGCTTGCCGGCCGCCAGCGCGCGCTCGATCAGGCCGATCGAATGCAGATCCTCGGCGAGATCCCACAGCGGGCCATGGCCGCCCGGGTAGAACACGGCGTCGTAATCGTCCACGGACACGTCGGCCAGCTTGCGCGTCGACGCCAGTTCGGCCTTGGCCGCCGCATCGGCTTCGAAGCGGCGCGTCGCGTCGGTCTGGGCGGCCGGATCGCTGCTTTTCGGGTCGAGCGGCGGCTGGCCGCCCTTCGGCGATGCGAGCGTCAGCTCGACGCCCGCATCCTTGAACGCGTAGTACGGCGCGGCCAGTTCCTCGAGCCAGAAGCCGGTCTTCTTGCCGGTGTCGCCGAGCGTGTCGTGAGAGGTCAGGACAACCAGAATCTTCATGATCGGACACTCCTTCGAAAAGTTGTTGGGAACGGGGCCACATGATCCAAAAACCGGCCGGCGCGGCGCGCCTGTCCGTTAGTCAGTTGTGACGCGTCATCGTGCGACCCGCGTATCCGAATGCAGCATGCGCCTATTAGACCAGTCGTCTAGAACATTCAAAAATAAAACGACGGCGTCTCGCCGCGCTACCAGCACCACCGCGCGAGATGGCATTTTCGCGCCTTGCTTGCATGCGCCACGGACGTCGCCGCATTCACGAGGACGGATGATAGTCGTGGATTAGACCAGTCGTCTAGTAAATGGATAATCATCCCTGCCGCCGTCATGGGCTTTCTCGAGGGGTGCGATCCGTCGGTGTCCGCAGGTGCTCGCGCCCCTCGCCTTCATCGCGCCGGCTGGTCGCGCAACGGACCGTCGGTGTCGCCCGCCTCGATTGCCGGCGCCTCGAGCCGGTGCTCGCGCACGCCGTTGCCCAGCAGGCGCAGCATCAGTTCCGCGAGCGAGCGCCCGGACGCGTGGCCGGTCGGCTGCACGACCGCCGTCACGCGATGCGGGTGCGCGAGGCCCGGCGGCACGCCGTCGTAGACGATCAGCGACATGTCCTCGCCCAGGCGCAGCCCGCTGTCCACGAGCGCCCGAAACGCGCCGCCGCCCGCGATATTGTTGTCGACCAGCAGCGCCGTCGGCCGCTCGGCGCGCGCGAGCAGCGCCCGCACCGCCTGCAACCCGCCGTCGTGCGTGAACGGGCACTCGACGAGCAGCGCCGGGTCCGGCTCGATGCCGGCTTCGCGCAGGGCCGACAGATAGCCTGCACGGCGCTGCGCGGCGAAATTCAGCGCAAGCGGCGCGCTGATCATCGCAATGCGCCGGTGCCCGAAACCCGTCAGCCGGCGCACCGCGTCCCGCGCGCCCGCTTCGTTGTCGAAGTCGAACCACGCGTACGGCTCGGCCATCCGGGTCCGGCCGTAGGCCACGTACGGAAACGCGCTCGCCTGCAGGTACGCGATGCGCGGATCGTCGACCAGCGTGCGCGCGACGATCAGGCCGTCGACGAGTTTGCCTTCGACGATGCGCCGATAGGTGTCCAGTTCCGCGTTCGGCCGCGCCGACGCGATGATGAAATCGAGATTGCGTTCCGCGAGCCGCTCGGTGATGCCCGCGACGACCTCGCCGAAACGCGGATCGCCGAGGTCGCCCGCGCCGAACGGATAAACGATCCCGATCATGTCGGCCCGACCGGTCGCCAGCCGGCGCGCGGTCGGATCGGCCACGTAGCCCATTTCCCGTGCCGCCCGCGCCACGCGCTCGCGCGTCGCCTCGCTGACGTCGTCGTAACCGTTCAGCGCGCGGCTGACCGTCGTCCGCGACAGCCCGAGCGCGTCCGACAGCGCCTTCAGATTCACCTTCACCGTCACTCCTCGCATTCGCCGATCCGCCCGGCCGCCCGAACACCGGGATGCACCGGCCGGGTAATTATTTCCAATTGGTAACGATTACCGTCAAATAAATATCTTTTGCGTTCCAAACCGGTTTGAAATAGCATCCAAACCGGTTTGGACATCGATGCCCACTCAGCCGTTCACTTTCACCTTGCCAGGGAACAACGACGAGATGACACACTTTCCCCTTTTCCGCCCGATCGCGACCAAACGTTTGCTCCTCGCTGGCGGCGCACTTGCCGCCTTCGCGTCCGTCGCGCACGCGCAGTCCAGCGGCACGGGCGCGCCCGTGCCCACGCCCCATACGCAGCAGGCCTACGATCCCGAAGGCAACTTCACGATGCGCTGGACGCGTGCGGACATCCGCCAGATCGTCGCGCAGTCGCACACCGCCGGCGCCGACAAGAACTCGCTGCCGCAAGCGCTGACGATGCCGGACATCCCGCAGGATTTCCCGCTGATCAACTCGAACGTGTGGGTGTGGGACACGTGGCCGCTGGCCGACCTGCGCGCGAACCAGCTCAGCTACAAGGGCTGGGAGGTGATCTTCTCGCTCACCGCCGATCCGCACGCGGGCTACACGTTCGACGACCGTCACGTCCACGCCCGCATCGGCTTCTTCTATCGCCGCGCGGGCATCCCCGCGTCGCAGCGCCCCGCCAACGGCGGCTGGACCTGGGGCGGCCACCTGTTCCCGGACGGCGCGAGCGCCAAGGTATTCGGCACCGCACCGATGACCAACAACGCCGAATGGTCGGGCTCCGCGCGCCTCACGAACGGCAGCAACGTCAGCCTGTACTACACGGCGACGTCGTTCAACCGCTCGGCACCCGGCGGCGCGGACATCACGCCGCCGCAGGCGATCATCACGCGCGCCGACGGCAACATCCACGCCGACAACACGCACGTGTGGTTCACCGGCTTCGACAATCACAAGCCGCTGCTGCAACCGGACGGCAACTACTACCAGACCGGCCAGCAGAACACCTACTTCTCGTTCCGCGATCCGTTCGTGTTCACCGACCCCGCGCATCCGGGCAAGACCTACATGGTGTTCGAAGGCAACACCGGCGGCCCGCGCGGCGCGCGCACCTGCACCGAGGCCGATCTCGGCTATGCACCGAACGATCCGAACCGCGAAGATCTCAACGCGGTGATGAATTCGGGCGCAGTGTATCAAAAGGCCAATGTCGGCCTGGCGGTCGCGACGAACCCGCAACTGACCGAGTGGAAGTTCCTGCCGCCGATCCTGTCGGCGAACTGCGTCGACGACCAGACCGAGCGCCCGCAGATCTACCTGAAGGACGGCAAGTACTACCTGTTCACGATCAGCCACCGCACGACGATGGCGGCCGGCGTCGACGGCCCGGACGGCGTGTACGGTTTCGTCGGCAACGGCATCCGCAGCGACTTCCTGCCGCTGAACGGCGGCAGCGGCCTCGTGCTCGGCAACCCGACCGACTTCTCCGCACCGGCCGGCGCACCGTATTCGCAGGATCCGAACCAGAACCCGCGCGAATTCCAGTCGTATTCGCACTACGTGATGCCGGGCGGGCTCGTCGAGTCGTTCATCGATGCGATCGGCCCGCGTCGCGGCGGCACGCTCGCGCCGACGGTGAAGGTGAACATCAACGGCACGTCGACGGCGGTCGACCGCACGTATGGACGCGGCGGCCTCGGCGGCTACGGCGACATTCCGGCGAACCTGCCCGCGACGGGCGCCGGACACAACGACGGCAACAGCCAGTGAAGTCGGGATAACCAACCATAACAATCATCGATAAAGGCACGGGGTTAGGGAGGCGCATATCGCGCGTGTCGCGTGCGCGCCTCCGCTTTTTCCATCCATCCATTGCGCGCACCGCCGTCGAAAGCGGCAGGCGCCCATCTTTCCCGCCTTGCACGGCGAAGCACGACACCCCGCATGATATCGACGTCTTTTCGCTTTTCCGCCCTGATCGCCCGGTTGCTGCTCGCCTGCGTGGCCACCCAGGCCGCTGCCGCGCCTTGCCACGCGCCGGCTGACGACGGCACCCCGCAATGGCGACCCGCGCTCCATTACACGCCGCAGCGCAACTGGATGAACGACCCGAACGGGCTCGTCTACGACAACGGCCGCTATCACCTGTTCTACCAATACAATCCGCTCGGCAACGACTGGGGCAACATGTCGTGGGGCCACGCGACGAGCACCGATCTCGTCCACTGGCGCGAGCAGCCGGTCGCGATGCGCGCGAACGCGACGGAGGAAATCTTCTCCGGCTCGATCGTCGCCGATACGCTGAACACGTCCGGTCTCGGCACACCGGGCCACACGCCGCTCGTCGCGCTTTATACGAGTGTCTACAAACCCGGTTCGGGTCACGCACCCGGCATACAGGCGCAGTCGCTCGCGTACAGCCTCGATCAGGGCACGACCTGGCAGCCGTATACGCACAACCCGGTGCTGACCCTCGACCCGGAATCGAAGCAATTTCGCGACCCGAAAGTGTCGTGGTATGCGCCGGGCGGCTACTGGCTGATGACGACGGTCGTCGCCGATGCGCACGTCGTGAAGCTCTATCGCTCGGACGACCTGATCCACTGGAATTTCCTGAGCGACTTCACGCGGCCGGGCGTGCCGCACGACGGCGCGCTGTGGGAAATGCCCGACCTCGTGCCGCTGCCGCTCGACGGCGACCCCGCACAAACACGGTGGGTCATGATCGTCAACGTCAACCCGTGGTCGATCGCCGGCGGCTCGGGCGCGATGTATTTCGTCGGCCACTTCGACGGCCGCACGTTTACGCCGGATCGCGTCGCCCCCGCCGGTTCCGATCCCGCGCAATTCCACTGGGTCGACCATGGCGCGGATTTCTACGCAGCCGGCACCTTCTCGGGCGCACCCGGCTCACGACCGGTCGCGATCGCGTGGATGAGCAACTGGGATTACGCGGCAAAAGTGCCGACTACGCCGTGGCGCGGCGCGACGACCCTGCCGCGTGAACTCTCGCTGAAAACGATCGACGGCGAACCGACGCTCGTCGTCGCGCCGGCGGCCGCGTTCGACGCATGGGCGGACGGACGGCCCGCCGTTCACGAAGGCGACCTCACGGTCGATTCCGCGACACGCGCGCTGTCGCCCGCGACGCGCGGCACCGTCCAGCGCATCACCGTCACGATCGAGCCGCGGCACGCGGCGCGTGCCGGCCTGATCGTCCGCCGCTCGGCTGACGGCTCGGTCGGCACCCGGATCGTGTACGACACCGTGAAGCGCACGCTGACGCTCGACCGCTCCCGCTCCGGCGAAGCGAATTTCGCCGGCACGTTCAGCCGCGAACACATCGTGGACCTGCCGCTCGAGCACGGGCGGTTGCGGCTCGAGATCGTCGTCGATCGCGGCTCGGTCGAAGTGTTCGCGAACGGCGGCCGAGTGGCGCTCACCGACCTGATCTTCCCGCCGCCCGACGCGGACCGCGTCGCCGTGTTCGCCGAGCACGGCCGCGCGACGTTCTCCGGGCTCACGGTGACGCAGCTCGAAGCCGGCGGCGACAGGCATGGCACCTGTGCGGCACGATAGAAGCAACGCGCGGACGCGATACGTCCGCCGGTGACGTGGGCTGTCCGCCCGGCGCAACGCCGGGCGGTTGCAGCCCCCGCCGGGGCCTCGCCGATCAGAGCAAGCCCATCCCGCCCGACGCGATGATCTCCGCGCCGACGATGAACGCGGATTCCGGCGCGCTGAGGTGCAGCACCGTCGACGCGATCTCGTCCGGCGTGCCGAACCGGCCGACCGGCACGAGGCCCTTGATCTTGTCGGCCGTCTCGTCGAGCGTGGCCGCGTCGAGCCCGAGCTTGCCGTAGAGCGGCGTCTGCACGGGCCCCGGGCTCACGACGTTCACGCGCACGCCGTGCGGCAGCAGTTCCGTCGACAGTGTCTTCGCGAACGAATTGACGGCCGCCTTGCTCGCCGCGTACACCGACGAGCCGGGCATCCCGATGTGCGCGTTGATCGAGCCGTTGATCACGATCGACGCGCCACGGTTCAGCAGCGGCACCAGCGACTGGATCTGGAAATACGCGCCCTTCACGTTGGTGTTGAACACGAGATCCCACATGGCCTCGTCGCTGTCGGCGAACGGCGCGAGTTTCGCGACGCCCGCGTTGATGAACACGGCGTCGAGCCGCGCTCCCGCCGACGCGATCGCATCGGCCAGCGCGCGGGCCGACGCGACGCTGCCGGCCTCGTTGCGGATCGCGAGCGCATCCGCGCCGAGCGTTTGCCGCGCGGCCTCGAGCGTCTGCGCATCGCGCCCGGTGATGATGACCCGCGCGCCTTCGGCCGCGAATGCCCTGGCGGCCGCCAGGCCGATGCCGCTGTTGCCGCCCGTGACGAGGACCGTCTTTCCTTCGAAGCGTTGCATGATGTTCTCCCGTGAACCGGTGAGTTGACCGTGGACACAGGATGCGCGCCGCGCCCGGCCTTGCCGTACGACGGGCGCGACGAACACGTTCGAAATCGTCGAACGTGTTTGCGCGGACGGGTTCGGTCGCGCGGTTCCGCGCCGCGTCAGCCGGCCACGTCGATCCCGTCGAGCAGCCGTTGCGCGAGCCTCGGTTCGCGCAATTGCTCGAGCCACCATTGCAGCGCCCGGCCGTCCCGGTCGCCGTGCCACGCGACATACAGCCGGTTCGGCTCGCGCGGATCGGCCGTCTGTCTTTCCACGAGTTCGCCGCGCGCCAGCAGCGACGCCACGCGCCGGCGCGGCACCCAGCCGACGCCCAGCCCGTCGCGCTGCGCGAGGATCTTCGCGCGCATCGACGGCACCGCCAGCACGGCCTGCCCGCCGAGCAGGCCATACGCGCGGCCGGACGCGCGCCGCGACGAATCGGCGACGACGACCGCCCGGTGCGCGCCGATCGCATCTCGCGTCAATGCGCCGCTCACGGCGGCCAGCGGATGGCGCGGCGATACCGCGAACACCCACTCCATCGCCCCCAGCTCGAACCACTTGAAGCCGGGAATCGCCGGCGGCTCGTTGGTCGCGCCGACCACCAGGTCCGCACGGCCGTCGCGCAGCGCTTCCCAGGTACCGCCGAGCACTTCGTGCGTGAAACGCAACGACACGCCCGAATCGAGCGCATCGAACGCGTGGACGACGGGCAACAGCGTGTCGAACTCCAGCACCTCGTCGCTGACGATCCACAGCCGGTCTTCCCAGCCGCTCGCGACCTGCCGCACACGCTGCGTCAGTCGCGCGACGTCCAGCGCCAGCCGCGCCGCCTCGTCGGTCAGCAACTGTCCGGCCGGCGTGAGCTGCAGCCGGTAGCCGCGCCGGTCGAACAGCAGCGCGTCGAAACGCGTTTCGAGCTGGCGCGCCGCGTGCGACACCGTCGACGGCGCCTTGCCGAGCCGCGCGGCCGCCCGCGACAGGCTGCCGGTGGCGCGGATCGCGTCGAGCAGCGCAAGTTCGTCTTCGGACAGCATGGGGTCGCTCCGGTGTGGGGTTGTCGTGGATCGTAAGGCAGCGGCGGGCCAAGGTCCAATCGGGTGATGCGGGCCGGTCGTGCCGGTCACGCGCGCGTCCCGCCCGGTCGGTTCGGCCGGCCTCCGCGCGATTCCTTGCGCTCCGGCGGCCGGCACAGGCATCCCGTCACGCCGCCACGTCGCCCGCACCACGCCGCCTTCCGGTATGCTGATTGACTCGAAATCACGGTAACCGAGGTAACCACTGCGATGGACATCGCGATCCGCATCGAAGGCCGTCACGACCTGACGGGGCAGATCTTCCGGCAACTGCGCACCGCGATCGTCGACGGGCGCCTCGCGGGCGGCGCGCGGCTGCCGTCGACGCGCGACCTCGCGAAACAGCTCGGCGTCTCGCGCAAGACGACGCTCGACGCGTTCGAGCGCCTGGTGGCCGAGGGCTACCTGAATACCCGCGCGGGCGACGGCACGTTCGTCGCCGACGGCCTCGCGCGCGTGCCGCACGCCGCGTCCCTGTCGGCGCCGTCGCTCGTCGACGGCACGCCGCGCGTCGACGCGGTCGATGCGCGCGCGCTGTGGAACGACCTGCCCGACGCGCTCGCGATGCCCGCCCCGCAGGATGCGCCCGCCTTCGACTTCCGCGGCGGCGTGACCGACAAGACGCTGTTCCCGTTCGACGCGTGGCGGCGCTGCCTGCATCACGCGCTGCGCCAGCAGATGCGCGGCCCCGCCCAGTATCACGACCCGGCCGGCGATCCGCAGTTGCGCGGGGCGATCGCGCGCTACGTCGGATTCAGCCGCGCGGTCGCATGCAGCTGGGACGACGTGCTCGTCACGCAAGGCGCGCAACAGGCGCTTGACCTGATCGCCCGCGTCGTCGTGCGGCCCGGCGATGTGGTCGCGGTCGAGGATCCCGGCTACCCGCCCGCGCGTGCCGCGTTCGCGTCGCTCGGTGCGACGGTGATCGGCGTGCCGGTCGACGCGCACGGCCTCGTGACGGAACGGTTGCCCGACGACGCGCGCCTCGTCTACGTGACGCCGTCGCATCAGTTCCCGCTCGGGATGCCGATGACGCTGGACCGGCGCGTCGCGCTGCTCGAATGGGCACAGCGCCGCCGCGCCGTGATCATCGAGGACGATTACGACGGCGAGTTCCGCTTCGAGGGCCGGCCGGTGGAGTCGCTGAAGAGCCTCGACCGCACGGGCCTCGTCGCGTATGTCGGCACCTTCTCGAAGACGATCTTTCCGGAGCTGCGGATCGGCTACGCGATTCCGCCGCGCGCGCTGCGCGGCGCGCTGGCCAAGGCGAAGCAGATCGTCGACTGGCACACCTGCACGCTGACGCAGGCGGCGCTCGCCCGCTTCATGCTCGAAGGCGACTTCGCACGGCACCTGAAGCGCGTGCAGAAGCACTACGATGCGCGTCGCAAGATGCTGATCGCGCATCTGCGCGGCGAACTCGCGCCGTGGTTCGACGCGATCGTGCCGACCGCCGGGATCCATCTCGCCGCCCGCCTGAAGCCGGGGCTCGACGAGGCGGCAGTCGTCCGCGCCGCCCGCGCGCAGGACATCGGCCTGTACGGTATCTCGGCATTCCACGTCGCCGTGCCGGTCAGTGCAGGGCTGCTGTTCGGCTATGGCGGGATCGACGCGCTGCGCATCGACACGGCGCTTGCGAAGCTCGCCGGCCTGCTGGGTTCGGGCAGCGTCGGCGGCCCGGCACTGGTTACCTGAATTTTCCAGAAATTGGCCATTCAAGAAGGCCAGCTTGCGCCCTAAAGTGGGTCCTGTCGCGCCACCGTGCGCTCCAACCGAAAAAGGACCTGCCATGCAACCGCGCCTGAACTTCTATACCGCCAGCCCGAACGCCATCAAGGTGATGCGCAACGCCGAGGACTTCATCGCGAAAAGCTCGATCGAGAAGCCGCTCGCCGAACTCGTCCGCCTGCGCGCGTCGCAGATCAACGGCTGCGCGTTCTGCGTCGACATGCACACGACCGACGCACGCAAGGACGGCGAAACCGACCGCCGTCTCGCGACCGTCGTCGTGTGGCGCGAAACGCCGTTCTTCACCGAGCGCGAACGCGCCGCGCTGGAATGGACCGAGGCGCTGACGCTGGTGGCCGACAACCACGTGCCCGACGCCGTCTGGGAGGCCGTGAAGCCGCATTTCACCGACGAGGAACTGTTCGACCTGTCGATGCTGATCGCGACGATCAACACGTGGAACCGCTTCGCGATCGCGTTCCGCAAGATGCCCGAGTAAGGAGACGACGATGACGTACGCCACGCTCCGTCGCGCCGCCCTCGGCGCATGGCTCGCGGCCGCGGCCGCGCTGCCGCCGGCCGCCGCCCATGCACACGACACCGGCGACAACGTGCACACGATCATGCAGCAGGCGGTGCCCGAAGCGCCCGGCAAGCTCGCGGTCGTCGCGACCGTCGACTACGCGCCCGGCCAGGCTTCGGAAGCCCACCGGCACCTCGGCTCGGTGTTCGCGGTCGTGTCGAAAGGCGAAGTGCTGTCGCAGGTGAACGGCGGCCCGCTGCACCGCTACCGCGCCGGCGAAGGCTGGTACGAGGCGCCCGGCTCGCGCCACCAGGTGTCGCGCAACGCAAGCGCGACCGAACCCGCGCAGCTCGTCGTGTTCGGGCTGACCGGCGAACACGTGCCGCTGACGTCGCCGATCGATCAGTAAGCGCTTGCCGGGGGGGCGCGTGCCGTTGTCTACGCACGTGCCCCCGCTGCACGACCGGGTTCGCCGCCGTTTCGCTTACTGAGCCCCGCCGCTCCCCGCCGGTTTTCCCTCGGCGCTTCTCCGCCGTTTCTCCGCCGTTTCTCCGCCGTTTCTCCGCCGCTTCCTCGCCGTTTCCGCATTAGCCGCTCCCTACACTCCGCGGTCGGCTTGCCGCACCGCACCGCGCCACATCCCGGCCCGCCCGCGCCCCCGTTCGACGCTCGCCTGATCTCGATCAACCCGGTCGAAAACCCTTCCTTGAAATTAACTAACTCATCAATTAGCGTCGATTCCATGAACGCGAAATCCACCGTCGCCAGGCCGCGCGGGCGCCGCCCGTCGGTCGACGATTTCGACCTGCGCGACCACATGCTCGACGTCGCGATGCAGTTGTTCGCCGAACGCGGCATCGCCGCGACGACCGTCGCGCAGATCGCCGCCGCAGCAGGCGTCACGTCGGCGATGGTCCACTACTACTTCACGAATCGCGAGCGGTTGCTCGACGCGATCGTCGAGGAACGGCTCGCACAGGCGATCGCGTTCGTGTGGCGACCGACCGAGCCGCGGATCGACGACGATCCGTTCGCACTTGTCGGCGAACTCGTCGACCGCTTCTTCGACGTCACGCACCGCATGCCGTGGCTGCCGTCGATCTGGCTGCGCGAGATCGTCCACGAAGGCGGGCTGCTGCGCGAACGGATGGTCCGGCGCATTCCGCTCGATCATGTCGGACGCTTCGCCGAACGCATCCGCGGCGCGCAGCAGGCCGGCACGCTGAACCCCGCGCTCGAACCCGCGTTCCTGTTCCATTCGATCATCGCGCTGGTGATGCTGCCGCTCGCGACCGCGAAACTGTGGCAAAGCGCGCGCGGCATGCCGCCGATCGATCGCGACGTGCTGCACCGGCACGTCCGCGCGCTGCTCGGTTCGGGAATGCAGCCACCCGCCCCCGCGCGTCGCGCTCGGGCCCGCTCGCCACGGAGGCCGTCATGAACCCGCTCCGCGCACGGCCGCTGGCGACGGTTGCCGCGGTTGCCGCAGTCGCCGTGCTCGCCGGCTGCGGACGCCCGGCAGACAACGGCACGACCTACCAGGGCTACGTCGAAGGCGAATTCGTGTACCTGTCGTCGTCGCAATCGGGCACGCTGACGCAGTTGGCGGTCGCGCGCGGCCAGACCCTCGCCGCCGGCGCACCGGCCTTCTCCCTCGAGGCCGTCAGCGAAACCGCTGCGCTGTTGCAGGCGCAGCACCAGCTCGCGGCCGCCCGCGCGCAGCTTGCCGACCTGCAGACGGGCAAGCGCCCGCCGGAAATCGCGGTCACGCAGGCGCAGCTCGCCCAGGCCACCGCGCAGGCCGCGCGAGCCGCCGCGCAACTGGCGCGCGACGAACGCCAGTACGCGGCCGGCGGCCTGTCGAAGCAGCAGCTCGACGATTCGCGCACGTCCGCGCAAACCACCGCCGCGCAGATGCGCGAACTTCAGAAACAGGTCGACGTCGCGCGCCTGCCGGGCCGCGCGCAGCAGGTCGCCGCGCAGGCCGCGCAGGTCGACGCCGCGCAGGCGGCCGTGGCCGAAGCGCAGTGGAAGCTCGACCAGAAGCGCGTCGCCGCCCCCGCCGCCGGGCGCGTGTACGACACGCTGTACCGTGTCGGCGAATGGGTGCAGGCCGGCAATCCGGTCGTGCAGATGCTGCCGCCGCAAAACCTGAAGGTGCGCTTCTTCGTGCCCGAGGCCGCCATCGCGTCGCTCGCACCGGGGCGCACCGTCGCGATCCACTGCGACGGCTGTGCGGCCGACGTGCCCGCGCACATCACCTACGTATCGAGCGAGGCCGAATACACGCCGCCCGTGATCTACAGCAACGAGAGCCGGACCAAGCTCGTGTTCATGATCGAGGCACGCCCGGCCGTGGCCGACGCGCCGAAGCTGCATCCGGGCCAGCCCGTCGCCGTGAGGGTGCCGTGAACACGCCCTCCGCCCCGTACGCGATCGACGTCGATCGCCTGAACAAGCATTTCGGCGACAAGCATGTCGTGAAGGACGTGTCGCTGCGCGTCGCGCGCGGCGAGATCTTCGGCTTTCTCGGTCCGAACGGCAGCGGCAAGACCACGTCGATCCGGATGATGTGCGGGTTGCTTACGCCCGACTCGGGCAGCGGCACCTGCCTCGGCTACGACATCGTGCGCGACAGCGCGCAGATCAAACGACGCGTCGGCTACATGACGCAACGCTTCTCGTACTGGGAAGACCTGTCGATCCGCGAGAACCTCGATTTCGTCGCGCGCGTGTACGGGATGCCCGACCGCAAGGCGGCCGTCGCGCGCGCCCTCGACGGGCTCGGCCTCGCGAGCCGCGCCGACCAGCTCACGGGCGCGCTGTCGGGCGGCTGGAAGCAGCGCCTCGCGCTGGCCGCCTGCATGCTGCACGAGCCGGCCCTGCTGCTGCTCGACGAGCCCACGGCCGGCGTCGACCCGGCCGCGCGGCGCGACTTCTGGGAAGAACTGCACCGGCTGGCCGCCCAGGGAATTTCGGTGCTCGTCAGCACGCACTACATGGACGAAGCCGAACGCTGCCACAAGCTCGCGTATATCGCGTACGGCGAGTTGCTCGCGCAGGGCACGTCGGCGGAGATCGTCGCGTCGCAGGGGCTCGCGACCCGCGCGATCACCGGCGGGCACCTGGCCGAACTGTCCGCGCGACTGCGGACGATGCCGGGCGTCGACCAGACGGTCGTGTTCGGTTCGGCGCTGCATGTGAGCGGCCGCGATCGCGCGCGGCTCGACGCGACGCTCGCGCAGGTCGCGGTGCAGGCCGGCGGGGCCGCCGCGCTGCAGGTCGCGCCGATCGACACCGGCCTCGAGGACGTATTCATCTACATGATGGGCCGCGCGTCTGCGCCGCCCGGCGGAGCGTCGTCATGAACGCGTGGGCGCGCTTGCGCGATGCGTTCTCGGTCGCGCGCTGGTGGAGCATCGTGCTGAAGGAATTCCTGCAGCTGCGCCGCGACCGCGTGACGTTCGCGATGATCGTCGGCGTGCCGATCATCCAGCTCGCGCTGTTCGGCTTCGCGATCAACACCGATCCGAAGCACCTGCCGACCGCGGTGATCGTCGCCGACGCGAGCCCGTTCGCGCGGAGCTTCGTCGCCGCGATGCGCAACTCCGCGTACTTCGACATCGTCGAGACGTTGCCCGACGAAGCGGCCGGCCAGCGTGCGCTCGCGCGCGGCGACGTGCTGTTCGTATTGAACGTGCCGGCCGATTTCTCGCGCCGGCTGCTGCGCGGCGAACGTCCGTCGCTGCTCGTCGAGGCGGACGCGACCGATCCCGTCGCGACCGCGTCGGCGATCGGCGCGCTCGCCGGCCTCGTGCAGCCGGTCGCGGACAAGGACCTGACCGGCCCGCTCGCGCACCTGAACGGCCGGCCGGCCGCCTTCGACGTCGTGCTGCACCGGCTCTACAACCCCGAGGGCATCACGCAGTACAACGTCGTGCCGGGCCTGATGGGCGTGATCCTGACGATGACGATGGTGATGATGACGGGCCTCGCGATCACGCGCGAACGCGAGCGCGGCACGATGGAGAACCTGCTCGCGACGCCCGTGCGGCCGCTCGAGGTGATGACGGGCAAGATCGTCCCGTACGTGCTGATCGGGCTGATCCAGGTGTCGATCATTCTCGCGGCCGCCCGCTTCGTGTTCGAGGTGCCGTTCGTCGGCGGCGCGTTCGCGATCTACCTGTCCGCGCTGCTGTTCATTGCCGCGAACCTGACCGTCGGCATCACGCTGTCGTCGCTCGCGCAGAACCAGTTGCAGGCGATGCAGCTCGCGGTGTTCTACTTCCTGCCGAACATCCTGCTGTCGGGCTTCATGTTCCCGTTCGCCGGGATGCCGAAGTGGGCGCAGTTCATCGGCAACCTGCTGCCGCTCACCTACTTCAACCGCCTCGTGCGCGGCATCCTGCTGAAAGGGAACGGCTGGAACGACCTGTGGCCATCCGTGTGGCCGGTCGCGCTGTTCACCGTCGTCGTGATGGGCATCGCGTTGCGCTTCTACCGGCGCACGCTCGACTAGGCACCGCACGATGAAACCGGCTTCGCGTCGCCCCCTCCACGCCACCCGCTGCTGCACGCTGGTCGCTGCCGTGCTGCTCGTCGCCGGATGCGCGGTCGGGCCGGATTTCCACGCGCCGGATGCGCCCGCCACGCAGCGCTACACGCGCGGCGAACCACCGGCGACGACGG
Source organism: Burkholderia sp. LK4 (assembly GCF_001043615.1). Taxonomy (NCBI): domain Bacteria; kingdom Pseudomonadati; phylum Pseudomonadota; class Betaproteobacteria; order Burkholderiales; family Burkholderiaceae; genus Burkholderia; species Burkholderia sp. LK4. The sequence goes on from NZ_LDUL01000003.1 coordinate 163,530, forward strand.
CCGCCGCCGCCGGCCCGGCAGGCGATGGCCAGACGTTCGCATCGGCCGAACACACTCCGCAGCACTGGTGGACGCAGTTCGGCTCCGAACCGCTGAACCGGCTCGTCGATACCGCGTGGCGCAACAGCCCGACGCTTGCCCAAGCCCGCGCGCGGCTCGACGAAGCGCGCCAGAACCATGCAGCCGAAGCCGGCGCGACGATGCTGCCGAAAGTCGATGCGAGCCTGTCCGCGACGCGCGAGCAGGTCGACACGACCGCGTTCGGCCTGCCGGCCAGCGTGCCGAGCCCGGGGCCGTTCACGCTTTATGACGCGTCGGTGAGCGTGTCGTACGTGCTCGATGTGTTCGGCGGCAACCGGCGCGCGCTCGAGGCGTTGCGCGCGCAGGTCGACTATCAGGCCTATACGCTCGACGCCGCGCGCCTGACGCTCGCGGGTAACGTCGTCGCCACCGCGATCCTGCGCGCGTCGCTCGCGCAGCAGGTCGCGCTCACGCGGCAGCTGATCGACGCGCAGACGCGTCAGTTGCGCATCGTCGAAGCGCGTTTCGTTGCCGGTGGCGTATCACAGGCCGATGTGCATGCGCAGCGCGCGTTGCTCGCGCAGACGCAGGCGTCGCTGCCGCCGCTCGCGACCCGCCTCGCGCAGTCCGGCCACCGGCTCGCGATCCTGCTCGGCGCGCCGCCCGCCGACGCGATGCTGCCCGACCTCACGCTGGATACGCTCGCGCTGCCTCGCACGCTGCCCGTTGCGCTGCCGTCGACGCTCGCACGCGAACGGCCCGACATCCGCGCCGCCGAAGCCGTGCTGCACCAGGCGAGCGCGAACGTCGGCGTGGCCACCGCGAACCTGTATCCGCGCTTTTCGGTTTCGGCGGGGATCGGCTCGGAGCGCACACGTATCGCGGATATCGTGAGCGGGCTCAATGTATGGAATGTCGGTCTCGGTTTCACGCAGCCGCTCTTTCACGGCGGTGAACTGCGTGCGAAGAAACGCGCGGCCGAAGCGGCGTACGACGCCGCGTTCGCGAGTTACCGGGAAACCGTGCTCGAGGCGCTGCAGCAGGTGGCCGACGCAATGCGCGCGGTCGAGCACGACGCTGCCGAGCTGCGGGCGAGAGACACCGCTGCGCAGGAAGCGGCGGCAAGCAACGCGATTGCCGGCGATCGTTACGCGGCAGGCGGAATCAGCACGTTCGACCTGCTCGACGCGCAGCGGCAGGCACTGCAGACGGCGCTCGACCGTACGCGCGCACAGGCCGACCGGCTTGCCGATACGGCGGCGCTGTTTCAGGCGCTGGCGGGAAGCTGGATGGATGATGCGGCGGAGTGAGTGCGCGGTGGAGGCTCAATGCGGCGATCGAAGCGGAGCAATCGCGCGACGCGGGCTTGACCCAGCGATAGAAACGGAGCGATCACGCATGCAGGTTCGCCGCAGCGGTAGACGCGCAGTGATCGCGCGGTGCGCGGGCTTGACGCAGCGATCGAAGCAGAGCAATCGCGCATGCAGGCTCGACGCAGCGATAGAAGTGGAATGATCGCGCGGTGCGGGTTTGACCCAGCGATCTCAGCGCGACATTCGCCCGAATTGCGCAGCCATGAAAAAACCGGCCCGAAGGCCTAATGCCGTTCAGTTAAGGTTTT